>NZ_JAMYLV010000008.1:0-206252 GCF_040318195.1 Mesorhizobium sp. M1273 | reverse complement strand
CCGCCGCTGCCGGGCCGCGAGCAAAGCTCTACCCGCCTTCCGCGGCCATCTACTTACCCCACACCCGGCGGGCGCCCCCCCCCCCCGGCTCTTGTCCCTTGCATGGCGGAAGAATGCCTGCTTCAAGCCGCCTTTGCTTCTGCTTCATGGAGCGCGAAAGAGCGCCCGTCCGCGTCGAAAATATGCAGGTCTCCGGCGTCCGCCGTCAGCCGCAGTGTCGCTCCGCGCTTGATCTCGACATTGCCCGGCAGCTTGGTCACCAGCGGCAGGTCGGTGCGGCCGATGTCGACATAGACGAGCTGGACCTCGCCGAGCTGCTCGACGTAATCGACCGTCCCTTCGAACAAATAGTCGGCGCCGGTGGCAATCATCAGATCCTCCGGCCTCACCCCGAAGCTCACCGCTGCGCCTTTCGCCGACGCAGGCGTTGCGATCGGCACCGTTGCCTTGCGGCCGCCGACATGGCTGACGACCGTCGGGTTGCCGGTCTTGTCGATCGTCGCCGGCAGGATGTTCATCGCCGGCGAGCCGATGAACTGGGCGACGAAAAGATTGCCGGGCCGCTTGTAGAGCTCCATCGGCGTGCCGACCTGTTCGATATGGCCTTCCTTCAGCACGACGATGCGGTCGGCCAGCGTCATCGCCTCGACCTGGTCGTGGGTGACGTAGATCATCGTCGTGGCCGGCATCGACTCCTTGAGCTTGGCGATCTCGATGCGGGTGGCGACGCGCAGCGCCGCGTCGAGGTTGGATAGCGGTTCGTCAAACAGAAAAACCTTGGGATTGCGCACGATGGCGCGGCCGA
This sequence comes from Mesorhizobium sp. M1273, assembly GCF_040318195.1. NCBI lineage: Bacteria > Pseudomonadati > Pseudomonadota > Alphaproteobacteria > Hyphomicrobiales > Phyllobacteriaceae > Mesorhizobium > Mesorhizobium sp. M1273. Next base: position 205,447 of record NZ_JAMYLV010000008.1, on the reverse strand, counting down.
TGGCGACGCGCTGGCGCTGGCCGCCCGACATCGCCTTGGGCAGGCGGTCGAGATATTTGGTCAGCTGCAGGATCTCGGCCGCCTGGCGCACCCGCTTGTCGATCTCGGCCTTGCTTTCCTTGCCGATCTTCATCGAGAAGGCCATGTTGTCGTAGACGGTCATGTGCGGATAAAGCGCATAGGACTGGAACACCATGGCGATGCCGCGCTTTGACGGCGGCACGTCGTTGACGATCTCGCCGTCGATCTTGAGCTCGCCCGAGGTGATCTCCTCCAGCCCGGCGATGCAGCGCAGCAAGGTCGACTTGCCGCAACCAGAGGGACCGACGAAGACGATGAATTCGCCCGACTTTATGTCGAGGTCGACGCCGTGCAGAATGTTGAGATTGCCATATGATTTCCTCACTTGCCTTAGCGTGACATCGGCCATGGTACCCTCCAGTTCTTCCTTGAATTCAGTCGATACGCCCGAACCAGGCGCCGTAGCCGCCGAGGCGGATAGTGCCGGCGCCAGTCTGTCCCGAAAACCCGTGTCCCGGCAAGGGCTGCAATGAGCGGCCGCCAAGGTCGACTTCGGCCGGCTTTGCTCCGAGATTGAAGGCGCAGACGATCTGCTCGTTGCCTTCGCGGCGGGTGAAGGCGACGGTGTCGCCCTCGCTTTCGATGAACTCGATATCACCCTTGGCCAGTGCCGGATGGGCGCGGCGGAAAGCCAGGAAGCGCCGGTAGTGCTCGAGCAGCGAGCCGTCGTCGCCCTGCTGCACGTTGACGGCTTGCGCAAGGTGCTTGCTGGGCACCGGCAGCCAGGGCTTTGCCGTCGAGAAGCCGCCATTGCGGGCAGCGCCGTCCCAAACCATCGGCGTACGGCAGCCGTCGCGGCCCTTGAATTCAGGCCAGAAGCGGATGCCGTATGGGTCCTGCAGATCCTCGAAGCTGAGCTCGGCCTCGCTGAGCCCGAGCTCCTCGCCCTGATAGATGCAGACCGAGCCGCGCAACGACATCAGCAGCGCCGAGATGACCTTGAGGTAGGCGGTCGGGTCGGGCTCGCCGGCTGCCCAGCGCGAGGCAGGGCGCATCACGTCATGGTTGGAGAAGGCCCAGCACGACCAGCCGTCGCTGGCCACCTTGCCGAAGGTTTCCAGCACCGAGCGTACCTTTGCCGCGCTGATCTTCTCCGGCGCCAGGAAGTCGAAGGAGTAACACATATGCACGCGCTTGCCGCCGGCCGTATAGGCCGCCACCACTTCCAGCCCACGCTGCGAGTCGCCGACCTCGCCAACCGCGGCCGTCGCCGGATATTCGTCGAGCAAGGCGCGGAAGCGTTCGAGGAAGCCGAGGTTTTCAGGCCGGCTCTTGTCGTAGAGATGGTCCTGGTAGTTGTAGGGGTTGACGGCCGGCGCCGTCTGGTCGTTTCGCTGCTCGGGCGGCAGCGGCGGATTGTCTTCCAGGCCTTGGCTGTGGAAATAGAAATTGATGGTATCGAGGCGAAAACCGTCGACGCCGCGCTCCAGCCAGAAGCGGGTGACGTCGAGCAGCGCGTCCTGGACCGCGCGGCTGTGGAAGTTGAGGTCAGGCTGCTCGGCCAGGAAATTATGCAGATAATATTGCTGGCGGCTGGTGTCCCACTGCCAGGCCGAGCCGCCGAAGATCGACAGCCAGTTGTTGGGCGGCGTGCCGTCCGGCTTGGCATCCGCCCAGACATACCAGTCGGCTTTTGGATTGCTGCGGCTCGACCGGCTTTCCTTGAACCACGGATGGATGTCGGCCGTGTGCGAGAGCACCTCGTCGATCATCACCTTGAGGCCAAGCCGGTGCGCCTCGGCGGTCAGCGCGTCGAAGTCGGCCAGCGTGCCGAACATCGGATCGACATCGCAATAATCCGACACGTCGTAGCCAAAATCCTTCATCGGCGATTTGAAGAATGGCGAGATCCAGATGGCGTCGACACCGAGCGAGGCGATGTAGGCCAGCCGGCCGATGATGCCCCTGAGGTCGCCGATGCCGTCGCCGTTCGAATCCTGATAGCTGCGCGGGTAGATCTGGTAGATCACGGCACCTCGCCACCAGTCGCGATCTATAGCGAGATCTGGCTTCGGGATGGCCTTCAAAGCGGATTGCATGATCTCAACCTCCTTTCACCGAGCCGGCAAGCAGCCCGCGGACGAAATAGCGCTGCAGCGAGAAGAACACGATCAGCGGCACGATGATGGTGACGAAGGCCGATGTCGTCAGGATCTCCCAGTCGCCGCCGCGCGAGCCGAGCAACGCATTGAGCTTGGCGGTAAGCACGATCTGGTCGCCCTCGGTACCAAGGAAAACCATCGCCACCAGCAGATCGTTCCACACCCAGAGAAACTGGAAGATGGCGAACGAGGCCAGCACCGGGAACGACAATGGCAGCACGATCTTGACGAAGATCTCGAAATCGCTGGCGCCGTCGATGCGCGCCGACTCCATGATCTCGCGTGGCAGGCCGGCGATATAGCTCCTCAGAAGATAGATGGCGAAAGGCAGGCCGAAGCCGGTATGCGCCAGCCAGATGCCGAGATAGGTCTTCGACGGCACGCCGAAGAAGCTGCCGACGCCGTTATAGAGCTTCAACAGCGGAATCAGCGACATCTGCAGCGGCACGACCAGGAGGCCAATGATGACGGCGATGAGCAGGGCCCGGCCGGGAAAGCGCATCCAGGCCAGCGCGTAAGCGGCGAACGCGGCGATCAGGATCGGGATGACGGTCGCCGGAATGGTGACGGTCAGCGAGTTCATGAAGGAGCGGCCGATGCCTTCCGAAAACAGCACCGTGTCGTAATTGTCGGTGGTGAATTTCGGCGGCGCCGACGAGGCGTAATAGACGCGCTGGCCGCGTTCGCCTTCGAAAGCCTTCGGCGAGGTCATGACGAAACTGCCGTCGGCATTGAGCTGCAGGGTCACGCCGTCGCCGAGATCGGCTGTCGTGCCGGCGGGATATTGCGTCGGCGCTGCCGACTTGACGCCGAAGGCGCTGATGTTGCGGGCCGGACCGTCGCCGAAAATATTGCCTTGCAGAACGAACTTGCCGTCCTTCTCGACCTGCGCCGAGGCGGGCGGCAGCCGTCCGGCCTCCGTCTGGCTGGAACTGGTGAACGAGTTCCACCAGCCCGAAGCGATGATCTGGTCCTTGTCGCGCAGCGACGAGACCAGAATGCCGAGCGTCGGGATCGTCCAGATCGCAACGAAGATGAAGACGGCGATATGGACGCCGAAACGGCTGACAAAGGACTTTCCCGTCGACACGGCCATCTCAATGCCCTTCCGTCTCTTTGTTCGCCTGGCGGATGTTCCAGACCATGATCGGAATGACCGCGATCATGATGATGATGGCGATGGTGGCGCCGCGGCCGAAATCGCCGCCGCCGCGGAACATCCAGTCGAACATCAGATTGGCCAGCACCTGGCTGTTCCACTGGCCGTTGGTCATGGTCAGCACGATGTCGAAAACCTTCAGCACCAGGATGGTGATGGTGGTCCAGACCACGGCGATGGTGCCCCAGATCTGCGGCACCATGATCTTCCAGAAGATCTGGAAAGGGTTGGCGCCGTCGATGACGGCGGCTTCCAGCGTCTCTTCCGGAATGCCGCGCAAGGCCGACGACAGGATGACCATGGCAAAGCCGGTCTGGATCCAGATCAGGATGACCATCAGGAAGAAGTTGTTCCAGAACGGCAGCGAGATCCAGACCTGCGGCTGGCCGCCGAAATACTGGATGATGGCATTGAGCAGGCCGATCTGCGTCTGGCCCTCGCCGCGATATTCGTAGATGAATTTCCAGATGACGCTGGCGCCGACGAACGAGATGGCGAGCGGCAGGAAGATCAGGCTTTTTGCGATGGTGCCCCACCAGATCTTGTCGGTGAGCACGGCGATGATCAGCCCGAGGAAGGTGCAGGCGGCCGGCACCACCGCCAGCCAGATGATGTTGTTGAGGATCGAGTTGCGGAACTCGCGGTCGCCGAACGCCCATTGATAGTTGGCCAAGCCGACGAAATGGGCGCCGCCGCGATCGAGGAACGACAGCCTCAGCGTCTCCACTACCGGGTAGATCAGGTAGATCGTGAGGATGATCATCGCCGGGCCGACGAACAGCCAGGGTCGGATCACCCCCTGCCGGCGCAGATTGTTGATCGCCGCCTTGCCGGAAACGCCACGTGCCGGAAAGATCGTATCGAGTGCCTTGTTGGCGCCCCAGAAATAGGCGACGCAGCCGCCCACGCCGATGATGATGACGAATATCGCCGAAAAAATCTGAGCCGCCATGGGTCCCTCCCCCTGCGCACGGATCCGCCAGTCGAGAATGGCTTTGGCGACGGGATCATGCGCCGATTCAGTTGTCTGGAGCGCGACCAGCCGGAAAGCAGGTCACTGGGCGCGCGTCATGCCGGAATGCGTTGTGCTCACGACAATCGACGCGACGCCAAGCACCGGATAAGGTCTGGGCCGTTTGAGGCCCGGACCACATCACATTGGGAACTCAAGCCGGCCGCTTACTTGATCGCGTCCCAGCTTTTCTGGATGTCGGTGGCGACGTCCTGGGCGGACTTGCCGCCGACCAGGTCGATCATGCCGGTCCAGAACGCACCGGCGCCGATCTTGCCCGGCATCAGGTCGGACCCGTCGAAGCGGAAGGTCGAGGCGTTGGCCAGGATCTCGCCCTGCTTCTTCAGCGCGTCGCTGGCATAGGCGTCCTTGTTGACCGACTTGAACGGCGTCACGAAGCCGCCCTGCGCCATCCAGATCTCATGAGCGAGCGGCAGCTTCAGGAATTCGATGAACGCGCGGGCACTCTTGCTGTCTTTGGTGATCATGGCGAGCGTGCCGGCGCCGAGCACCGGAGTGCCGAGCTCGGGCTTGGAAGCGTAAGGCGGGAAGTAGAAGAAGTCGGCATCCTCGCCCATCTTTGTGCCTTGCGGGAAGAAGGTCGGGATGAACGATGCCTGATGGTGCAGATAACATTTTGGCGGCACCGAGAAGAGGCCCTTCGGGCTGTCACGGAAATCGGTCGCCGCAACCGCCTTGGCGCCGCCCTCGACCATCTTGTCGTCGGTGGCGATCTTGCCGAAAATGTCGATGGCGTTGACCACTGCCGGATCGTTGAACGGAATTTCGTTCTTCACCCATTTGTCGTAGGTCTCGGGCGTCTGGGTGCGCAGCATGATGTCTTCGACCCAGTCGGTCGCCGGCCAGCCGGTGGCGCCGCCCGAACCAAGCCCGATGCACCATGGCGTGCCGCCGTCGGCGATGATCTTCTTTTCGAGCTCGGCAAGCTCTTCCTGCGTCTTCGGCACCTTGTAGCCGGCTTCCTCGAAATTGTCCGGCGAGTACCAGACCAGCGACTTCACGTCGGCCTTATACGGAAAGGCGAAGAAGCCGGGCTTGCCGTCCTTGTCCTTGAACGTGCCGAGATCGACCCAGGATTGGCCGGCGCCGTAATTGTCCTTGACCCAGTTGGCGGTGTCGTCGCCGAGCGGCGTCAAAAGACCCTTCGATGCCAGATCCTGGATCAGGCCCGGCTGCGGCAGCACGGCGATGTTGGGCGGGCTGCCGGCCTGCGTGTCGATGACGATCTGCTGCTCGTAATTCTCCGACGAGGAGTACTTGATCTCGGCGCCGGTGGCTTCGGAGAAGTAATCGAGGACGGTGCGGATAAGCCCTTCGTCCTCGCCGCGCCACGGCCCGAAGATCGTCAGCGTCTCGCCCTTGAGGTCGACTTTCTTGAGCTCTTCGTAGTTGGCCCAGTTGAAACGGGGATCTTCGCCCGGCTTGAACTTCAGTTCGGCTTGCGCCGGCATGGCGAGCGCAAGCGTGGCGAACGCAGCACCCAGCAGAAGCATTTTCTTCATCGGTATTCCCTCCCAGTGGTGACAAACACCGAACGAAACCTCCATTCCGTCCGCCGGCGCTGCAGGACTGTGACTCAGTCGGAAAGGAACTGCAACCTTTCGTAGAGTCTTCCAAAGCGCTTTGGTGATTTTGATCTCGCCACTGAATTGATCCGGAGTCAAGAGAAAGCCAGACTAATCGATTTAATTTCTGCGGTCGAGTGCCGGCGAAAGTGCGCTGCAGCACAGTTTCTGGCGGTGCAGCAGCAAATTCGGCTTCAAACCGGTCCGAACCGTGCGTATGGTCAGTGCGCTCGGCAACGCGGTTCGTAGCGGCTAGCTCGATTCAGATTAAAAGCGCTTTGAGGTTGGAGGCCTCCGGTGAACCTCAAGCAGCTCTCCCACATGCTGGCGCTTTCGCAGACTACGGTGAGCCGCGCATTGAACGGCTACCCGGAAGTCAACGAGGAAACGCGCCGGCGGGTGGTCGATGCCGCCAAGCGTCACGGCTATCGCCCCAATCCGAGCGCCCGCCGGCTGGCGACCGGCAAGACCGGCATGATCGGCTATGTGCTGCCGACGGGAACGACCGTCGACATCGACCCGCATTTCGTCGAGTTCCTGTCCGGCCTCGGCGACTATGCGCGTTCGCACGAGCTCGACCTGGTGCTGTCACCGGCCGATGCCGACGACCAGGAGACGACCTACCGCCGCATTGTCGCCAACCGGCAGGTCGACGCGGTCTATATCTCGTCGCCGAGGCCGGCCGACCGGCGGGTGGCGCTGGTCAATACGCTCGGCATTCCCTTCATCGTCCATGGCCGCAGCGAAGGCTTCGATTTCGACTATCCGTTCACCGACATCGACAATGAGGGCGCCTTCCACGAGGCGGCGCGGCTACTCGTTCAGCTCGGTCATAGGCGTCTGGCGCTGATCAACGGCGACGATCGCGAGACCTTCGCCATCCATCGCGAGCGCGGCGTGCGCCGCGCGCTTGCGGCGAACGGCCTGGTGCTTCGAGATCAGCATGTCTGTTCCCTCACCATGACCGAGGAGAACGGCTACCGCGCCGCCAGGCGTCTGCTGGAACAAAGCGACGCGCCGACGGCGATCGCCTGCTCCAGCCTGATTATGGCGCTCGGCGTGGTGCGCGCGGTGCGCGATCTCGGCCTGACCATTCCGGGCGACCTGTCGCTGATCGCCCATGACGACGTCTTTCCCTGGCTGAAGCCGGAAAATTTTTCGGTGCCATTGTCGACGACGCGTTCGTCGATCCGCCTCGCCGGCGCGCGCATCGCCGAACGGCTGGCGGCGCGGATTTCCGGCCTGGAGGAGGGCGCTCGCGGCGAAGTCTGGCCGGTCGACCTGGTGGTCAGGGGATCGGTCGCCGGCGCGCCGGCCTAGAGGCAATCACTCTGAACGACCGAGGTCGACTCTTGGCGGCTGTTGGCCAGCACCAGCGGGTGCGTCCTGGTCTCAGGCCGCGGATTTGAGGTGATCGATGAAGGCGCGCAGCTTCGGCAGGACTTGGCGCTTGCCGGGATGATAAAGGAAGACACCCGGTGTCGTCGTGGCGACGCCGTCGAGCACCGACTGGAGTTTTCCTTCGGCTATCGGACCTTCGGCGAGTGGTCGCGGCGTCTGCGCCAACCCGACGCCCCGCATCGCGGCCCCGACCAATGTCGAATAGTCGTGCGCGATCAGCGGGCCTGAGACGATCGCTTCGATTGCACCGTTGCCGTCGATGAACGACCAGGGCGCGATGGCGCCATTCGAGCGACGCAAGCGTAAGCAGGCGTGGTGGCGCAAGTCGTCGACACGCTCGGGACGGCCGTAGCGCTCAAAATAGTCAGGGCTGCCGACGACTACGAACGAGAACGGCGGGGTCAGCCGCACCGCGACCATGTCGGCGGCGATGAGTTGCCCGAGGCGGATGCCGGCGTCGAACCCGCCGGTCGCGAGATCGACCATCTGGTCGCTCACGGCGATCTCCAGTTCGATCTCAGGATAGGCTTGGCAGAACGACGCGAGCACCGGCTCCAACATCAGCGGCACGATGGCGCGAGGCACAGACAGGCGCAGCAGACCGGTCGGCCGCTGGCCGATATCGCGAGTGGCCTCGCCGGCCGCGACGAGCTCCTCGAATGCCGGGCCGGCACGGTCGAGGAACCGCTGGCCAGGTTCGGTTAAACCAACGCTCCGCGTCGTGCGGACGAACAGCGCCGTGCCCAGGCGAGCTTCCAGCGCGCGCACCGCTTGGCTCACGGCCGATGGCGTCACGCCGAGATCGGCGGCGGCACGGCGGAAGTTACGCCGCCTGGCGACGGCCAGGAACGCCTCGACGCCCTCCAGCGCACCATGTCGGACTGTGTAGTTCTGCTTCATAGGTTGTTGTGATTACACCGGATAGTCGAATTGCGGTAGCGGGCTTAAAGCCGCGTGAACCAACTGTTGAGAGTAGGCCAAATGTCCACGGAAATGGTGTTCCAAACCCATCTTGTTCTCGGCTATGTCGCGTGGCTGCTTTGCTTCGGCGCGTACGGTTTGCCGTTGCTCAGGTCGATGGACCGGGTCGCGGCGCAACGCGCTATCGCTATGCTGCACAGCTTCCGCTTCTTCGGGCTCGTCTTCCTGGTTCCGGGCGTCGTAAGCCCCAATCTGCCCGCTGATTTCGCCGTGTTCGCCGCCTACGGCGATTTCGCGACCGGCGTGCTGGCCATGCTGGCGCTGCTCACGGTGAGGATACGCCCGCTCTTCTGGCCGTTGGTCGTCGCCTTCAACGTCGCAGGGACGGTCGACCTCATCGTCGACTATTACCACGCCATTCAGATCGGCCTTCCTGCACGCGCAGGCGAACTGGGCGCCACCTACGCGATCCCGATCATCTACGTACCGCTGCTGATGATAACGCACGTCGCCGCATTCTATTTTCTCCTACGTCCTCAGCAAAACGCGTCCTGAGCGGGCTATTCATTCGCCGCCTCGGCCGCCTTGGTGTTCAGAAGCCCGTAGCCGAAGTCATTGTCCCGCCCCTTCGCGCCGAGATCCTTTGCCGTGGCGGCAAGTGCTTTCTCGACCCAGTCGGCGGAGCGGTCGGGCGCGGCATGCAACAGATTGGCGACGGCGCCGGTCACGATCGCCGCGGCGAAGGACGTCCCGGTCACCACGTCCGAGCCGGCGCCGCTCGGCGCCACCATCTCAACGCCGGGAGCGGAGATGAAGACATAGGCGCCGCGATTGGCCTGCGGCATCAGCCCGTCCTTGGCATCGGTGGCCGTCACCGCGATCACGCCGTCGAAGGCGGCCGGATAACCATAGGGCGCCTTCGGTCCGTTATTGCCGGCGGCCGCAACCAGCACGATGCCAAGCGCACGCGCATTGCGGCAGGCGATGCCGAGCAGGTCGTTCTTCGGGCCGACGAAGCTCATATTGATGATGCGGACATCCTGCTCCGCCGCCCAGTCAAGCGCCGAAAGGACGACGTCCATGGTCGACTTGCCGCCCTCGAAGGCGCGGGCATGATAGATCCTGGCGCCCGGCGCCATGCCTTTGAACGCGCCGGTGCCGGCGATCAGTCCATCGACCGAAGTGCCGTGGTCGCGCGCCTTGATCGGCACGTCGGGCATGGCATCGAACTGCCCGGCGATGACGCCGGAGAGCGCCGGATTGCCGTCGTCGATGCCGGTGTCGATGACGCCGACGCGCACATTCTCGCCGCTGGCTTTGTCGGCATCGAGCGCGATGCGCTCGAACGCATAATTGGCGATGCTGGCCGCCTGCTGCAGCGAGTAGACATGGTTGGCCTCACGCCGCAAAGTGCGGCCGTCGGCGGCGAGCTGCGCCAGCACGACGCCGACCGGGCGGCCATCGGGAATGCCGAAGCGCACCAGCGTGTTGCCGAGCAGCCGCGACTGCCGCTGCGAGCGTATCTCGAGGCCGAACGAGGCCGCGATCTGCTGGACCGCGCCGGCATCGCCATTGACGGTGACCAGCACCTCGTCGGGCACGAAATCGCCGGTCACGGCGCGCGGCGGCTCGGTTGCCACAAGATCGGTCGGCGCAACCACCGCACCGCCCGGCACCGCAGCCTGTATTGCCGGCGCGACGGCGGGTGGGGTTGCAGTATTGCCAGGAGGTATCGGCGCCTCGGTGACTACGGCAGGATTGGGGAACAGGTCGACAATCAAGCCCGGAAGAAACACCGCGCCCGTCGTTCCATGAGCCGGCGCTTTGCCGCCATCCTTCACGCCGCCGCCATCCTTGGCGCAGTCGGCGTTGGCAGCATTTCCCCGGTTCAGGCAGTCGATCTCAGCCTGGGTGAGGTTAGGATCGTTGGTTTGTGCAACGGCAGACGCGGCGAAGATTGTGATCGCCGCCGTCAATCGAATGACCGCCTCAGCCGCCATCAGCCGGTTTCCTTCCCTCCAGGGCAGCTTCGGTGAAAGGCTGGGCGGCGATAAGGCCAAGCAGCTTCTGATAGTCGGCGGCGGTCTCGGCCGGGACGCCGACGCGGAAGACGCCGTCGGCGGTCGGCCCGCCAGCGATCTTCAACTGGTTCTGGTCGAGAAAAGCGACGATATCGGACAGCTTCGCATCCGGTTTGAACTTCACCAGTGCAAACGGCATTTTGGCCAGATCGTCCTCCGATCCGGCAATCTCGAAATCGCCACCTCTGTTGCCGGTCTGCACAAAGGATTGCGCGACGACCAGGGCCAGCAGCACCGCGGCCGCGGCCCAGGCGACGCCGGCGGGCACCGCCATGAAGCGGCTCCAGGCTTGCGCCAGCCAGGACGATGCCGCCGGCGCGCGGGACGGGCCGGCCTCGGCGTCGAGCGCCTTGGCAAAGCGGCTGAGCGCATCGGCCGGCGGGCGGATTGCCTCGTTTGCGGCAGCGGTGCCGGAGAATTCGGCCTCGGCCTCGCCTAGTGCGGCCATCGCCGCCGGATCGCTCGTCAGCCATTCCTCGATGGCTTCGAGCTCGGTGCCCTCCAGCGAGCCGTTCAGATAAAACGGCAGCAGCATTTCCATTTCGTCGCGGCGTGACATCTTTTCAGCGGCGCTCATGGCCACCCCCTGTCGTAACCGGCGGCCTTGAGGGCTTCGCCGAGTTTCTTGCGGGCGTAGAACATCCTGGTCTTGACCGTTGCGACCGGGATGCCGAGTACCTCGCCGATCTCGCTCACCGATTGCCCGTGATAATAGGCAAGGTCGATCACCGTGCGGTGCTCTTCCGGCATGGCATCGATAAAGTGTCGCAAGGCGGCGGCCTTGTCTTCCTTCATCGTCACGACTTCAGGCGTGTCGGCGCCGTCGGCGACCTGGGCCGCGTCATCGTCGTCGATCCAGTCTTCCTTCTTCTTGCGCAGCAGGGACAGCGCCTTGAAGCGGGCAATGCCGAGCAGCCATGTCGAAACCTCCGAGCGCCCCTCGAAGGCCGGTGCCTGCCGCCAGAGTTCGAGGAACACCTCGTTCGCGATATCGTCGGCCATCAGTTCCGATCCCGTCTGGCGTGCCACGAAGCGGTAGACCCGCGCGTGGTGGCGCATGAACAGGAGCCGCACGGCGGCACGGTCGCCTTTCGCGACCCGCTCGACAAGCGCGCGATCGGTCTCCGCGGCCGTCATCGCCGGTCGAGCCGCCTGGCTCCTGCCTGCTCTGTCGCTGATCGGCCCAAAAAGGTTCACCGCATCCGCCCGTATATCTGCGGAGGCTAACTGAAGAGCGGGAGCGTTGCCAGAGGGAGAAGAGGGCGCGCGCTCAACTCAGGAACGGCTTTGCCTTCATCGTCGCCGGCACCGGCACGCCGAGGCGCGCAAGCACCGTCGGCGCGAGCTGCAACTGATCGAGCAGCGTACTGGCTTCCGGACCCTCGCCGGATCCGAAGTAGTAAAGTGCGAAATCCTGCATCTCCTCGTCGTGGCCGCCATGATGGCCGCGATCGGTCTGGCCATGATCGGCGGTGACGATCACCTCGTAGCCGGCTTCCCGCCAGCGCGGCAGGAAGCCGGCGAGCATGGCGTCCATTGCATAGACGGCATGATCCATCTCGTGGCAGTCATGGCCGAAGCGGTGGCCCATCGAGTCCAGAGTACAGCTGTGCAGGATGCCGTAATCGATGCCGTAGCGCCTGGTCAGCATGGTCAACGTCGCGAACAGGTCGACGTCGCTCGGCGTCATCTGGTTCCTGGCATTGTAGCCGGTCATGGTGTGGAACCGGCCATGGCTGATCGGCCTGCCCGGCTGGTCGAACTCCATGTCCTCGACCAGGTCGAACGGATAGGCCCGGAAGAATTCGGACCAGTAGGAGTGGGTGACCGCACCGGTCTTGCCGCCGGCCCTGCTGACTTCGGAAAAGATGTCCGGCTGTTCGACGCGAAACCGGTTCTCGTTCGACAGGATACCGTGCACTTGCGGCGGCACGCCGGTGTGGATCGAGGCATAGCAGGATGCCGAGGTCGACGGCAGCACGGAACGCATTTTCCATACGCGGGCTTCGCCTGATTGCACCCAGCCTTCGAGATTGCCCATCAGCCGTCGCCAGTTCCGGTAAGGCACGCCGTCGAGGATGATGAGCAACAGTTTTGTGTCGAGCGCCACGGAGTGTCTAATTTCCCGCGCTGGCCATGCGCCGTCCCTTGATCGCCTTTTCCAGCCAGCCGATCTCCATTTCGGGCACCGACGATAGCAAAAGATCCGTATAGGCATCGAAGGGCGGCGTCAGCACCTTGCTCTTGGCGCCGTAGCGCACCACTTCGCCGCGATACATCACGGCGATCGAATCGGCGATCGATTTCACTGTTGCGAGATCATGGGTGATGAACAGATAAGCGACGTTTTCCTCTTTCTGCAGCCCGAGGAGCAGCTCCAGTATGCCGTGGGCGACCAGCGGATCGAGCGCCGAGGTCACCTCGTCGCAGATGATCAGCTTCGGCTTGGCGGCGAGCGAACGGGCGATGCAGACGCGCTGCTTCTGGCCGCCCGAAAGCTCGGCCGGATAGCGGTCGACATAGCCTTTACCCATTTCGATCTTATCGAGGAGTTCGGCGACGCGTTTGTCGCGCTCGCGCCCGCGCATCCCAAAATAGAATTCCAGCGGCCGACCGATGATGGTGCCGACCGTCTGGCGCGGGTTCATCGCCACGTCGGCCATCTGGTAGATCATCTGCAGCTGGCGCAGGTCCTCCTTCGGCCGGTCGGCAAGCCGGTTGGCGAGCGGCCGTCCGTCGAAGGTGACGGTGCCTTGTTCGGGCGGCAAGAGGCCGGTGATGGCGCGCGCCAGTGTCGATTTGCCGGAGCCGGACTCGCCGACCACCGCCAGCGTCTGGCCGGGGAAAATATCGACCGAGACGTTCTTCAGCACCTTGATGTGACTGCGGCCATAGGCGGCGGTGATGTTCTTGACCGACAGGAACGGGCTCGTGCCGGGCTTCTGCTCCTGGTGTTCGATCTCATGCACCGAAACCAGCGCGTTGGTGTATTCCTGGCGCGGCTCCTTGATGATCTGACGGGTGCCCCCCCATTCGACCAGCCGGCCGTGGCGCAGCACCATGATCTCGTCCGAGACCTGGGCGACGACGGCAAGATCGTGAGTGATGTAGAGCGCCGCGACATGCGTGTCGCGGATGGCATCCTTGATCGCCGCCAGGACATCGATCTGCGTGGTCACGTCGAGCGCCGTGGTCGGCTCGTCGAAGACGATCAGGTCGGGTTCCGAGCACAACGCCATTGCCGTCATCACGCGCTGCAGCTGACCGCCCGACACCTGGTGGGGAAAGCGCTCGCCGATGCTTTCGGGGTTCGGCAGGCTGAGCTTCTTGAACAGCGCCACGGCGCGCTTTTCGGCTTCGGCCCGCGTCGCCGTGCCGTGCAGGAGTGCTGCCTCGACCACCTGGTCCATCAGCCTGTGCGCCGGATTGAAGGCGGCTGCCGCCGATTGCGCGACATAGCAGACCTCGCGGCCGCGCAATTTGCGAAACCCTTCGTTGCCGCCCTTCAGGATGTCGCGGCCATTGAGGATGACCTCGCCGCCGGTGATGCGCACGCCGCCGCGGCCGTAGCCCATCGACGACAGGCCGATGGTCGATTTGCCGGCGCCGGACTCGCCGATCAATCCGAGCACCTTGCCCTTTTCGAGAATCAGCGAGACATCGTGCACCAGCACGATGTTCTTCGGCGCCTCACCCGGCGGATATACCGTGGCCTCGATGCGCAGATTGCGGATGTCGAGCAGCACGCCGGAGTTTGGTTGCCCGGGCTTCGGTTGCCCGGGCTTTGGTTGCTTGTCAGCCATTACCCGCGTCCTCCCTTCAGGCTTGTCGTGCGGTTGAGCACCCAGTCAGCGACGAGATTGACGGAAATCGCCAGCGCTGCGATCGCCGCCGCCGGAATGAGGGCGGCGCCTATGCCGAAGACGATGCCATCCTTGTTTTCCTTGACCATGCCGCCCCAATCGGCGTCCGGCGGCTGCACGCCAAGCCCGAGGAAGGACAGCGTCGACAGGAACAGTACGGCATAGATGAAGCGCAGGCCGAGTTCCGAAACCAGCGGCGACAGCGCATTGGGCAGGATTTCCCGGAAGATGATCCAGCCGCTGCCTTCGCCGCGCAATTTGGCCGCCTCGACATAGTCCATGACGTTGATATCGACGGCGACCGCCCTCGACAGGCGGTAGACGCGGGTCGAGTCGAGAACGCCCATGACCAGGATCAGCGTCACCAGATTGGATGGCAGCACCGACAGCACCACAAGCGCCATGATCAGCGTCGGGATCGACATCAGGAGATCGACGAGACGCGACAGAAGCGTGTCGAACCAGCCGCCGAAAACCGCCGCCGAGAAGCCGAGGATGGCGCCGAGCGAGAACGACAGCGCGGTCGCCAGCACCGCGATGAACAGGGTGATGCGGGCGCCATAGATCATGCGCGACAACAGATCGCGGCCGAGATTGTCGGTGCCCAGCCAATGCGCCGCCGACATCGGTTCCCAAGGGACGTCGCTGACGATCTCGGCATTGCCATGCGGCGCGATCCACGGCGCAAAGATCGCTGCCAGCACGAACAGCGCCGTCAGCACGATGCCGACCAATGCCGGGATGGGGATGCGTTTGATGACGAGCATACCCGCCCCCCTCATTTCGGATGTCTGAGGCGCGGATTCGCGACGATCGCCGCTATGTCCGCGATGATGTTCAGGCTGATGTAGACAGCGGCGAAGATCAGCCCGACCGCCTGCACCACCGGCACGTCACGCTTGGTGACGTGGTCGACGAGGTATTGGCCCATGCCTGGATAGACAAAGATAACTTCGACCACGACGACGCCGACGATCAGGTAAGCGAGATTGAGCATCACGACGTTGATGATCGGCGCGATGGCATTGGGGAAGGCATGCCTGCGGATGACCGCGAAGGCCGACAGCCCCTTCAGTTCGGCGGTCTCGACATAGGCGGACTGCATCACATTGAGGATCGCAGCGCGCGTCATGCGCATCATATGCGCGAGCACCACCAGGGTCAGCGCTGCCGCCGGCAGTGCTATGGCCTGAATGCGTTCGCCGAAAGGCATCCCGTCATAGACCGTGGAAATGGCGGGAAACCATTGATGTTGCACCGCGAAGAAAAAGACGAGCACATAGCCGATGAAGAATTCCGGAAACGAGGTCGAGGCGAGCGCTAACCCGGAGATCAGCTTGTCGACCCAGCCATTGCGGTAGCGCACCGCGATCAGGCCGAGGATGATCGCCAGCGGCACCGCGACGATCGCCGCCCAGAAGGCGAGGAACAGCGTGTTCCACAGCCTTCCCTTGATCGAGGTTGCGATATCCTGACCGCTCGACATAGCCGTGCCGAGATCACCGGTCAGGATGCCGCCGAGCCAACGAAAATAACGGATGTAAGCGGGATCATTGAGGCCGAGCTGCTCGCGCAGATTGGCGAGCGACTCCGGTGTCGCCGACTGCCCGAGAATGGCTTGCGCGACGTCGCCGGGCAGGATTTGGGTGCCGGCGAAGATCAGGACCGAAACGGCCAACAGCAGCAGAATGCCCAGCGCAATGCGCTGGGCCACCAGTTTCACGATGGGTGAGGACATATCCGCAAGGCCGGGCTCAGGCTTCGAGCCAGCACTTCGCCAGAGCATATCCGTTCATCAACTCCTGATGCGGATCATCCACCCAGCCGGCGACCTTGGCGCCCGTCGCGTCGATGAACTGATTGAACATCGGCAGGATCAAGCCGCCCTCGTCGCGCACCATCACAGCCATGTCGTGGTACATTGCCTTGCGCTTGGCCTCTTCGAGCTCGGCGCGAGCCGCCAGCACCATCTTGTCGAAATCCGGACGCTTGAAACGTGTGTCGTTCCAGTCGGCCGTCGACAGATAGGCGGTAGAGTACATCTGGTCCTGCGTCGACCGGCCGCCCCAGTAGGAGGCGCAGAAGGGCTGCTTGTTCCAGACTTCCGACCAGTAGCCGTCGCCCGGTTCGCGTTTGATCTCCAGCTTGATGCCGGCCTTGGCCGCGCTTTGCTGGAACAGCTGTGCGGCATCGACGGCACCGGGGAAGGCGACGTCCGACGTCCGGAGCAGGACGGCACCGTCATGGCCCGATTTCTTGTAGTGGAACTTGGCCTTATCGGGATCGTATTTGCGCTGCTCGATCTCGGTGAATAGCGGGTACGATGCATTGATCGGGAAGTCGTTGCCGAGCGAGCCATAGCCACGCAGCACCTTGTTCAGCATCTCCTCGCGGTCGATCGCCAGCTTCAACGCCATCCGCAAGTCGTTGTTGTCGAACGGCGCGGTGTCGCAGTGCATGATGAAGACGTAGTGGCCGGGTCCCGAATGGTTGCGGATGGTGACGCCGGGCACGCGCTTGATCAGATCGACGATCTTCGGCTCGACCCGGTTGATCATGTTGACCTGGCCGCCCTGCAGCGCCGCCGTGCGGGCCGTGGCGTCGTTGATGACGATGATCTCTATCTGGTCGGCATGGCCCATCTTGTCGCCCTGCCAGTAATTGGCGAAGCGCTCGCCGCCATGGCGCACGCCGGGCTCGTTGGTGGTGACCTTGTAAGGACCCGCCGAGATACCGGCATCGGCCTTGTCCTTGCCGCCGTTCGGCTGGATGATCAGGTGATAGTCGCTAAGCAGGTAGGGCAGGTCGGCATTCGGCTCCTTCAGCGTCAGCACCACTTCCTTGCCGCTGGCCTTTATGCTCTCGATGCCTTTCATGTAACCGAGCGCGCCGGACTTCGACTTCTCGTCCGAATGGCGTTCGAGGGTGGCGGCCACGTCCTCTGCGGTCACCTTCTTGCCGTTGTGAAACTCGACGCCATCGCGGATCTTCAGCGTCCAGGTCTTGGCGTCGTCCGACGAGCCGATCTCCTCGGCAATGCGGTTCTCGAGCTTGCCTTCGGGAGACAGTTCGACGATCAGTTCGCCCCACATCTTGCCGAAGGCGAACGGCACCTGCGTCATAAACAGCGCCGGATCGAGGCTGTTGGTGGACTCGCCACCGACCAGGCCGGCCTTGAGCGTGCCGCCCTTGACCGGACCCGCCGCGCGGGAAGCGCTGGATAGCAGCGAATTGGCGAAGGTTGCGGTGACGCCGAGCGCTGCTGCCCGGCCGAGAAAATCGCGACGGCTCAGCTTGCCGGACGCAACGCGCCGGCTCAGATATTCCAGTTCGTTCGACATGTTGAGTTCCTCACTCTGTTGGTCCGACCTTATGGTCGTTTTTCTCATTTCAATCGGGAGAATAATGACCGTAAGGGAAAGCGGTAAGCAAGACCGAATGCGACATGCCGTGGCGTAAATCGTGCGTCGCAATTGGACCAATCGCTATAAGCGCTCAAAGCAGCACGCGCGGGATTTTCTCCTCGAAATTGCGCTCGAAGACGAGTTTCTCGCCTTCATAGGCTTCAATTCTGGCGCTAACCACGAAGCTTTGCGCGTCGGACCGCATTTCGGCGAAGGTTTCGGTGCGCACCGACCATCCATTTCGCGACAGCGTCTGGCTCCAATGCGTCTTGCCCGAGGCTGACAGCGGATTGTCAGGATGGATCGCCCATGTCTCCCTGGCGATGCTCCCGTGGGCGAGGCCATGCTCCAGGTCGCGCACCTCACCGAAATCGTCGACGATGGAAACCGTAATCATTCCGGTCTTTTCGTCGCGATCGACATGACGCTCGGAATTGGCGGGCCGAAGCGTCTCCGTTGCCCAGGGCGCAGCACCTTCGGGAGCGGGGAAGGTGACCTCGTCGCCTGTCGCTGGCGGGCGTACCGGCAGCATCAATGTCGCGGCCGACAATTCCAGCCGGACCGGCTCCGGCGACGGCCAGATCATCGGCCAGTAGGCGTTCGAAACGGCAACGCGCAAGCGATGGCCGGCCGGCACGCGATAGGCGCATTGGTCGAGCACCACCCGGGCGCTGACGGTTTCGCCGGGCACCAGCGCTTCGGGAAATTCGTGCGAGTTGCGATGCGTCAGGTTGAGCACGCCGTACGAGATCAGCTCCGATGCCCCGTCCGGATGGACGTCGCACAGCCGAACCGCGATGTTCGCCTGGCGCCGGTCCGACGAGACGCTGGCCACAACTTCGGGAGCACCGACAATGTCGACCGTTTCGGTCAGCACCGGCTGGTCGAAGCACACCGACAGCGCATCGTCGGGGCGCTGGTCACCCGGCAGTTCCGGGCCGAAGGTGAAGGGGAAATATTCGCCGCCGGCGAGGCCGCAGCTTTGCGGCGAAGCGACGATAGCGTGGTTGCCTTCAGCGATAAGCTCAACCTCTTGGGTCTTGATGTTGGGCGACGGCCATTCCGATTCAGCGACCCAGCGGCCCGGGCGCTCGGGATGCCAGCGCGCCGGACGCACGCTGTCCATGACATAGGCGCGGTAGGCGGGGTCGGCCTCGACGCCGGTGTCGATGTCCTTCAGCCAGCGGTCCCACCAGCGCAAGGCCTCCTGCAGGAAGCCGATGCGCGGTTCGGGCGCGGCGTAATGCGGGTATTTGTGGATCCACGGGCCGACGATGCCCTTGACCGGCGCCTCGATATTGACGGCGAGATGGGAAATCGTATTGCGATAGCCATCATGCCAGCCGCCGATCGACAGCACCGCGGCATGGATGGCGGAATAGTCCTCGCAGATCGAGCCGCGCTTCCAATAGGCATCGCGATGCTGGTGCTTCAGCCACAGCGGTGCCAGGAATGGCTGGTTCTCCAGCCTGGTCAGCCACAGGTCGCGCCATCTGTTGTCGCCGGCCAGCAACGGATCCGGCGGCCTTGACGAATAGGACAGCATGGTCGAGGCCCAGCCGAAATTCTCGATCAGCAGGCAGCCGCCCTTGTAGTGGATGTCGTCGGCATAGCGGTCGACCGTCGAACAGAGACTGATGACCGCCTTCAGCGCCGGCGGCTGCTTGGCTGCTACCTGCAGGCAGTTGAAGCCGCCCCACGAAATGCCCATCATGCCGACATTGCCGTTGCACCAGGGCTGGTCCGCCGCCCAGGCGATGACGTCGCAAGCGTCCTGCAATTCCTGCTCGGAATATTCGTCGTCCATCAGCCCTTCGGAATCGCCATTGCCGCGCATGTCGACGCGGATCGAGGCGTAGCCGTGGCCGGCAAAATAGGGATGCGTCAGCTGATCACGATAGATCGTGCCGTCGCGCTTGCGATAGGGCAGGTGTTCGAGGATTGCCGGCACTGGATCGTCGGCAGCATCGGCCGGCATCCACACCCGCGCCGACAGCCGGCAGCCGTCCGGCATGATGATCCCCATATCCGGAAATTCGACGATCTTTCGTGGGAATTCAGTGACGATTTTCATGCGGGCGAACTCCAGGAGCGCCAGATGATGGAGCCCGTGAGAGCGCGTCATGGGCCAGTCAACGAATTCGGCTGGTCAATCCGCGTCAATTCAGCGGTATGTCGTTTTCGGCCTTGCTTGCTTGATAGGCGGCGGACAATTCGTCATAGCGCGCTGATATTGCGCCGATACGCGCTTCCAGCCGCTCGCGCTCGGCATCGGGCAGCGAGCGCACCAATTTGCGGATCGAAAAGCTCTTCCAATAGGCATTCTCGGCATTGTAGCCGCCGGGATCGAGGGTGAAGACCTCTTTCAGGATCTTCAAATCGTGCGGGATGTCGAAGCTGTCGCGCGAGTCTTCGTGGCTGAACAGATAGAAGAAATTGTCGAAGCCGGTCCAGGTGATCGCCGACAGGCAGAGCGAGCAGGGTTCGTGCGTGGCAAGAAAGATAGCGTCCTTGGTGTCGACGCGTTCGGCTTTAGGCATTTCGTAGAAGCGCTTCAGGCAATGCACCTCGCCGTGCCAGAGCGGGTTTTCGGTCTCGTTGTTGGTTTCGGCAAGCACCAGCGAGCGGTCGTCCTTGCGCAGGATCGCCGCGCCGAACAGCTTATTGCCGTGCGCGACGCCTTCGACGGTCTTCGGCACGATGTCGTGCTCGATGACGTCGAGCAGTCGGTCGATCAGCGAAATGTCGGTCATCATCTAATCCCGTCGGGAAGATCGATCTCGTAGGCGTGCGAGAAATGGCACTCTTCGAGATTGGAGCCGTCGCCGCCGCGGTCGACGACCACAAAATCCTGGACATCGCCGATCGGCGTCAGCACTCCGTGCCACAGATTGCGCGGATAGTTGATGCCTTGCCCGGGCGCGGTGATGAAGGCATGCGGCTCGCCCGGGCCCTCTTCGCCGTCATGGCAGACGACGACCAGGAACGGCCGTGGTGACAGCGGGATGAAGGCCTGGCTGCCAAACGGATGGCGCTCCACCATGGTAAGCTTCAACGGCAGCTCATAGGGCGTGCCACGCACCATCGAGATCAGCACGCGCGCATTCGGCCCTCGTGCTTCCGCCGTGGCGAGGTCATGGTAGCGCTCAGCCTTGCCGCCATTGATCGGATAATGGTTGTCGCCGCCCATATCGATGACGTCGCCGAATTCGGCGAAATTCTCGCGGGTCAGCGGCCGCGCGACGATGCGGGTCATGGTGTGGGTCTCACGACGCCGGCGCTGCCAAGCTTGGCGTGGCGGTTGACGTCCTTATAGAGGAGATAGCGGAATTTGCCCGGCCCGCCGGCATAACAAGCCTGCGGGCAGAAGGCGCGCAGCCACATATAGTCGCCGGCTTCGACTTCGACCCAATCCTGGTTGAGACGGTAGACCGCCTTGCCCTCCAGCACATAGAGCCCGTGTTCCATGACGTGCGTCTCGGCGAAGGGAATGACCGCGCCAGGCTCGAGCGTGACGATGGTGACATGCATGTCGTGGCGCATGTCGGCCGGATCGACGAAGCGCGTCGTCGTCCATCGGCCTTCGGTACCCGGCATTGGCGTCGGCGCGATTTCCTGTTCGTTGGCGAAGAACGCTTGCGGCTGGTCGATGCCGTCGACTGCGTCATAAGTCTTGCGGATCCAGTGAAAGCGGACGGCGGCACCGCTTTCATTGCGCACCGTCCACCCGCTCGCCGGCGGCAGGTAGGCAAAGCCGCCCGGCCTTAAGCTATGTTTCTTGTCGGCAAGCGAAACGCATAGCTCGCCTTCGACTACGAACAGGGCACCTTCGGCGGCGGCGTCAAGCTCAGGGCGGTCGCTGCCGCCGCCGGGCGCGAGCTCGACGATGTATTGCGAAAACGTCTCGGCAAAACCCGATAGCGGCCGCGACAGCACCCAGACGCGTGTCCTATCCCAGAACGGCAAGGCGCTGGTGACGATGTCCTGCATCACACCCTTGGGGATGACCGCATAGGCCTGTGTGAACACAGCGCGGCCGGTCAGCAATTCACTCTGGCCGGGATGTCCGCCCTGCGGCGCATAATAGGTTCGCTCGGCCATTTTCATCATATCCATAAATTCAAGCCTGTTGCGGAAGCCAGGGCCCATGGCGGCAGCCAAAGCCTATTGCGGAAGCATGTCCTTGAGACGAAGCAGCGCGATGCACTCGACCTGTCTGCAGGCGGTTTCGAATTCGACGTCGTGGCTGTTGCCGATACGCGCCTCGAACTCGGCCAGGATCTCCGCCTTGGTCTTTCCTTTCACCGCAATAATGAAGGGGAAACCGAAACTGGTGACGTAGGCGGCATTGAGTTTTGCGAACAGCTCGCGCTCCTTCTCGGTCAGCGCGTCGAGCCCTGCCGAAGCCTGTTCCCTCGACGATTCCGCCGTCAGCCGCTTGGCCTGTGCCAGTTTTCCGGCAAGATCGGGGTGGGCATTGAGCACAGCAAACCGCTCGGCCTCGCTTGCCGCGCGAAAGACGCGGCAGAGCGCATTGTGCAGGCCGCCGGCACTGTCATGGGCCGGGCCGAGCTCCAGCTCATAAGCGCGCTCGGCAACCCACGGCGAATGCTCGAAGACGCCGCCGAATGTGTGGACGAAGGCCTCGAATTCCATTTTCGACGGGCGCAGCGCCGGCAACCGGAACGGATGCGTCTCCTGCCAGTGTTTTGCAATGTCGATGCGTCGTGCCAGCCAGACCTTGTCATGCGATTTGACGTAGTCGATGAAGCGCTTCAGTGCCGCGACCCGGCCCGGCCGGCCGACCAGGCGGCAGTGCAGGCCGATGTTCATCATACGCGGCCGCCCTGCCTTGCCCTCGACATAGAGCGTATCGAAACTATCCCTGAGATAGGCAAAAAACTGGTCGCCCGAATTGAAGCCCTGCGGCGTGGCAAAGCGCATGTCGTTGGCGTCGAGCGTGTAGGGTATGATCAGCTGCGGTTTCGCCGTGCCATCCGGCACCACGTGCTCGAACCAGTAGGGCAGCTCGTCGTCATAGGTATCCGACACATAGTCGAAGCCGCCCTCTTCCGCCGCCAGCCGCACCGTGTTGATCGAGGTGCGGCCGGTGTACCAGCCGGTCGGCCGCGCCCCTGTCACCTCATAATGCAGCCGGATCGCCGCCTCCATGTCGCGGCGCTCGTCTTCCGGGGTATGGTCGCGGTAGTCGATCCATTTCAGCCCGTGCGAAGCGATCTCCCAGCCGGCCTCCTGCATCGCCGCAACCTGGTCGGGCGAACGTGCCAGGGCCGTGGCGACGCCATAGCAGGTGATCGGCACCTGTGCCTCGCTGAACAGGCGCAGTAATCGCCAGAAGCCGGCTCGGGCGCCGTATTCGTAGATCGATTCCATGTTCCAGTGGCGCTGGCCAGGCCAGGGCGCGGCGCCGACGATCTCCGACAGGAAAGCCTCCGAAGCCTTGTCGCCGTGCAGGACGCAATTCTCGCCGCCCTCTTCGTAATTGACGACGAACTGCACCGCGACATGCGCCCCGCCGGGCCATTTCGGATCCGGCGGATTGGCTCCGTAGCCGCGCATGTCTCGTTCGTAACGCATTCTCGCTCCTGCCGGAAATTGTAATCAGGATAGTCGAAAGGAGTGCCTGCGCATTCCCCCGAAATTTTTGAAAGTGTTTTTGTCGCGCTCCGCTCGACCGGGACTTATGCATCGCCTTTAATTGGCGCACAATTCATGAATAGTGTTCGACCGTTCAGGGAATGGAGCAGCCAGTGGCGGAAACGTCGAAAGCCGAAGGCGGGCGCCTGACGACCCACGTCCTCGACACTGCGGCCGGCAAACCGGCGGCCGGTCTGTCGATCGAGCTCTATCATCTTGACGGTCAGGCCCGGACGCATCTGAAAACGGTCGTCACCAATCACGACGGCCGTTGCGATGCTCCGCTGCTTGCCGGCGCTGAATTCCGCACCGGCGAATACGAGCTGGTCTTTGCGGCCGGCGATTATCTGCGCGGGCAAGGGACAAAACTGGCGGAACCGGCCTTCCTCGACCATGTGCCGATCCGCTTCGGTATGGCCGAGCCGATGCACTATCATGTGCCGCTGCTTCTGTCGCCGTACGGCTATTCGACCTACCGGGGAAGCTGAGATGGCAGGGATCAAGACACGCAACGAAATCCGCTTCATCCTCAATGGCGAGGACGTCGCGCTCGGCACGGTTGCACCGGACCAGACCCTGCTCGACTGGCTGCGGCTCGACCGCTCGCTGCGCGGCACCAAGGAAGGTTGCGCCGAGGGCGACTGTGGCGCCTGCACGGTGCTGGTCGGCAGGCTCTCCGGTGGAACACTGGTCTATGAAAGCGTCAATGCCTGCATCCGCTTCCTTGGCTCGCTAGACGGCACGCATATCGTGACCGTCGAGCATCTGCGCGGCGCAGGAAAACTGCATCCCGTGCAGCAGGCCATGGTCGATTTCCACGGCTCGCAATGCGGCTTCTGTACACCGGGTTTCGTCATGTCGCTTTATGCTCTGTGGATGCGGGCGCCGGAGCCGTCGGACGCCGCCATCGAAAAGGCGCTGCAAGGCAATCTCTGCCGCTGCACCGGCTACGAGGCGATCATGCGCGCCGCACGTGCCATCTCCAGCTACGGCACGGCGGCAAAGGATCCGTTGGCGGCGGAGCGCAAGGCAGTCACGGCCAAGCTCGAAGCGATGAAGGACGGTTCGCGCATCGAGATCGGCTCCGGCAACAAGCGGCTGATCGTGCCGGCCAATGCCGACGATCTGGCCAGCGTACTCGTCAAGGAGCCGGGCGCCACTATCGTCGCGGGTTCGACCGATGTCGGCCTTTGGGTGACCAAGCACATGCGCGATATTGCGCCGGCGGTTTTCATCGGCAATCTCGATGGTCTGTGCGGGATTTCCGAGGACAAGGGCGTCATCTCGATCGGCGCCGGTGTCACCTATAGCGAAGCCTTCTCGACGCTGGCGAAACGCATCCCGGCGCTCGGCCCGCTGTTCGACCGCATCGGCGGCGATCAGGTGCGCAACATGGGCACCATCGGCGGCAATATCGCCAACGGTTCGCCGATCGGCGACACGCCGCCGCCGCTGATCGCACTCGGTGCCCGCCTGACGCTGCGCCGCGGCGACAAGCGTCGAACGATCCCGCTCGAGGAGTTTTTCATCGCCTATGGCAAGCAGGACCGGCAGCCCGGCGAATTCGTCGAGGCCGTGCATGTTCCGGTGCCGGGCAGCGAGACGAAATTTGCCGTCTACAAGATCACCAAGCGCCGCGACGAAGATATCACAGCAGCGCTAGGCGCGTTTTTCCTGAAGCTCGCCGAGCATGGCACGGTGGCGGATGTGCGCATCGCCTATGGCGGCATGGCGGCAAGGCCGAAGCGAGCCTTTGGCGTCGAAAAGGCATTGCTTGGCAAGCCCTGGACGGAAGCGACGGTCGAGGCGGCGATGGCCGCGTATGCCGGCGATTTCACGCCGCTAACCGACATGCGGGCAAGCGCCGAATACCGGGCGCTGGCGGCGCGCAACCTGCTGCTGCGCTTCTTTGCCGAAACCACCGGCACCCGGGCGCCGATCCAGGTATCACGGCACGAGGCGGCATGATGAACAAGCACGCCACGCCAAACCTGAAGGCGCAAAAAATCGCCGGCGGCGTCGCCACCGACCAGCGCCATGATTCCGCGCACAAGCATGTCAGTGGCACGGCCGTCTATATCGACGACATGCCGGAACCGGCCGGCACGCTGCACGGCTGCCTTGGGCTTTCGACGGCGACGCATGCCACCATCACCAGCATGGACCTGTCGGCGGTGCGCGCCGCACCCGGCGTCATCGACGTGCTGACGGCGAGCGACGTGCCAGGCGAGAACGACATTTCGCCGACCGGCCGTCACGACGAGCCGGTGCTGGCCGACGGCAAGGTGCAATTCTTTGGCCAACCGATCTTCTGCGTCATTGCCGAAACCCGCGAGCAGGCGCGCCGTGCAACGAGGCTGGCCAAGGTCGAATACAAGGAATTGCCGTTCGTCGCCGATGTCGGTGAGCTCGATCCCCGGAAAGATAAGCTGGTCACGCCGCCGCTGACGCTGAAGCGCGGTGATGCAGCGGCTGCGATCAATGCGGCGCCGCGCCGGCTGAAGGGAAAAATGCGCATAGGCGGCCAGGAGCATTTCTATCTCGAAGGTCATATCGCCTTGGCCATCCCTGGCGAGGACCACGACGTCACCATCTATTCCTCGACCCAGCACCCGAGCGAAATCCAGCACATGGTCAGCCACGCGCTCGGTGTTCCGAGCCATGCGGTGACGGTGGAAATCCGCCGGATGGGCGGCGCTTTCGGCGGTAAGGAAACGCAAGGCAATCAGTTTGCGGCATTGGCCGCTATCGCCGCGAAGAAACATCATCGGGCCGTGAAAATCCGGCCTGACCGCGACGACGACATGATCGCCACCGGCAAACGCCACGATTTCCTCGTCGACTACGAGGTCGGCTTCGACGACCAGGGCAATATTCTGGGCGTAGATTTCATGTTCGCGGCGCGCTGCGGCTTCTCGGCCGACCTCTCCGGCCCGGTCACTGACCGCGCGCTGTTCCATTGCGACAACACCTATTTCTGGCCGGCGGTGCACGCGCAATCGGCGCCGCTCTACACCAACACGGTATCGAACACTGCCTTTCGCGGCTTCGGCGGCCCGCAAGGCATGGTCGGCGCCGAGCGCGTCATCGACGAAGTCGCGTTTGCCGTCGGCAAGGACCCGCTCGAAATCCGCAAGAAGAATTTCTACGGCACCAGCGACCGCAACATCACGCCCTATCACCAGATAGTCGAGGACAACATCATCCACCGCATCGTCGCCGAGCTGGAGGCGAGTTCCGACTATGCGAGGCGCCGCCGCACCATCGATGCTTTCAATGCCAACAGCCGCTTCATCAAGCGCGGACTGGCGCTGACGCCGGTCAAGTTCGGCATCTCGTTCACCGCCACCCACTACAACCAGGCCGGCGCGCTGGTGCATGTCTATACCGACGGTTCGGTGCATCTGAACCACGGCGGCACCGAGATGGGGCAGGGCCTCTATGTCAAGGTGGCGCAGGTTGTGGCGGAAGAGTTCCAGATCGACCTCGATCAGGTCAAGATCACCGCGACGACGACCGGCAAGGTGCCGAATACCTCGGCCACCGCCGCGTCTTCCGGCTCCGATCTCAACGGCATGGCGGCGCAGAATGCCGCCCGCCAGATCAAGGACCGGTTGACCAATTTTGCCGTCGAGAGATACCAGGTGCCGCGCGACCAGGTGCTGTTCCTGCCCAACCGCGTGCGCATCGGCAACCAGGAGATCGCCTTCGCCGATCTCGTCAGGCAGGCTTATATGGCGCGCATCCAGCTTTCGGCGGCGGGTTTCTACAAGACGCCGAAAATCCATTGGGACCGCGACAAGGGCGAGGGCCATCCCTTCTACTATTTCGCTTACGGCGCCGCGTGCTCGGAAGTGTCTGTCGACACGCTGACCGGCGAATATATCGTCGAGCGCACCGACATCCTGCACGAAACCGGCCGCTCGCTGAACCGCGCCATCGACCTCGGCCAGATCGAGGGCGGCTTCATCCAGGGCATGGGCTGGCTGACAACGGAGGAACTGTGGTGGGACGACAAGGGGCGGCTGCGCACCCATGCGCCATCGACCTACAAGATCCCGCTCGCGTCGGACCGGCCGAAGATTTTTAATGTGACTTTGGCCGACTGGGCGCAAGCAGGCGAGCCGACGGTGTACCGCTCCAAGGCGGTCGGCGAGCCGCCCTTTCCGCTCGCAATGTCGGTGCTGCATGCGCTGTCGGACGCAGTGGCGAGCGTTGCCAGCCACAAGATCTGCCCGCGCCTCGACCCGCCGGCCACGCCGGAGCGTGTGCTGATGGCGATCGAACGGCTGAAGCGGGAAGCCAAAACCGGCACTTGAATCCCGGAAAACGTGCAATTCAGGCCGAAAAACTCTATATTTCCCGATAGGGAACGCAAATGATGAACGCGAAAGTGCAGAGCCTGAAAGCCTTTCTTGCCGGCGCCGGCCGGGTCGCCTTCGTTGAGGTGGCCCGGACAAAAGGTTCGACGCCGCGCGAGACGGGTGCCTTCATGCTCGTCTCAGGATCGGCCACTTTCGGTACGATCGGCGGCGGCCAGCTCGAATACATGGCGATCGACAAAGCGCGACAGATGCTTTTCTCCCCCCTTGAGGGGGAGATGGCCGCGGAGCGGCCAGAGGGGGTCGTCTCAGAAGGTACCGCCAGCGCGTCGAGCACTGCCGCGGCGACCCCACCCGGCGGCTTCGCCGCCACCCTCCCCTCATGGGGGAGGGATATCCGCGCCACCCTCGACATCGCGCTCGGCCCGGACATCGGGCAGTGCTGCGGCGGCAGGGTCGAGCTGCTGATCCAGCTAGTCGACCCCACGCTTGAAGCCAAGCTGGTTGCGGCGGCGGAAACCGAGGAAGCGCAGCGACCGCATGTCTACATCCTCGGCGGCGGCCATGTCGGCCAGGCGCTGGCCTCCGCGATGGCCTTGCTGCCGGTGCATGTCGTCGTTGTCGAGACGCGAGCCGAGGCGCTCAAAGGCATGCCGGAAGCGGTCGAAACCAAGCTGACGCCGATGCCTGAGGCGATGGTGCGCGAAGCCCCGGCTGGATCCGCCTTCGTCGTCCTTACACATGACCACGCGCTGGACTTCCTGATCGTCGCCGAGGCTCTGAAACGCCGGGATGCCGCCTATGTCGGCATGATCGGCTCCAGAACCAAGAAGGCGACGTTCCGGAACTGGTTCCTGAAATCGGCGGACGGAAGCGAGGCGGAATTTGCCCGCCTCGTCTCGCCGATCGGCGGCGATGCGGTGAAAGACAAGCGCCCGCAAGTCATTGCAGCGCTCGCCGCGGCCGAGATTATGACGGCGTTGGCCGGCCATGCGGCGGCACCGTCCGCTCAGTCCAAAGCCCCTCACCGCAAGGCGATGGCCGGCTGACGTTTTGGCTATTCGTTCTCCTGCGTGTGCGCCTCAAGGAACCACAGCAATTTGTCGAGCGAGCGTGAATAGGCTGTGAAGATGTCGGCGGTGTCGGCATCGCCCGCGCCGGCCGCCTCGTCGATCGCCGCGCGTGCCCGCTTGGCGGTTGCGGCATAGCGGTCGATCAGCGCCGCCAGATGATCCCGGGTCTTGTGGATGTCGGTCGGATAGGCCTCGAGCATAGTCGCCTTCGACACCTCTTGCGATGTGCCGAGCGCCGTCCCGCCGAGCTGTACGGCGCGCTCGGCAATGGTGTCGACATGGCCGTCGAGCTCCTCGCGGAACGTGTCGAGCATCTCGTGGATGGCGATGAATTGCGGTCCCTTGACGTTCCAGTGCGCCTGCTTGGTGATCAAGGCCAGATCGATGGCGTCGGCGAGGCGGGCATTGAGAAGATCGATACACTCTTTCTTGGCATTGGATTGCAGGTCATTGCGGGTGGCGATGGCATCCATGATCGGCTCCTGTGGCGGTTGCGTCCGCGTGGTTTGAAAAGAGGGCGAAGTTTGGGATGGTCAATCGAATATGCGCGCAGACGCCCTCATCGCCGCGGCACAGCATCCCAAAACGGCGATTTCCGACTTTCGTTCCGCTCGTCGTTTACGCCGGCGTTTTCAAGCCCAGATGGTCGCGCAGAGTGCTGCCTTCATAATCCTTCCGGAAAAGCCCGCGCCGCTGCAGCTCTGGCACGACAAGCGTGGCAAAGGCTTCGAGTTGGCCGGGAAAATAGGATGGCATGACGTTGAAACCGTCTGCCGCGCCGCCCTCGAAGCGTGCCTCGAGCTGGTCGGCGATCTGGGCCGGAGTTCCGACGACGCGCCAATGACCGCGCGCGCCGGCGAAATGACGGGCAAGCTGGCGAATGGACAGCTTGTCGCGGCGGGATTGCTCGATGACGAGCGCCTGCCGGCTCTGCATGCCTTCGCTGGCCGGCAGCTCGGGCAGCGGTCCGTCGATGGGATAGCGCGCGAGATCGGATATGCTGAGATAGCTGGAAAGCAGCGCGACACCGATATCGTCCGGTATCAGCTCCTGCAGTTCGTCATGTTTTGCCCGGGCTTCCGCTTCGCTTGCCGCAACCACCGGCGCGACGCCAGGCATGATCTTGAGGTCGTCCGGCTCGCGCCCATAGGCCGCCAGCCGTCCCCTGAGGTCGTCGTAGAAAGCCTTCCCCTCCTCGAATGTCTGCGCCGCAGTGAACACCACATCGGCGGTCCGGGCGGCGAGATCGCGGCCTTCGTCCGACGCTCCCGCCTGAACCATGACCGGCGCACCTTGGGGCGAGCGCGGCAGATCGAGCGGGTCGCGCACCGAAAAGCTTCTGCCTTCGTGTCCGCCCTGGCCTTGCCAAAGGCCAGCAACCACGGCAGCGAATTCGCGCGCGCGTTCGTAGCGGTCGGCATGCGGGCGCAGACCGGTCGAGCCGAAATTGGCGGCCTCGATCTGGCTGGCGGAAGTGACAAGGTTCCAGCCGGCACGGCCGCCGCTCAGGTGGTCGAGCGACAGGAAGGTTCGCGCCAGCCCGTAAGGCTCGTTATAGCTCGTCGACGCCGTTGAGACGAGGCCGATGCGCTCCGTCTGCACCGCGAGCGCGGCAAGCAGGCTGATCGGCTCGAAGCCGATCGAGCGTGAGGTCTGGCTGGCGATATCGACATTGGCCTCACGCACGCCGGCGGCGTCCTCGCAGAAGATCATGTCGAACTTCGCCGCTTCCGCCGTCCGCGCCAGCTGGATGTAGTGATCGATGTCGATGCCGGCCGTGACATGCGCCTGCCGATGGCGCCAGGCGGCGATGTGGTGGCCTGTCGCCCACAGGAAGGCGCCGAGCTTCATCTGCCGTAGACCGGTACTCATTGCCGATCCTCCCCGGCAAGTCCGAGATGGGAGCGAAGTGTCGCCCCGCGGTAACCAGGCCTAACGAGGCCGCGGCGGCGAAGGCCCGGCAGCACGCAATCAACGAAATTGTCGAGCGCTACCATCCGCGGCATGAGAATGTTAAAACCGTCACAAGCTGTGGAGCGAAAGCACTCTTCGAGCCGATCCGCAAACATGTCCGGGGCGGCGGCTATTTCGGCAACCGCGACAACGTTCATCAGCACTTTCAGCGCCTCCGGCCTGCGCCCGAACGCAAGCGCACGGCGCTTCAGATCGTCAGCCTTCGCCGGCTCGATCGATGGCTCATCCAGCAGGACGACATCGGCGGTGCGGGCGGCGATATACATGGCGGGCTCGGACAGGCCGGACATGACCAGCACCGGCGTGTCCTGCGGCGACCGCGCCACGTTGAGCGGCCCGCGCACGGAAAAGTATTCGCCCTTGTGGTCGAGAAGGTGCATCTTCTCGGGATCGAAGAAGCGGCCGCCAACTTTGTCGAACAGCAGCGCGTCTGCGTCCCAGCCTTTCCACAAGCCTTGCACGATGCCGATGAATTCATCGGCGCGCAGGCGGAAATCGTCGCAGGAAAACCCTTCCGGCCGGCTGAAATTGGCGGCCTCGCGCGGGTCGGGCATCATGCTCGCGTTCCAGCCGGTGCGGCCATGGCTGATGATATCGAGCGAGGCGAAACGGCGCGCGAGATTATAGGGCCGGTGGGCGACCGTCGACGCGGCAGCGACGAGGCCGATCCTGCTTGTCACCGTCGCCAGGGCCGCCACCAAGGTCGTTGCTTCGAAGCGCATTTGCCGGTTCAGCCCGCCTGCAACCGGCGCGGAATCGCCGAGCAACACCATGTCCAGACCGGCCGCTTCGGCTTCTTGCACGAACCGCGTCAGCAGACTGAAGTCCGGGCCGGCGTCGGGCGGATGGGAAGGAGCGGCTTCCGGAGACAGTGAAACGGCGAGACACATTGTGGCGCCGTTGGCCATCGCTTTTCCCTGTTGAGCGAGATTCCTTGAGAATTATCTCGCCGGCTGGACGGAAAGCAACCGGCCAGCCAGCGATCATTTGCCGGCCAGAATATCCCTGATCAGCCGCTGGCAGCGCTCGGCCATGAAATCGAGCAGCAGCCGCACCTTCGGATCCTGCAGCTTCTTGTGCGGGTAGACGGCGGCGAACTGCACCGGCGTCGGCGGCGTGTTGCTCAGGATCACCTTCAGCCGCTGGTCGCGGATAAACGGCTCGACCTCGAAGCGCGGCTTGTTGATGATACCGCGGCCGGACAGCGCCCAGCCGGTCAGCACGTCGCCATCATCGGTATCGTAGGGGCCGTGCACCTCGAACTTTTGCGGCCCATTCGGCGTCTGCAGCGTCCAGACATATTCGCGCGCGCCGGAATAGCGCAGCATCAGGCAATCGTGTTTCTTGCCGATCAACTCCTGCGGCTCGGTCGGCTCGCCGCGCACGTCCAGATATTGCGGAGCCGCTACCAGCACGCGTTCGCAGTCCATGATGCCGCGCATCCTGAGGCTGGAATCCTCGATGATGCCCAGCCGGAACGCAACGTCGATGCCTTCCTTCATGATATCGACATTGTGATCGGAAAGCCGGAGCCGCACCTCGATATCTGGGTACCTGTCGTGGAAATCCGGGATTCCGGATGCTACCAGCCGCCGCCCGAGGCCGAGCGGCGCTGTCACCTTTATAGTGCCGCGCGGCTGGCCGGATAGCGCGCTGACCGCCGCTTCCGCCTCGGTGACCGCCTCCAGCACCTGCTTGGCGCCAGAGTAGAACACGGTGCCGTGCTCGGTCGGCATCAATTGTCGCGTCGTGCGGTTGAACAGCCTGACGCCCAGGTGCTTCTCGAGCTCCTTGATCCGGTTAGAGGCGACCGCGGGCGAAATGCGCATGTCGCGCCCAGCCGCCGACAAATTGCCGAGCTCGACGACGCGGACGAAAACGGCGATGTTGTCGAGATAGGCCATGCGGCTTCCGTGGCTCTCATGTGGCTGCGTATGATCAGCCTAGTATTTTCCAATTTTTTTTGAAAGTCATCGTGCAGCTCGGCCCTTTCCGTTTGCGCTCCAGTCCGTAAAGTCAGTGGATCGGCAGGGACGATTTTTTCATGATGGATTTCGCGATATTCTGGGATTGGCTGAGTTTCGCCGTGCGCTGGCTGCACGTCGTCACCGGTATCGCCTGGATTGGATCGTCCTTTTATTTCGTCGCGCTCGATCTCGGGCTGCGCCAGCGTCCGGGCATGCCTACCGGAGCCTTCGGCGAGGAATGGCAGGTGCATGGCGGCGGCTTCTACCATGTGCAGAAATATCTGGTGGCGCCGGCTGAGATGCCCGAGCATCTGACCTGGTTCAAGTGGGAATCCTACGCCACCTGGCTGTCGGGCTTCGCCATGCTGTGCGTCGTCTACTATGCCGGGGCGGACCTGTTCCTGATCGATCCGAATGTCCTTGCCATGTCGGTGCCTACAGGCATCTTGCTGTCGCTGGCGACGATCGGCGTCGGCTGGGTGGTCTACGATCTCTTGTGCCGTTCGCCGCTCGGCAACAGCGACACCGGCCTGATGCTGGTGCTGTATGGGGTGCTGGTATTCATGGCCTGGGGACTGACCCACCTGTTCACCGGCCGCGCCGCCTTCCTGCATCTCGGCGCCATCACCGCGACGATCATGTCGGCCAACGTTTTCATGGTCATCATCCCAAACCAGAAGATCGTCGTCGCCGACCTGATCGCCGGCCGTAAGCCCGATCCGAAATACGGCAAGATCGCCAAACAGCGCTCGCTGCACAACAATTACCTGACGCTGCCGGTTTTGTTCCTGATGCTGTCGAACCATTATCCGCTGGCGTTCGGCACAGAGTTCAACTGGGTCATTGCCTCGCTGGTGTTCATCATCGGCGTGCTGATCCGGCACTATTTCAATACCAGGCACGCGCGCAAAGGCAATCCGACGTGGACCTGGCTGGCCGCCGCCGTCCTGTTCGTCGTCATCATCTGGCTGTCGACGGCACCGAAGCTGCTGACCGGCGAGGTCAAAACGTCCTCGGCGGCACAGGTCTACGTCGCCTCGGCGCATTTTCCCGCCGTGCGTGATACAGTGCTTGGCCGCTGTTCGATGTGCCATGCGGCGGAGCCGTCCTACGAGGGCATTTACCACGCGCCTAAGGGCGTGATGCTCGATACCGATGCCGGCATCGCCGAGCACGCCGGCGAGATCTACCTGCAGGCCGGACGCAGCCACGCCATGCCGCCCGCCAACGTCACCCAGATCACCGACAAGGAACGGGCACTGCTGGTAGCCTGGTTCGAAGGCGCGGGGAAATAGCATGACCAGCACGCTGCTGCGCGGCCGCACGCTGTCGTTTTTGCGCTGGCCAGAAACCATCGACGACCATTCCGCCTGGCGCTACGAGCAAGATGGCGGCCTGCTGATGCGCGACGGAAGGATCGTTGCCGCTGGCGCCTATGCCGAGGTCGAGAAAAAGGCGGGCGAGGGAACAAAAAAGATCGACCACAGGCCACATCTGCTGCTGCCCGGGTTCATCGATGCGCATGCACATTTTCCGCAGATGCAGGTCATCGCTTCCTTCGGCGCCGAACTGCTCGACTGGCTGAACACCTACACTTTTCCGGAAGAGACCAAATTCCAGAACGCCCAGCATGGCCGCCGTATCGCCAGGCTGTTCCTGGATGAAGTGTTGCGCCACGGCACCACGACAGTCGCGGCCTATTGCTCGGTACACAAGGAATCTGCCGAAGCGTTCTTTGCAGAGTCGCACGACCGCAACATGCTCAACATCGCCGGCAAGGTGATGATGGACCGCAACGCGCCGGACGGCGTGCTCGACACGCCGCAATCGGGCTATGACGACAGCAAGGCGTTGATCGATGAGTGGCACGGCAAGGGGCGCCAGCACTATGCCATCACGCCGCGCTTCGCCATCACCTCGTCGCCCGAGCAATTGGAGATGGCGGGCGCGCTCTGCCGCGAATATCCTGATCTGCACATGCAGACGCATCTGTCGGAAAACCACGCCGAGATCGCCTTCACGCAGCAATTATACCCGCAGACGCGGGACTACACCGACATCTACGAACACTATGGGCTGCTCGGGCGCAGAAGCCTGTTCGGCCATTGCATCCACCTGTCGGAGCGCGAGGCGGATGCGCTTTCGGATAGCGGCTCGGTGGCGGTGTTCTGCCCGACCTCCAACCTGTTTCTCGGCTCGGGCCTGTTCGATTATCAGCGCTATAGCCGCCGCGAGAAGCCGCTTCGCATCGCCGCCGCCACCGATGTCGGCGGTGGCACCAACTATTCGATGCTGCGCACCATGGACGAGGGCTACAAGGTGATCGCGCTGAACGGCGAGAAGCTCAATCCGTTCCAGTCCTTCTGGCAGCTGACCCGCGGCAATGCCGAGGCGCTGTCGCTTGCGGAAAGGATCGGCACCCTGGAGGAAGGCAGCGACGCCGATATCATCGTGCTCGACGCCCGCGCCACGCCGGCGATGCGGCTGCGGGTGGAGACGGCGGACACGCTCGCCGAGGAATTGTTTCTGCTGCAGACGCTCGGCGATGACCGCGCCGTGCGCGAGGTCTATGTCGCCGGCCGGGCGGCCAAGGCGGATATAGCGGTTTAGCCGTCGTATGCGGCCGGCTTGACCGGGCGGCAGCCATCCGCCAAAGCAACAGGCGAGATCGACAGGGGAACGACATGGCCGTTGCGGACGACATCGCTCTGATCAAGAAACAGGAAGCCACGCTTGTCTTTTCGGCCTTCGACGAAGCCGTCGCTTTCGAGATCGGCTCGGCGATCCGCGACCGGGCTCTCAAGGAAAACCTGCCGATCATCGTCGATATCAGAACTTTCGACCGGCCGCTGTTCTATGCGGCAATGCCCGGCTCGAACGCCTCCAATCCGGACTGGGCGCGGCGCAAGATCAACGTCGTGCGGCGGTTCCTGAAAAGCACCTACCGCATTGTGCTGGAGCAGCAGCGCCCCGACCGCAGCTTCAAGCCCGGCGAAGGGCTGGACGTTGCCGACTATGTGCTGGCCGGTGGCGGCTTTCCCATCACTGTCAAGGGCGCTGGCGTCATCGGCGTGATCGCCGTCTCCGGCCTACCGGAGCGCGAGGACCACGGAGTGGTCGTCGATACGCTGTGTAGCTACTTGGGCGTCGATAGCCAGGAGTTGGTCCTGCCGCCGGAAGCAACATCGTGACGTTGGCGCTGCCCCTCATCCGCCTGCCGGCACCTTCTCCCCGCGTAGTGACGGGGAGAAGGGAAACGCTCCAACGCTGGCGATCCCCTCTCCCCGTCTCTATACGGGGAGAGGGTAAGGGTGAGGGGCAGCGCAAACGCCGCAGAAGCTCGCACAGCGTCCGTGGTAGCTCAGTATGACCGCGCTCGATCCCAAGTCCTTTCTCATTTCGATCTTCAACGCCGCCGTTGCCGCCGCCGATCCCCAGAGGACGATCAAGGATCATTTGCCCGCAAGGCCGAAGGGACGGACCATCGTCATCGGTGCAGGAAAAGGCTCGGCGCAGATGGCGGCGGCTTTCGAGAAAGTGTGGGACCGGCCGATCGAAGGGCTGGTCGTCACCCGCTACGGCTATGGCGCGGCCTGCCGGCGCATCGAGATCATCGAGGCGGCGCATCCGGTGCCGGATGCCGCGGGGCTAGAAGCTTCCCGGCGGCTGCTCGAAAAGGTCCAGGGACTGACTGCGGACGACCTCGTCGTGGCGCTCATTTCGGGCGGCGGCTCGGCGCTGCTGCCGTCACCTGCCGAAGGTCTGACGCTGGCCGATGAGATCGCCGTCAACGAGGCGCTGCTCGCCTCCGGCGCGCCGATCGCCGCGATGAACACCATCCGTAAACATGTTTCCACGATCAAGGGCGGCAGGCTGGCGGCCGCTGCCTATCCAGCCAAGGTGGTGTCGCTGGTGGTCTCCGACATTCCGGGCGATAACCCGGCGCTGGTCGCTTCCGGCCCGACCGTTCCCGATTCCGGCAGCCGCGAAGATGCATTAGCGTCGATCGCCGCCTATGACATGAAACTACCGGCTTCAGTGATGGCGCACATCAATTCGCCGGCCGCCGATGCACCGCGCGTCGATGATCCGCGTTTTTCGCGCAACGAGGTACATCTGATCGCCTCGGCCGGCGTATCGCTGGAAGCGGCTGCGGCCGAAGCCAGGTACCAAGGTATCGAAGCGGTCATTCTCTCCGATTCCATCGAGGGCGAGGCACGTGAGGTCGGCGGCGTCCACGCTGCAATCGCGCGCGAAGTGGCGAGGCGCAACCGGCCATTCGCAAAACCGGTGCTGATCCTGTCGGGCGGCGAGACGACCGTGACCTTGCGCGCGGAAGGCAAAGGCGGCCGCAACTCGGAATTCCTGCTCGCCTTCGCCATTGGGATCAGCGGCATGGCGGGCGTCCACGCACTGGCCGCCGACACCGACGGCATAGACGGTTCGGAAGACAATGCCGGCGCCTTCGCCGACGGCTCGACAGTGTCGCGGATGCATAAGGCGGGCATCGATGCCAAGGCCATGCTTGCCGGCAACAACGCCTGGACGGCATTCAATGCCGTAGATGACCTTTTCGCACCCGGTCCGACCGGCACAAACGTCAACGATCTCCGGGCGATATTGATCAAATAGCTCAGGCGGCCATCAGCTTTTTCACCGCTCTCATATCCTGCAGGAACCGGTCGCGTTCTGCCTGCTTGTCCGCCGGCTCACGAATGCGCAGGATGAAGGACGGATGGATGGTGACGAAGACACGCAAGCCATCGTCGCGCTCCACGACGGCCCCACGCATCTTCATGATCGGCACCACCTTGCCAAGCAGCGCCTGCGCCGCCGTTGCGCCGAGCGCCACCGCCAGATTGGGCTTGATCAGATCGATTTCCTTGTCGAGCCACCAGCGGCAAGCCTGCACCTCGCCGGCGTTCGGCTTGGAGTGGATGCGCCGCTTGCCTCGCGGCTCGAACTTGAAATGCTTGACCGCGTTGGTGACGTAGACTTTCAGCCGATCGACGCCGGCATCGTCCAGGATCGCGTCGAACACCTTGCCCGCCGGACCGACGAAGGGCTTGCCCGCCAGGTCCTCCTGGTCGCCCGGCTGTTCGCCGACGAAGATCACCTTGGCTTTATCAGGGCCTTCACCGAACACGGTCTGCGTGGCGTCGTGCCATAGCGGACAGCGGCGGCAGATCTTGGCCGTTTCGCGCAGTTCAGGAATCGTCCTGGCGTCGATTTCTGTCGTTTCCGGAGACTTGCTTGCAGGCAAGCGTCTTGCCTGCACTTTGGCATGGTGCGGCGTCGGGGTTGTCTGCATCCTGGCGATCATGACTAAGGCGGCCTTGCTCGCTCCTGCAATCAGACACGCAATGAGCAAAGCCCGCCGAAGGTTCCGCTGAAATTATTCCGCATGGGCCTTCACCGGCGGATGGCCGACGATGTGATGCCCTACACCTCGTGCAGATAGAGGTGATAATCCAGTTCGCTGACCGTGCGCGCCACGCGCAGATATTCCGACTGCTTGATCGCCACGAACGTCCGGTGCAGGTCTTCGCCCAATGCGCCCTTGAGGAAGGTCGACGCCCTTGCCGCCTCGATCGCGGCACGCCAGTCGACCGGCATCGTCGTGCGCGTGACGGCTGATTCGTAGCCATTGCCGGTGGTTTCGGGACCGGGATCGAGGCCTTCGTCGAGGCCTTTGACGACACCGGCCAGCACCGTTGCCGCCACCAGGTAAGGATTCGCGTCGACGCCCGATGGCCGGTGCTCGATGCGGCGGTTCCTGGCATCGCCGGCCGGCACACGCAGTGCCACCGAACGGTTGTTGACGCCCCAGGTCGGCGCCACCGGCGCATAGGATTGCGAGACGAAGCGCCGCCATGAATTGGCATGCGGCGCGAAGACCAGCATCGATTCCGCCATCGTCTGGATCAGTCCGCCGAGGCCGCGCAGCAGCGGCAGCGACCAGCTTTCGCCGCCGGTTTCGGCAAAGACATTCTTGCCGGCATCGTCCAGCAGCGAGACATGAAAATGCATGCCCGAGCCGGCATATTTCTCGATCGGCTTGGCCATGAAGCAAGCGGTGACACCATGACGGCGCGCCTGCGCCCGCACCAGTCGCTTGAGCATGACGAGATCGTCGGCCGCCCGCATCACATCCTTGCGGTAGTTGAGCGTCAGCTCGTACTGGCCGGGCGCATATTCCGAGATGACCGTCTCGGCCGGGATGCCTTGCACCTTGGCTGCGGCGTAGATGTCGGAAAACAGCGGCTCCATGCCGTGCAGATGGTCGACGGAATAGACCTCCGTCTTGGCCGAGCGGCGTCCGTCAAGCACCGCGTGCGCCGGCTGCACCTTGCCTTCGGCATCGCGCTCGTTGGCGAGCAGGAAGAATTCGAGCTCGAAGGCACCGGCCGGATGCAGGCCCTTGGCCGCGAGGATGTCTACCTGGCGGGCGAGTGCCAGCCGCGGGTCGGACGACATCGGCTGGCCATCGAGATGGTACATCGCCATCAGCACCTG
Organism: Mesorhizobium sp. M1273; assembly: GCF_040318195.1. Classification (NCBI taxonomy): domain Bacteria; kingdom Pseudomonadati; phylum Pseudomonadota; class Alphaproteobacteria; order Hyphomicrobiales; family Phyllobacteriaceae; genus Mesorhizobium; species Mesorhizobium sp. M1273. Next base: position 166,327 of record NZ_JAMYLV010000008.1, on the reverse strand, counting down.
GCCGCGCGGCGGCTGGGTGCCGAACAGCGGCACCAGTGTGCCGGGGATCGGCCACGCCCGCAGGTCGCCGTCGCCCGTCGTCCAGATCAGCCCGGTCTCGTGAACATCCTCGCCGGTGATGTCGAGGCCGAGGATCGAGATCGGCATGTGCCGGCCCCCCTCGAAGATGCTTATCAACTCATGCCGGCGCACGATCTTGCCGCGACCGACGCCATTGGCGTCGGTCAGCACGATGTCAAACGCTTCGATCTCGGGATGAGCGTCGAGAAAGGCCTGCGCCTCGGCGGGCGTCGAGCCCGAAGGGGATGCCGTAACCAGGTTCAAACTTTGCTTGGGCGCTTGTTTCATGCCGCAAGCTTGTCTCACGCCGTAAGCTTTGCCGCAACCGCGCCGAAGGCAGTGATCAGCCGGTTCACCTGGGCGGCGCTGGTCGCAGGAGAGATCAGCATCATGTTGTGGAAGGGTGCGATCAGCACGCCGCGATTGACCAGCGCGACATGGATTGCCGCCTCGAGCTCCGGCACGTGCGCAGCTTCCGCATCGCCGCCGTTCCTCAGCGGGCCCGGCGCGCAGATGAACTCGACACGGGCACCGACGCGAGCAACATGCCAGGGCAGACGATAGCGATCGATGACGGCGGTCAGCCCGGCGTCGAGCCGCCGCGCCAGATGGTCCATATGGCTGTAGTTCTCGTCGGTCATGACGTATTCGAGCGTGGCGCGCATCGCTGCGAATTGCAGCGGATTGGCCGACAGCGTTGTCCCCATGCCGGAGTGGCCGGGCTCTTTCCGGCTGATATAAGCGGCATAGCGGGCCGCAACGTCTTCGCTCATGCCCCAGACGCTCGCCGGTACGCCGCCGGCAATCGGCTTGCCCAGCACGAACAGGTCCGGCTCCAGCCCGTATTTGCTTGTATAGCCGCCGGGACCGGTCGAGATTGTATGCGTCTCGTCGATTAGAAGCAGCGTGCCGGTCGCACGGGTGAGACGCCGCAAGCCATCATGAAAGCCGGCTTCGGGCAGCACCATGCAGGAATTGGTCAGCACCGGCTCGGCGATGACGCAGGCGACATCGTTGCCCCGGAGTGCTGCGTCGAGCGCCGGCAGATCGTTGAACTCGACGACATCAGTCGCCCGCGTCAGGTCGCGGAACTCGCCGGCCAGTCCCGGTCGATTCACCGCTTTCCCGGCGACCAGCCGCACCATCGTCTCGTCGACCGAGCCATGATAGCAGCCGTTGAAGACCAGTATCTTCTCCCGGCCGGTAACGGCGCGGGCAACCCGCAGCGCGAAGCGGTTGGCATCGGTCGCCGTCGTCGCGATCTGCCACGACAGCAAACCGAAGCGCTGCTGCAGCAACGGCCCGATGGCGAGCGCGTTCTCGGCAGGCAGCATGTAGGTCAGGCCGCGTCCGGCCTGCCGGCGGATGGCGCGGGCGACGGGCGGCGGCGAATGACCGAACATCGAACCGGTGTCGCCAAGACAGAAATCGTCGAGCCGGTTGCCGTCGATATCTCTGATGGTGGCGCCCCTGGCACTATCGACGAGGATCGGGAACGGCGTCGGCCAGTCGTTCATCCAATGCATCGGCACGCCACCGAAGAAGCCGGGCAGGCCGTTGCCGATTTTCGCCATCGATTTCGGCCGCGCCCGGCGGAAGGCTTCTGCCTCGGTCTCGCGCAACTCGGCGATCCGGGCCGGGCCGATGCCGCCGATGGAAGTCTTTGAATGGTTCATGACGTTCATGGCGGCCCTCTCAGTCGCACATTAGACAATCGGCGGCCGCTACCGCAATTGGCCGGGCGGCTGCCCTGTGTTGGGTCAGCGTCATTTGCATGAAAACAGGCGCTTGACCGCGAGCCGCCTTCGGGCGCCAATGGTACTTCGGCTGGAGGGGATAAGATGGTGCGGGCGATCGTCTGCGCAACAACGCTGCTGTCGTCGGTTGGTGCGGCTCTGGCGTCCGGCGGCATCTGGTGTTCCGCCGAGGATGCAGCCGTCAAATTTCAGGTCGGTGCCGGGGTCACCAGAGGCATGGGCGGGCCGACCTTCAATTTTAGCGGTGAGCTCGAGATTCTGGGCAGGCCGGCTGCCGACAGTCTGCGCAAGACGGTGTTCGAGGATCAGAACCTCACGCAATATTGGCTCGACAACAAGGAATTGCGGCTGCTCGTCTACCACGAACGGCAGGTCGAAAACGCCTACGGCTATGTCGAACTGGCGATCCTGACCAAGGCCAGCGACGAAGGCGTCTATGACGGTCGCTATTTGCTCTCAATCCATGATGTAACGGCCGATGCCGAAAAGGACGGCAAGCAGGCTGAATTGACCGGCAAAGTATCTTGCGGAGCCGAGTAAGTAACAGGCTACGCCGAAATATCGATGACGCCGCAGTCGCCCGCAGCGCTGCCAAAGGCGACGCGGCGCTCTTCCTTGTCCCACATCATCGAAGTGACGGCGCCCTTGCCCGGCCGGCGCAACAGCACTTCCTTGGCGTCGGCGAAGCGCACCGCCATCACCATCCCGTCATCATAGCCGATAGCAACGACGTCCTGGCTCGGGTGACAGGCGACGGAGGTGACCATCGCATTGCCGCGCGTGCCGAGTTCCAGCGGCGCCTTGCCCATCGGCCCGTCTTTGCCGGAAAACGGCCAGACGATCGCCGCCGGTGCGCCGGAACTCGCCAGCCATTTGCCCTTGGCGCTCCACGACAGGCTTTTCACCTTGCCGGGGTAGCCGGACATGCGCATGTGCTTGCCGTCGGCGAGCTTCCAGCCATGCAGCGCGTTTTCCTGCATGGAGGTGACGACGAAGCCGCCGTCCGGCGAGAAGGTGATGCCGGTGTGGGCGCCGGCCCATTCGAGCTCGACCGGCTTGCCGTCGGCAGCCGGGAAGTGCAGCGTCGCGCCATTGTAGCGGGCAACGCCGAAGCGCATGCCTTTGGGCGAGAAGGCCAGCCCCTCGACCGAGCGCGGATGCAAGAATTCCCTGGTCTTGCCGTCGGCAAAACGCACATAGGCAATCTTGCCCGAAGCATAGGCAACAGCGCCTTGCGGCCCGGCGGCGACGCTGGTTATCCATTTTTTGCCTGCGGTCGCCAATTCCGTTGTATTGCCGCCTGGGGTCACGGCAAAGATCCTGCCGTCCTCACCACCGGTGATCAATCGGTCGTTTGCCGCATCATGGAAGGCGGCGAGCATTCCGTCATTGGCCTGCACCGTCTTGTGGCCATGGTCGAGCCGATGGATTGTGCCGTCGGCCAGCGCAAAATGCGGCACGTCGCCGAGAAACACGGCGGCGAGGCAGTGGCCTTCGAGATCGAGCGGGGCGACTGTCGGCATGAGAGATCATTCCGTTCGAGATTTCTGCTGCCTCACCCTTAAGGGGTTGAGCTGCGGGTCTCAACCCGTGCTTCGGATCGTGGTGAGGAGAGACCGCCAGCGTTTAGGCTGCACTTCTCTCAGAAGGAAGAAAGGGCAGCTAAATCAAGCGGCCTGGCAGGCCTCGAAGCTTGTCTTCAGTCGCTCGGCGTCGAGTTCGCGGCCGATGAACACCAGCCGGCTCTCGTGCTTCTCGTCGTCCTTCCAGGCGCGCTGGTGGTCGCCCTCGATGATCATGTGCACACCCTGGATGACATAGCGCTCGTCATCGCCTTTCAGCGCAATGATCCCTTTCAGCCGCAGGATGTTCGGGCCTTCCATCTGGGTGACCTTCTCGATCCACGGGAAGAACTTTTTCGGGTCCATCTCGCCGCCGCGCAGCGACACCGACTGCACAGTCACGTCATGGATGTCGGAAGGGTGCGCATGATGATGCCCGTCATGATCGTGGTGATCATGGTGATGGTGGTCATGATCATGATCATGATGGTCGGGATCGTCATGCGCCTCGAGGAAGTGCGGATCGTTCTCCAGCGCCCGGGACAGGTCGAACGCACCGCGATCGAGCACCTCGGACAGCGCCACGCTGGCGCGTGTGGTGCGATGGATTCGTGCCGCCGGGTTGATGGCGCGGATCGTCGCCTCCACCTTGCTCAGCTCTTCGGGGGTGACCAGATCGGTCTTGTTGAGTACGACGACATCGGCAAAGGCGATCTGGTCCTCGGCCTCTCGGGAATCCTTCAGACGCAGCGGCAGGTGCTTGGCGTCGACCAGCGCCACCACCGCATCGAGCCTGGTCTTGGAACGCACGTCGTCGTCCATGAAGAAGGTCTGCGCCACCGGCACGGGATCGGCGAGGCCTGTGGTCTCGACGACGATGGCGTCGAAGCGGCCAGGCCTGCGCATCAGGCCTTCGACGACGCGGATCAGGTCGCCGCGCACGGTGCAGCAGACGCAGCCATTGTTCATCTCGTAGATTTCCTCGTCGGATTCCACGATCAGCTCGTTGTCGATGCCGATCTCGCCGAATTCATTGACGATGACGGCGTAGCGCTTGCCATGGTTTTCCGAAAGGATGCGGTTGAGCAGTGTCGTCTTGCCGGCGCCGAGATAGCCGGTGAGGACGGTTACGGGGATCTGCGTCTGTGCGTCGCTCATATTCTGCCTCGAATAGGGATTGTCGGCTCCATATAGGATGTGTGCTCGGCTTTTGCACGAGGCAAACCGGTGGGCCAAAGAGGGCTGGTATTGCCGAACTTTCCTCACATTACCGAACTTTCATTGGCGCCGCCTGACAGCGGGCCCTAGACAGGCGGGGTCATTTACGGAGCTGTTCGCGTTGAAGAGGCGCCAGATGTCCGACAAGTCCTTGCCACTGAGCCGTCGGCAGGCGCTCGGTCTCGTTGCGGTTACCGCTGGCGGCATATTCCTGCCCGCCGGTGCAAGGGCCGGGAAGGTTTCGTCCTATGCCGGGCTTGCTTTGTTTGAAGCCGGTGCTGGTGTCTGCACCATCACGCCCGAGGTCACCGAAGGGCCGTTCTATTTCGACCCGAAGCTCGAACGCGCCGACATCACCGAGGGCAAGAAGGGCATCGCCCTCAATGTGCGGCTGCAAATCGTCGACGCCGCCTGCCGGCCGCTTCCCGGCGCCCGCGTCGATATCTGGCATTGCGATGCCCAGGGCGCCTATTCCGGATATCCCGGACAGGGCGACGGGCAGGATATCGACACGTCCGGCCAGAGCTTTCTCCGCGGCTGGCAGAGAACCGATGAAAGCGGCATCGCTTCTTTCGCCACCATCTATCCCGGCTGGTATCGCGGCCGCACCACACACATCCATTTCAAGATCTTCCCCGACGACCGCTCGGTGATGACCGGCCAGATGTTCTTCCCCGACAGCCTCAGCGAGCAGATATTCGCCACCGTCGCGCCCTATAAAGATCGCCCCGGCAAACGCGATACATCGAACGCGCGGGACGGCATTGCGCGGCAGGCCGGGCCGCTGTCGCAGGCAGCGCTGCGGGAAATGGCGGACGCCTATCAGGCGTTGATGGTGGTCGCGGTGAAACCTGGTTGAGAACACCTCGTCATGTCCCCATCCAGCCATTGCGGAAAGTCGTTTGTCATCTAACTGAAATAAACATCTGGCATTAGCCACGGCGAACACCGCGAAGCTTGCCGGCAAAGCTATTTTCCGAGCCGGAATGTTTCGATCGTCATTGCCAATCGGCGGCCTGCTTCTATGCTGCCCGTTCCGGTTCGGCCGAGGAGGGATGAGCATGGCCAAGGCGGACAAGACTGCAACAATGAGCCGGCTGCATTCGGCGGCGCGGCTGGCGCGCACGGCGCTCGCCGCCCGGCTTCTGGCGCATGGTTTCTATGCCGGTCAGGACCAGATCATGCTGGCGCTCGACCGCGAGGACGGGCAGACGCCCGGCAACCTTGCCGGCCGCCTCGGCGTGCGTCCGCCGACCATCACCAAGACCATCAACCGGCTGCAGGCGCAGGGCTTTCTGGAGAAGCGGGCCTCGTCCGCCGATGCCCGCCAGGCGCATATTTTCCTCACCGACACCGGCCGCGAAATCATCCACGCCATCGAGAAATCGGTGAAGAAGACCGAAAAGCAGGCATTGAAGGGTCTCGACAAGAAGGATCAGAAAGCGCTGTTCAAGCTGCTTGCCCGTGTCGAGGCGAACCTTTCGAACGGCGAAATGGTGCTCCCCGATGACGAACTGGATATCGAGGACAAGATCCTTGAATAAGGTCACGCGTTCGCCGCTGGCGGCCGTCGCGTCAGTGCCGACCAACGTCCCGGTGTGACGCCGAACGCCTTCTTGAAATGCCGATTGAAATGGCTTTGATCACTGAAGCCGGCTGCGATGGCGATTTGCGCCAGCGGCTCGTCGGCTTCGATCATCCGACGGGCCCGCTGAAGCCGGCGCATCACCAGGAACCGGTGCGGGCTGGTGGAGAAGGTGGCGCGGAAATGCCGCGAAAGGGCATAACGGTCCAATCCGGTTATCGCCTCCAATTCGTCTGAACGTACAATCCGCGCGACATTTTCCTCCAGATAGTCGCGCGCCAGGCTGGCGGCGCGCCACGCCGTTTTCGCTACCGGTTTCGTCCGCTGACCGGCGTGCCGGGCCAAGCTTTGCATAAGCTGCGTCATGAAATCGACGACAAACAGCTCGTCCAGTTCCTGATTCAACGGCCCGAGCGCGGAAAGCAGCGTCGCCCGGAGATCGCGGTCTGTCACCACGGCATTCCCGACGAATGGCAGTGATCCGCCGCCGAGACAATCGAGCATCAGGGACGGCTCCAAATAGAGCATTCTGTATCGCAAGCCGTCTTCGGTGCCGGCACCGCCATCGTGCAGTTCGTCGGGATGAAGGATAATGATCTGGCCAGGCAGGCTCTGATGCGTTTGGCCGCGATAGCGGAAGCGCTGCACGCCATAAAGCGTCACCCCGATCGCATAGGTGTCGTGGCGATGGAGATCGAAGGCATTGCCGTGGAACCGGGCCTCGATGCGTTCCATCCCGGCAGCACCGGGTGCCGGTACGATGCAGTTCTCGGCTGCATCCACGCACAAACGTCCAAGACCCTGAAAGGCTTCCCGGTCCAGATCGTGCGCCATCGCTTCACTCGCAGCCTCGGATTGGCCCCCTTTTCGGATTGGAAACTGTCGCATGTTCGATACGAAATTTGCAATCGTGCTCAAGGATGATCTTCCCGTCTGGCAAAAGCTCAATGTCACCGCCTTTCTGACCAGCGGCATCGTCGCGCAATTTCCCGACATTATCGGCGACCCCTACCGTGATCGCGCCGGCAATATCTACAACCCGCTGTCGATCCAGCCGGTCATCGTGCTTTCGGCGGACGGCCAGACGCTCGGCGCGATCCAGCGGCGGGCGCTGGAGCGTGGTGTGACGGTTTCGCTCTATGTCGAGGAAATGTTTTCGACCGGGTATGATCTGGCCAACCGCGCCGTCTTTGCCGAATTTGCGCCGGAGGATGCCAAGGTGGTCGGCATCGCGCTTCGCGCCGAAAAGAAGCTCGTCGACAAGATCACCAAGGGCGCCCGCATGCACGCCTGAGTCGTCGGCCACTAGGTCGGCCACTGGGAAACAAACTGAGCCTGTCGGCGGCTGTCGTTGTGCCAGCCTGTTTTGGCTTGCCCGCAGGCGACAATTGCCGCATTGGTGAGGGACCGCCTTGCTTCCCATCCGGCCTGAAATTGAATGCTCCCCCAAGACATGACGAAAGCGCGACATCGCCAGCGGCGATCCTGTGCATGCTTTCCGTCTATGTGTTTTTCACCTTCCTCGACACCAGCAGCAAGTACCTTGTGCTGGCCGGTGTCTCGGCGCTGATCGTCGCCTGGGCCCGCTTCGCGGTCCATGTGCTGATCGTCGGCGTCTTTCTGCGCGGATGGCGCGAGCCGCTGCGCTTTCGTCCCGCCAACCTGCCGGCGCACATCACGCGCGGTCTGCTCCTGTTCGGATCGACGATGTTCAACATTCTGGCGCTGCGGACGCTGCAACTGGCGGAAACCACCTCGATCTACTTCTTCGGCCCGATGGTGATCACCGCGCTTGCCGGTCCGTTGCTCGGCGAATGGGCTGGCTGGCGGCGCTGGCTGGCCATCATGAGCGGCTTTGTCGGCGTCCTCATCATCACCCGGCCGGGCGTCGGCGTTTTTGGCGTCGGCCATCTCTTTGCGCTCGGCTCGATGCTATCGAACAGTTTCTACGTCATCATGACGCGCCGCATGTCGGCTACGGAAACCTCGGAAAGCCTGATCCTGTTTTCGGCGCTGGCGCCGGCCGTGCTGCTGCTGCCGACACTGCCGTTTTCGCCTTCGCTGCCGCAGGATGGCTGGCACTGGTTCATATTGCTGATGCTTGGCGTCTTCGGCGCCATCGGTCATTGGCTTCTTGTGCAGGCCTATCGCCTTGCCACCACCACGGCCCTGGCTCCCTATCCCTATTCGCAGATGATCTGGATGATCATCTCCGGCCTGATCGTCTTCAACCAGTTTCCCGATCGCTGGACGCTGGTCGGTGCCACAGTCATCGTCGCCAGCGGCCTCTACATCGTTCACCGCGAGCACCGGCTCCGCTTGCGCAACCGCGCAACGCTGGGCGCGGAGGCGGAAGCGCTGGCAAAAAAACTTTGATTTGCTCGGAATCGATGGCATAAGAGCCGGCCTTTAAACAGTTTAAATTGCTTCGGGAGCGCAGGGCGCTGGCACAGAAGATCAAGCTTTCGACCATCGCGGATGCGCTCGGCGTGTCCACGGCCACGGTCTCGCTGGCCTTGCGCGACAGCCCGCTGGTCGCCGGCGGCACCCGCGATCGCATCAAGGAACATGCACGCGCCATCGGCTATATCTACAACCGCCGCGCCGCCAGCCTGCGCACCTCGCGCTCGGGCATAGTCGGCGTCGTCGTCCACGACATCATGAACCCGTTCTTTGCCGAGATATTGCGTTCGATAGAGAGCGAGCTCGACCGCAGCCGGCAAACCTTCATCCTGTCGAACCACTACGACCAGCTCGAGAAACAACGCACTTTCATAGACACGCTTCTGCAGCTTGGCGCTGACGGGGTCATCATGTCGCCGGCCATCGGCACGCCGCCCGAAGACATAATCTTGGCCGAGGAGAACGGTCTCCCGGCAGTGCTGATTGCACGCACCGTCGAAGGTGCCGACGTGCCGGTGTTTCGCGGCGACGACGCCTATGGCACCGGGCTTGCCACCAACCATCTGATCTCGCTTGGCCACAAGCGCATCGCCATGATCGGCGGTACCGACCAGACGTCGACCGGCCGCGACCGCTATCAGGGATATGTCAACGCCATGGAGGCGGCAGGGCTTGAGGTCAGGCCGTCCTGGCGCATCCCCGGCCCGCGCACCAAGCAGGCCGGCTTCGAGGCGGCCGGGCAGTTCCTGGCGCTGAAGGACAGGCCGACCGCGGCCTGCTGCTGGAACGACCTCGTCGCCATCGGCCTGATGAATGGCATTGCCCGCGCCGGGCTGGTGCCGGGCATCGACATCTCGGTTACCGGCTACGACGACCTCGAGGAAGCGGCGATCGCCACGCCGGCGCTGACTACCGTGTGGAACGGCCAGCGCGAGGTTGGCCGCCGCGCCGCCAGCGCGCTGCTCGACAAACTCAACGGACAGACGGTGCGGCCGTCGCAGGAACTGATCAAGCCGGAACTGCATGTGCGCCAGTCGACCGGCAAACCGGTGGAACGTGCATGACAAAAACCGAACAGCAAGCTGTTACCATTCTGGTGCCGGGCCAGTTCAACGACCATGCGGTCGGCCGCATCGACGGGGCGTTCAGCCGCGTCCGGATCGAACGCGCCGATCCGTCGCTGGTCACCGACGAGATGCGTCATACGGTGCGCGGCATAGCCGCCTTTGGCGGCATAAGCGCCGCGTTGATGGACGCGCTGCCAAAGCTCGAGATTATCGCCAATTTCGGCGTCGGCTATGATTCGGTCGACATCCGCCACGCCGCACGGCGCGGCATCATGGTCACCAACACACCGGATGTGCTGACCGAAGAGGTCGCCGATACGGCGCTCGGCCTGTTGATCAATGCCGTCCGCGAACTGCCGCGCGCCGAGGCCTGGCTGCGCGACGGAAGCTGGCTGAGCAACGGCAACTATCCGCTGAGCCGGCTGACTTTGCGCGGTCGCCATGTCGGCATCTTCGGCATGGGCCGCATCGGCCTCGCCATTGCCCGGCGGCTCGATGCTTTCGGACTGCCCATCGCCTATCACAACCGGCGCCGCGTCGAAGGCCTGTCCTATGACTATCACCCGACGCTGAAAGGTCTCGCCGAGGCGGTCGACACGCTGATCTCGGTGGCGCCCGGCGGGGCCTCGACGGAAAAGGCCGTCAATGCCGAAATTCTCTCGGCTCTTGGGCCGAACGGCGTCTTCGTCAATATCGGCCGGGGCAGCACGGTCGACGAACCAGCCCTTGCCGCCGCACTTGCCAGCGGCAGCATCGCCGCTGCCGGGCTAGACGTCTTTGCCGACGAGCCGAATGTGCCAGCGGCGTTGCTTGCCGCGCCCAACACCTCGCTTTTGCCGCATGTCGGCTCGGCGTCCGAGCATACGCGCCGCGCCATGGCCGACCTTTGCGTCGACAATCTGGTCTCGTGGTTTTCGCAGCGCAAGGCGCTGACGCCGGTGCCGGAGACGGCAAATGTCAAGGCAAGGCCGTAAGCGGGCTGCCATATCTATTAACTTCAGCTTAACCCTTCGGAATCATTCTGGTCCCCTCGCAGTGTATGTCCGCCTGACAGGACATGACAGCAAGATGAAGCGCGCCTCCCTGATCTCTTCGAACCGGCGCGCTTGAAATGCGCGGAGAACCAGGATGAAGACGCTTCCTGCATTGATGGCAGTCGCTGTGCTGTTCGGCAGCGCCCAGCTGTTTTACGCCGGTAGCGGTGAAAGCCGTGCGGCCAGTGAGTCACCGCTTTCATCCGGCAACTACAGGCTGGTAGCCCATGGCAACGAGGGGTCTTGTGCGGTCAGCCGCGGCGCCGAGATTTCGCAAGGCCTGTCGCTGTTGACGGTCGCAGCAAATTGCCGCCGGGTGTTGCCCGGCGTCGAGCAGGCGAAGTTCTGGCGAGAGCAGGATGACGGCACGGTCACCTTCAGCGCCAACGGCACCGATCCGATCGTCATGTTCTCAGTCGCCGACGGCGATGGTTACGAATCCTACGCGCCGGCGCTGCCGCTGCTGACGCTGGCGTCAGCCGGCAACTAGCGAGCGCGGCAGGACTATTCCGCGGCTGCGCGCACACCCGATTTCGCCGCCTGATGCACGCGCACCGCATCGCCGAATGCGCGAAATATCTTTACCGAGATACTGTCCGATTTGACCCAGTATTCGGGATGCCACTGGACGCCGACAGCGAAAGCCCGTGCATCGCGCACCGAAACCGCCTCGACAGTGCCGTCGGCGGCGACCGCTTCGACCTGCAGCTTTGGGCCAAGCCGGTCGATGGCCTGGCGATGCACCGAATTGACCATGATATCGCCGGCGCCGAAGACCCCGGCCAGGCAGCTGCCGGGTTTTATCGCCACGCTCTGGCGGATGGCGAAGCGTTCGTCCTGATTGTCGCTTGCCGGCGCACGATGATCGAGCGAACCGGCGCGTTCCTGGATTTCGGTGGCCAACGTGCCACCCAGCGCCACATTCATCTCCTGGATGCCGCGGCAGATGGCGAGCAATGGCACCCCGCGCTCCACCGCCCGGCGGATCAGCGGCAACGTCGTCGCGTCGCGGGCGGAGTCGTAAGGACCATTGGCTTCGCTGGCGTCACCGCCATAGAGCGAGGGATGAACGTTCGATTTGGAGCCGGTGACCATGACGCCGTCGACGGCGGAAAGCAGTTCGTCGAAGTCGAGCCGGTCGCCGAAGGACGGTACCAGCAGCGGGAACACGCCTGCACCCGAAAGCGCCGCTTCGAGATATTGCTGTGGCGCGGCATGCCAGGTGTAATTGTCGAACTGGCGGACATCGGTCGATACGGCGACGAGCGGCTGGTGCATTTGGTCCGGATCCCATCGGGTGCAACGAATTATCTGCCTGCAAAATAGGCGATCCGAAGGCGCATTTCCATGGCAAGTTTCGGCGTGTCGCGTAGGCCAGTTAATCGACCTTAGACTATAGTTGCAAGATCTGCCCCAACGCCGTGAATTTCCCCGAAATGCGCCACTCAAACCGGGCTGCCGTGCTGGACTCGACTCCTTGCCTGTGTATTGTCGGCTCGAAGCCGATCCGGGCGCCGAAGTGTCCCGAATGTCGGTCAGTGGATCCAAAAGGGAGGAACTTCATGGATCGTCGTTCGTTCATCCGCAAGGCCGGCACCACCGGTTTCGGCGCTGCGGCCGCTGCCGCGACACTTGCTGCGCCGGCCATCGCCCAGTCCAATCCGAAAGTGACCTGGCGACTGGCGTCGTCCTTCCCGAAGTCGCTCGATACGATCTATGGCGGCGCCGAAGTGTTTTCCAAGATGCTGTCGGAGGCGACCGACGGCAACTTCCAGGTCCAGGTCTTCGCCTCCGGCGAACTCGTTCCCGGCCTGCAGGCCGCCGATGCCACCACAGCCGGCACGGTCGAGGCCTGCCATACCGTGGCATACTATTACTGGGGCAAGGACCCGACGTGGGCGCTGGGAGCCGCGGTTCCGTTTTCGCTCAACGCGCGCGGCATCAACGCCTGGCACTATCATGGCGGCGGCATCGATCTGTTCAACGAGTTCCTGGCGACGCAAGGTCTGTTCGGGCTGCCGGGCGGCAATACCGGCGTGCAGATGGGTGGCTGGTTCCGCAAGGAGATCAAAACGGTCGCCGACCTTTCCGGCCTCAAGATGCGTATCGGTGGTTTTGCCGGCAAAGTGGTGCAAAGGCTCGGGGTGGTTCCGCAGCAGATCGCCGGTGGCGACATTTATCCGGCGTTGGAAAAAGGCACGATCGACGCCGCCGAATGGGTCGGCCCTTACGACGACGAGAAGCTCGGCTTCTATAAGGTTGCGCCCTATTACTACTATCCCGGCTGGTGGGAAGGTGGACCGACCGTCCATCTGATGTTCAACAAGGCGAAATACGACGAACTTTCGCCGGCTTACAAGTCGCTGGTGCATACTGCCGCTCAAGCGGCCGACGCCAACATGCTGCAGAAATACGACTATCTCAATCCGGCGGCGGTTAAGCGGCTGGTTGCCGGCGGTGCCAAGTTGAGCCCGTTCAGCCAGGAGATCATGGCCGCCTGTTTCGAAAAGGCCAACGAAGTCTATGCCGAGATGGAAGCCTCGAATGCGCCGTTCAAGAAGATCTGGGATTCGATCAAGGCGTTCCGCAAGGAGCATTATCTCTGGGCGCAGGTGGCCGAGTACAACTATGACACCTTCATGATGGTCCAGCAGCGCAATGCCAAGCTCTGATCCTGTTGCTTCGCGGCGCCAGTGTTCCTTTCGGAACACTGGCGCCGTAGCGCATTCATTTGCGATCAGTCGGGCACCACCACGACCTTGACCTCGCCTGGCGCCGGCGGGTTGGCAATGATCGCCACCGCCTCGTCGAGGCTGACCTGTCGTGATATCAGCCGATCTACTTCGATCGTCCCCGAGGCGATAAGATTGGCGGCCCGGCGATGGGTAAAGGGGTTGAGGAAGGAACCCAGGACCTTCAACTCACGGAACAGCAGATCGAACGGTTCGAACGCCACTTTCATGCCTTGCGGCATCACGCCGACGACGACGACGGTGCCGCCCGCTTTGGCCAGCCGCATCGCCTGCTCAACAGTGTCTTTCACGCCGGCGCATTCGAACACCACGTCGACGCCGCCCGGCATCAAACCCGACCGGCCGACGATCGCATCGATGACATCGAAGGCGCTGGGATTGAGCGTCGCCGTTGCGCCAAATTGCTCGGCAAGAGCCCGCCGCGAGGCCTGACGGGTCGACAAGAAAATGGTCGTCGCACCGGCGAGCTTTGCCAGTTGAACGGTGAGCAGGCCGATCACGCCGCCGCCGAGCACCGCGACCGACGAGCCTGGTTTGATCGCGGCAAGGTCCACGCCATGCAGGCAGCAGCCGAGCGGCTCGCAGAAAGCACCATGCGTAGGCTTCAGATCGCCTGGCAAGACGAAGGCCTGTTTCTGGGGCAGGACAAGATATTCGGCAAAGCCGCCATCGCGATGGATGCCGATGGCGCGTAGATTGCCGCAGAGATTGACCCGGCCGGCCTGACAATGCTCGCATCGGCCACAGGCAATGTTGGGATCGCCGGTGACGCGGTCGCCGACGGAAAAGCCGGATGCGGCAGGTCCGACCGCCTCGACGATGCCGGAGAATTCATGCCCGAGCGTCACCGGCGGCGTGCACGGGAATTCACCATGGAAAAGATGCCTGTCGGTGCCGCAGACGCCGCACGCCTCGATGCGCACCAGCAGATCGTTCGGCCCGGCGGTCGGTTTCTCGACCTCGCACACGGCGAGGCTGCCCACTCGCTCCAACCGAACCGCCTTCATGGCTGCCGGGCCTTCCTCAGTTGAAACTCGGTGGTTGCGACAGATCGATTGCCGGCGCCGCCGGTTTCGCGGGCGGCTTTTCGTCGAAGCTCGGCGGCTGCGACAAATCCGGTGGGGAAGGTGAGGCCGGGGCAGTGCCGCCGTTGGCCGGCGGCGTGCCAAGCGGCGACAAGCCGATGCCAGGCGTTTCCGGCACCTGGTAGTTGATGGTGCCAGGATCGACGACAGTGCCTTTGTAGTGCATCACCATCTGCGGGAAGGCGATGGTCAGGCCGATCATGATCACCTGGATGCAGACGAAGGGCACTGCGCCCCAATAGATCTGCCCTGTGGTGACGGGCGCGATCTGCTTGCCGGTGAGTCGGTCGAGATAGGGCACGCGCGCGGCGACCGAGCGCAGATAAAACAGCGCGAAGCCGAAGGGCGGATGCATGAAGGAGGTCTGCATGTTGACGCCCAAAAGCACGCCAAACCAGATCAGGTCGATGCCGAGTTTGTCAGCCGCTGGCGCCAAAAGCGGCACGATGATGAAGGCAAGCTCGAAAAAGTCGAGGAAGAAGGCGAGCACGAAGACGAGGATGTTGACGCCAATCAGGAAACCGACTTCACCGCCCGGCAGCGATGTCAACAGGTGCTCGACCCAGATGTGGCCATTGACGCCGTAGAAGGTCAGCGAGAACACCCGCGCGCCGATCAGGATAAACAGAACGAAGGACGACAGCCTGGTCGTCGAGGCCAGCGCCTGCTTGACCACGTCGAGCGACAGCCGCCCCTTCATCGCCGCCATTGCCAGCGCGCCGACGGCGCCCATGGCGCCGCCTTCCGTCGGCGTGGCGATGCCAAGGAAGATGGTGCCCAGCACCAGGAAGATCAGCGCCAGCGGCGGGATCAGCACGATGATCACCTGCTGTGCCAGTCTGGACATTAGGTTGATCTTCAGGCGCTGGTCGACGATCGCCACGACATAGATGAAGATGACGCCAGTAGTGGCGCCGAGGATATCGGCGTTGCCGCCATGGTTCGGTGCGAGGTAGCGATACGCCGCATAGGAAACAACCACCGCCGCCAGCAGCGCCGCCAGCAGCGACAGCACACCGTGGCCGAGCGTGCGGGCCTCCAGCGGCAGTGCCGGCATCGACTTCGGCCGAAAGATCGACATGAGCAGGATGTAGAGCATGTAGATGCCGGTCAAAATGAGCCCGGGGATCAGCGCCCCCTTGTACATATCGCCGACCGAGCGGCCGAGCTGGTCGGCCAGGACGATCAGCACCAGTGACGGCGGGATGATCTGGGCGAGCGTCCCGGACGCGGCAATGACGCCGGATGCCAGCCGCCGGTCGTAGCCGTAGCGCAGCATGATCGGCAGCGAAATCAGACCCATGGCAATGACGGAGGCCGCCACCACGCCGGTCGTCGCGGCGAGCAGCGCGCCGACGAAAATCACGGCATAGGCGAGGCCACCACGGACCGGTCCGAACAACTGGCCGATCGTGTCGAGCAGGTCTTCGGCCATGCCGGATCGTTCGAGCACGATGCCCATGAACGTGAAGAACGGGATCGCCAGTAGCGTATCGTTCGACATCACCCGGCTGCCGTAGAAATTATCCGGCAACGCGTGCAGCAACGGCCAGGCGAGATTGATCGAGCCGCCCGAATAGGGCGACAGAAGCACGCCGATGAAGAAGAACATCAGGCCGTTGGCGGCGAGCGAGAAGGCGACGGGATAGCCGATCAGCAGGAAGACGACCAGCGAGGCGAACATGATCGGCGCCATGTTCTGGGCGATGAACTCGATCACGAGCGCACCTCTTCGACGAGCGCCTTGGCTTCGAGCTCGGCCTGCTCATGCACCGATATGAACGGAGTGGGATCGTCCATCTGACCGCGCATGATGGCGATTTTCTTGATGATTTCGGAAATGCCCTGCAGCGCGAGCAGAAAAAAGCCGACCAGCAAAATCGCCTTCGCCGGCCAGATGATCAGCCCGCCGGAATTGTTCGACATCTCCCCGCTGCGATACGACAGCGACACATAGGGAACGAAATAGACCACCATCAACGTCACGAACGGCATCAGGAAGAAGACGTGACCGAAAAGGTCGATCCAGTGCTGCACGCGGCGCGAGAACATGCCGTAGACGATATCGATGCGGATATGGTCGTTCTGCTTCAGCGTGTAGGCGGCGGCCAGCATGAAGGCGGCGCCGAACAGATACCATTGCAATTCCAGCCAGGCGTTCGAGGACATGTCGAACACCTTGCGGATGACGGCGTTGGCGGCGCTTACCAGGATCGCCAGCAGGATCAGCCACGAAACCCATTTGCCGATGAATTCGTTCAAACGGTCAATGGTTCTGGAAAGAGCGAGAAGCCCTGCCATGCATTCCTCCCTTGTGTCAGAGCGCGGCGGTTCCCTGTCCGTCGTGTCGCTGTGGACCAACGGTATGCAGTGCGTGGTCCGGCTGGTCAACACGGGATAGCCCGCATAAACACAGTTGTGAGATGACGGGCGGCAAAATGCTGCCGCGTCCTTTGCATGTCCAAGGACATGCGGCGCTTTCATCCAAGCAAAGTCGGGTGCGGCTCAGGCGATCTTCTGTTGGTCGCGGCCGGCGCCGATCAGCACAAGCATGGCGACGAGGAACAGGTACATCCAGCCGTCCCGCCATTCGAGCGGGAAATAGCCGGCCCATAGCGATTCGGCCATGCCGAAAGCGGCGGCACCCAGTGCCGCCCGCAAAGGCGAGAGATAGCCGCCCACTGCGGTCACGAACAGGATCTTCAACCCGTAGACCAACCCTGTGCCGAAGCTGATGTTACCGTAGTAGAAGGCGGCGAGCACGCCAGCCAGTGCCGCGCAAAGGCCGCCGAAAAGCACCGCGTGCCGAAACACCGCACGAACATCGACGCCGCACATCGCAGCCGCCTTGGGATCGTCGGATACGGCGCGCCAGCTCCGGCCGAAGCTCGAATATGCGAAGCCCCAGGCAGCCAGCGCTATGGCCGCCAGTACGGCGGCGCAATCGAGCAATTGGATCAGCGTCAACGTCGCCTTGAAGCTGGCATTCTGCGCGAAGACGATGGTCTGGGCCAGCATTGGCGGCAACCATAGGTCATGGGTATCGGCGGCGATGCGGCTGGCTTCCGACAAGACCAGCAATATGCCGAGCGTCGTCACCACGATGGCGTTGGGCGAGCGGTCGGCCAGCGGTTCGAAGATACTTCGCGACAGGACATGGCTGAGCAGCGCCGCATAAAGGAATGCCGCAGCTACGCCGAGCGCGACCGATGCAAACAGCGTTAACCACAGGGCCTGATAGCCGAACGCCGCAGTGAGGATCATCGTATGCCCGCAAAAGGCGAACAGCGCGCCATAGGCAAGATTGGTACGGTGCAGGATGCCGTTGGTCAGCACGTAGCCGAATGCAAGCAATGCGTAGAGCGCGCCCGAATGCAGCCCGTTCAGAACCTGCTGGAAGAAATAGAGCATGCAAGACCCTCTATGCATGCCCCGCAATCGGGGCAGAGGTTTGGGACGAACGATATTCTCAGTACGGCGATCGCCTCAGTGACAAGCGTTGCACCCGGAATCTAACTTGTCAAACGCGAGTTATCAGTTAGATTCGCCATATGACAGTATCCTGGACTCCGCACCGCTTTACCGGTGGCATGCTGGCGCTCGATACGGCGAACACCGTCGTTTTGCGGAACGATCCGGAGAAAACTTTCGACCGTTTCGACGATCCGGCCGAGATCGCCCGCTTTGCCGAAGCCGCGAGTGCCTTTCGCGCCGCCGAGCTCGGTGGCAGGCGGCTCGTAGCGCCGGCGCCTGAAAAGATCGCACCGGTGGTGCTGTCGATCCGGGAGACGACCGATCGGCTGTTTCGCGGCGCGGTATCGAAAGGTGCGATCGCGACCGGCGATATGCCGAAATTCTTGGAAGCCTGCGCCGATGGCCTCGCTCATAGCCGCACCGAAATCGGCACGCCTGGAAAACCGTTCGGTGATCCGGCGACGCCGATTGCCTTCGAGGCCGCGCTTGCGGTCTCGGCGTTGTCGCTGCTGCGTAGCGACACCATTGCCAGGCTGAGGATATGTCCGAACTGCAGCTGGCTGTTTGTCGACAAAAGCCGGAATTCCAGCCGCCTCTGGTGCGACATGGCGGTGTGCGGCAACCGCCAGAAGGCAAACCGACACTATCGCCGCCGGACCGCGGCCAGGGAGGTCACCAATGTCTAGAAGATTCTCACGCGCGATGATTGTCGTCGCGGCGTTGTTCGCGGCGGCCGCGCTCGGCGCCTGCCGTGATTCCGGCAAGGACCAGTTGTTCGCCATTTCCGGGAAGCTGTTCGAGTTCAACTACCGGCTGGGTATCGCCACCTATGTCATCACTCTCAATCCGCTGCGGCCGGTGGGTGAGGGGCAGGTCGCTGTGGTCTCCTTCCAGAACCCGGCCGGCGGTGATCCGATCATCGTCACCCAGAAAATATGGCCGAAGCTGCCGCATGTGACGCTCACCAGCCCGCCGCTTACCTGCGTTGTCAAGGACAAGCCCTATGCGGTGTCGATCCGCATCGAGGATTCCAGCGGCAAGTTGCTGCAGAGTTTCGCGACCACTCTGACGTCCTCACTCGACCAGTCGGTCCTGCCCGACCGGCCTCTGGTGGTCGGGCCAGTCTACGAGCTCAACAAGGACCTGGCCGGCCATGTCGACGGCAAGCTGCCCGGTGAACCGAAGCCCAGTTGCCCAAAGGCTGCATGATGCATCACCAGCGGCACTGACCGCCGCCGGAATTTTTCATGCTCGGCCATCCTCCCCGACAGGCGTTTCGTGGCGCCACACGGCCGCGCACGGATCGTTTGTTGCGGACCGCCTGGCACCTTCGATTTTGTTTGACCTCCCCGGCAAGGGAAGAAAGACTGTGGGCACTCGACTCCGACGTTGGCCGCGCACCTCCAGGCGCGCGGCCTCCGCACAGGAAATGCCTGATGACGCTGCACAATGTCGCGCTCGACGACAAGTTCGACCTGGCAAAGGAGCGCATCTTCCTGTCGGGTGCCCAGGCAGTCATCCGCATGCTTCTGATGCAGCGCGAGCGCGACCGCCGGGCTGGCCTGAACACCGCCGGTTTCGTCTCCGGCTATCGCGGCTCGCCGCTCGGCGGCCTCGACATGCAGCTGTGGAAGGCCAGGAACCAGCTCGCGCAGTCGGACATCGTCTTCCAGCCCGGTCTCAACGAGGAGCTCGCCGCCACCGCCTGCTGGGGCTCGCAGCAGGCCGAATTGCTGGGCGAGGGTACCCATGACGGCGTTTTTTCGGTCTGGTACGGCAAGGGTCCGGGCGTCGACCGCTCCGGCGACGTGTTCCGCCACGCCAATCTCGCCGGGTCGTCGAAACATGGCGGCGTGCTGGCTCTGATGGGCGACGACCACATGGCCGAATCCTCGACCAACGCGCATGCCACCGAGTTCCTGTTCGTCGACACCATGGTGCCGATCCTTAATCCGGCCGGCGTCCAGGAGATCATCGACTACGGCCTTTACGGCTTTGCCATGTCGCGTTTTGCCGGCACCTGGGCGGCGATCAAATGCGTCAAGGACAACATCGAATCGACAGCCTCGGTCGATGCCGCGCTTGACCGGCTAGATATCGTCATTCCGGACTTCGACATGCCGCCCGGCGGCCTCAACATCCGTAACGAGATCGACATGCTCGGCCAGGAGGAGCGGTTGCATGAATACAAGCGCGCCGCCGCTTCTGCGTTCATCCACGCCAATGGGCTGAATCGGATCGTCTATTCGGGCGGCACCAGCGCCAAGCTTGGCATCGTCACCATCGGCAAGAGTTATCTCGATGTTCGCCAGGCGCTGGAGGATATCGGCGTCGACGAAGCGGCCGCCAGTCGTATCGGTATCAGGCTGTTCAAGGTCGGCTGCCCGTGGCCGCTCGACCTGCAACACATCGCCGACTTTGCTCGCGGCCTCGATACCATCGTCGTCGTCGAGGAGAAACGCTCGCTGATCGAGGTGCAACTGCGCGAGAACCTTTACGGCACCGCGACGCAGCCGGTCATCGTCGGCAAGAAGGACGAGACCGGCGACTGGCTGTTCCCGGCCAAGGGCGCGCTCGACCCCAACGATATTGCCATCGCGCTCGGCGAGAGGATTTTGCGAACGATCGGCCCGTCGGAAGAAATCGCCGCGCGGGTTGCGAAATTGCGCCAGTTCCAGGCGATGCTGGCCGACACGTCAGACATCGCCTCGCGCACGCCCTTCTTCTGCTCCGGCTGCCCACACAATTCCTCGACCAAGGTGCCGGACGGCTCGCTCGCCGCCGCCGGAATCGGCTGTCATTTCATGGCGCTGTGGATGGACCGCAACACCGTCGGCTTCACCGCCATGGGCGGCGAGGGCGCGCAGTGGGTCGGCCAGGCGCCGTTCTCGAAGCGCGAGCACATCTTCCAGAATCTGGGCGATGGCACTTACAACCACTCGGGTGTGCTGGCGATACGCTTCGCGCTGTCGACCGACGCCAACATCACCTACAAGATCCTCTACAATGACGCCGTCGCGATGACCGGTGGGCAGCCGCACGAGGGCGGCCTGACGGTAGACATGATCGCAAGGCAGGTGCGCGCCGAGGGCGTGGAGCGCATCGCCATCGTCACCGACGAGCCGGACAAGTATCCCGGCAAGGTGGAATTTCCCGCCGGCGCCACCATCCATCACCGCGACGACCTCGATCTCGTCCAGCGCGAGTTGCGTTCGGTCAAAGGCGTCTCGGTGCTGCTCTACGACCAGACCTGCGCCGCCGAGAAGCGTCGCCGCCGCAAGCGCGGCACCTTCCCCGATCCGGACAAGCGTATCTTCATCAACGAGCTGGTCTGCGAAGGCTGCGGCGATTGCGGCGTGCAGTCGAATTGCGTCTCGATCCAGCCGGTCGAGACCGAATTCGGCCGCAAGCGCAAGATCGACCAGTCGAGCTGCAACAAGGACTTCTCTTGCGTCAACGGTTTCTGCCCCTCCTTCGTCACCGTTCACGGCGCCAAAATCAGGAAAGCCGAAGGCATAGCCGGCGCGGCCGACCCGCTCGCGGGGGTGCCGGCGCCGGCGCAATTTGCGCTCGGTGAACAAGGCTGGGCGGCGATCATCGACGGTGTCGGCGGCACCGGCGTCGTCACCATAGGCGCGGTGCTGGGCATGGCCGCGCACCTGGAAGGCAAGGGCTGCGGCATGATCGACATGGCCGGCCTCGCCCAGAAGGGCGGCTCGGTGTTCACCCATGTCCGCATCGCCCGCACGCCGGACGACATCCACGCCATTCGGGTATCGGCCGGCAAGGCCGATCTCGTGCTCGGCTGCGATCTCGTCGTTTCAGGTGCCAAGAAGGTGTTGGCCGCGGTGCGCGAAGGCCATACCATCTTCCTCGCCAACACTGCCGAGATCATGCCGGGCGAGTTCGCCCGTTCGGCCGATTTCTCGCTGCCCGTCGAGCGGCTGAAGAAGGCGATAAGAACGGCCGCGGGCGACGACAGGACGCATTTCTTCGACGCTACCCGCACCGCCACTGCCCTGTTCGGCAGCTCGCTTGGTGCCAACATGTTCATGCTCGGATTCGCCTTCCAGCATGGCGGCTTGCCGCTGTCGACGGAGGCGGTCGAGAAGGCGATCGAGCTCAACGGCGAGGCGGTAGCGATGAATGTCGCGGCATTTCGCTGGGGCCGCCGCGCCGCCGACCAGCCGGATTTCGTCCGCAGCCTTCTCGCCCAGCCGGGCAAGGCCACGCAGCATGCCGCCATTGCCGAGACGCTGGACGATATCATTGCTCGCCGCGTCGGCTTCCTGACCGCCTACCAGAACGCCGCCTATGGCAAGCGCTATGCCGACAGACTGGCGGCGCTGCGCAAGGCCGAAACCAATGCTGTGCCCGGGTCGACCGTGGTGACCGAGGCTGCCGCAAAGAACCTGTTCAAGCTGATGGCGATCAAGGACGAATACGAGGTGGCGCGGCTTTATACGGACGGCTCCTTTGCCGCAGAGCTCGCAAAGCAGTTCCAGAGCTACGGCAAGCTTGAATTCCATCTCGCACCGCCGATCATGGGCAGGCGCGGCAGTGACGGGAAGCCGAAGAAATCGAGCTTTGGCCCGTGGATGATGAACGCGTTCCGCCTGCTGGCGGCAATGAAGGGCCTGCGCGGCACCGTTTTCGACCTGTTCGGCTACAGCGCCGAGAGGCGTATGGAGCGGCAGCTTCTTGCCCTCTATGAAGCCGACCTGGAACTTGTCGCCGGCGCGCTGGCGCCGGGCAAGATCGAGGTTGCTGCCGCGCTTGTTTCGGTACCGGCGCTCATCCGCGGCTTTGGCCACGTCAAGCAGGCCAGTGCCGAAAAAGCCGCCGGCGAACGCCAGCGTCTGCTCGACCGCCTCTCGACGGCGCCGCTGCGGCCGCAACTTCAAGCCGCCGAATAATTCAGCGCTGTGATACGCCTTGTTTACCTGAACGGTAGTTTCCCTGCTTCCGCCGCGTCACCAATGGATGTTGGCAGGGTTCGAAACGCCGCTCTAAACCTTTCTTAAGGCCAATGTGACACTGCTGGGTTCCCCAGGGTTGGGATCCAGGCGTGAATCTGAGACGAAAAAACGAGATTCCGGTCGACGTTTACATTCCGTTCGTGGAAACGCTGTTTCGCGACGGGTTCACGCTGTCGATCGGCCTTGTTGCGCAGACACTCCTCGTCATTCTGGTCTATTGGAAGACCATGGACTTGGCGTATCTTCTAGTTGCCGCTGGGCTCATCATTGTCGGTACTCTGCGCCTTCGCAACATCCGAAAATACGGGCGACTTCCTTCCCCGACGACGTGGGAAGAAGCCCATGATCGCGAAAACGATTACATAATTTTCGGTTCGATGCATGGTTTCATGCTTGGCGCGTTCTGTTTCGTCAGTATCTATCTGGCAAATGACAGCCACGACAACTATGCCGAAATAGCCTCTGTCTGCGTCACTCTGGCATCGGTCACGTCGATTGCCGGCCGCAATTATGGGTCGCCGCGGATGGTCATGATTTTTATCATAACCACCACATGGCCCATATCGCTTGGCTTTATCCTGCGCGGCGATATCTACCACATCATCCTCGGTCTGATGTCGGCCCCTTTTCTGTTTGCGATCAAACGGTTCGCCGACATCGTCCGCGAAGTCCTGTTTACCGCCCTGTCGGAGGAAAAGAAGGCGAACCGCATCGCGCAGCGTTTCAACCGCGCGCTCAACACCATGTCGCATGGCCTTGTCATGCTTGGTCCCGACGGCCGGGTGGCGGTGGCCAATGCCGAAGCCGCGCACCTGATGTCGCTCAAATCGGCCGATGCGCTGCTAGGCCGCTCGATCCACGGTCTGCTGATGCGCGGCGCTGCAGGCGGCATGCTGGCGCCGAAAGATTGCCGTTACATCGAAGCCCAGCTGACGCGTGCGTTGCGCGAGGGCCGCGACCGCAAGGTCCTGGTCTCGCTCACCAACGGCCAGCACTATGAATTTTCGGCGCGCGAAGGCAGCCAGGAACTGGGCGTCGTCACTTTCGAGGATGTGACCGCCCGGGTCGAGGCGGAAGACAAGATCCGCTTCATGGCGCGCTACGACAGTCTCACCGGCCTGCCCAACCGCGCCTACTTCCACGAGTTGGTGGTGGAAGCCATGGCCTCAGGGGATCCCGAGCGTCTCTGCGGGCTGGTGGTGCTCGATCTCGATGATTTCAAGAGCGTCAACGACACGCTCGGCCATCCGGTCGGCGACGGATTGATCTACGCCGTTGCCGAGCGGCTGGCGGCAGTCGCTGGGCCAGGCATCACCGTCAGCCGCTTCGGCGGCGACGAGTTCATGATCTTCTTCGAGCGCATCGAGGATGAAAGCCACCTGACCGGCCAGGTTGACGAGATCTTTGTCAATCTACAGGGCGAGGTCGATGTCGCCGGCCACGGATTACGCATCCAGGCCTCCGGCGGCGCGGTGCTGTCGCGGGTCAAGGATACCGACGTTGACGCCATGATCGTCAAAGCCGACCTTGCACTCTACAAGGCCAAGGAGCTTGGCAAGAACGGTTGGCGGCTGTTCGAGGCCTCCATGGATGCTGCCTTCCGCAGCCGTCAGCTGATGAAGGCGGACCTGCGCAGCGCCGTGGAAAACAACGAATTGCGGGTGGTCTATCAGCCGATCGTCGCGATGAGCACGATGCGTATCGCCAGTTGCGAAGCGCTGTGCCGCTGGGATCATCCCGATCTCGGGCCGATTTCCCCCGGTATCTTTATTCCGCTGGCGGAGGAAATGGGGATTATTTCCGACATCAGCACCTTCGTCCTGCATGCGGCCTGCACGGAATGCGCCAAATGGCCGGCCCAGACCAGCGTGTCGGTCAATCTCTCGGCCAAGGATTTCCGCAACCGTGATGTCATCCAGAAGGTTCGCGACGCGCTGGCTGAATCCGGTCTCTCCGCCGGACGTCTGGAGATTGAGGTCACCGAGACGGCGCTGCTCGACGACAAGTCGCTGACACGCCAATATATCGAGGAGTTGAAGCGGCTCGGCGTGCGCATTGCGCTCGACGATTTCGGTACCGGGTATTCGAGCCTCAGCTATCTCCACAAACTGCCGCTCGACAAAATCAAGATCGACCGCTCGTTCCTGATGGATGTCACTCAGAACAGCCGGTCGCTCGAATTGCTCAAGGGCATCGTCAACCTGTCACGGCCGCTGGGACTTTCGGTTACCGTCGAAGGTGTCGAGACCTTCGAACAGCTCAAGATCCTGGCATTGCAGGTCAAGCCGGACCTGGTCCAGGGCTTTCTGTTCGGGTCGGCACTCAGCGCGTCCGGCATCGAGACGATGTCGAGCACCGTCTGGCCCTTTGCCAAGGACATCCAGACGGCAAGGAAGGCGCCGCGGCGCTGACTTCGCGCTGAAAACCTGCGTATTTTAGTATAATTTTATTAATTGTTAACCTTAACGGGCGGTAAACGAGCTCCTACTTATTTTCATCTTTACATCTCATGACCCGTCCGTAGTGTCGGCTGGTGGCGGTAATCGCGGGGAATAGAGTTCATGTGTGCCCAGTTGAGTTCGCTCGGCCATGCGGCGGGCGCTGGTGGGAAAGATGCGTCCGAGACCATGTCCAGCTTCGCGCAACATGTTTATGCGCTGCTTGACCGGACGGAGTACCGACGCTGTGAAAGCGGCGAGGACTTCGAAAACATTTACAGGCTGCGCTACAATTCCTATCGGATGAACGATCTGGTGCCCGAGAATGCGTCCCGTCAGGTCCATGACGAGTTTGACGAACTGCCCAATTGCCATACGTTCGGAATCTATATCGAGGGGCGGCTGGTCAGCACAATGCGCCTGCATAACGTGTCTGCTGATAACGCCACATCACCAGCACTCAGCGTCTACAAGGACTTGTTGATGCCGCGTCTGGCGGCCGGCGAAGTCTTTATCGACCCGAGCCGTTTTGCCGTGGACGCCGAATGGTCACGGCTTTACCCGCAGATCCCGTATGTGACGCTGCGCCTTGCGGGCATGGCTTGCTTCCATTTCGGCGCGCCTTATTGCATATCCATGATCCGCGAGGACCATGCGGCTTTCTACAAGCGCATCTATCGGGCGCGACCGATTGGCGATGCGCGGCCCTATGCCGGCGTGATCAACTGTTTCGCGCTGCTTTATCAAGCCGATGTCCTGGCGATCAAGAATGAAACCTACGCTCGCTTTCCGTTCTTCCGTTCGACGCCAATGGAGCAGCGCATGTTGTTCGATACGCCCGGTGCCGGCGAACTCGCCCCGCTGACCATCCTGCCCACCGCCAAGTATTTTCGCGAAGCCGCCTGAACGAGCCCATGGAGCCTTCCGGTCGCTTCGGCGTTCTGGGCAAGGGTGCTGGTGGTAGGTCGGCATGGCCGGCATCCGCCAAGCATCGCTTCGATAGCGATCCGATCAAAGGAACCGATATGACCATTTCCACGCTCGCCCTTACCCCGCTTATCTCGCTGATTGCAGGCGTGCTGATCCTGGTGATGCCGCGGCTGCTCAATTATATCGTCGCCCTTTATCTGATCGTTGTCGGCCTGCTCGGTCTGTTCCCGCATCTCGCCGGCTAACGACATAGGCAATAGCGGACCTGCCATCCATTGTGATTGGTATCGCCGCGCTTCGCGCAGCGATTTCAAGTTTTGCTTGAGATTGTTGGCTGCGGCGATGCGGCAATAGCGCCATTGCCCTTAACGCGGCTTTTCGCTATGTGCCTGAAAGATGTCTTCGAAGGGGTATTCCAATGGCTGAACACACGCCGACCGGTCCTGTCGAACTAGGCGCGAAGATGGACTATGCCGAGCACGACCGCACCTATGCCGGCTTTGTGATGCTGGCCAAATATGGGTCGCTATTTTGCGCCGCCGTGCTTCTTGCCATGGCGTTCGGCTTCTTTGTGGGCGGCTTCTTCTCGGGGACTATCCTATTCGTGCTGATCCTGGCCATCGGCGCCTTTATTCTCCGATAACTCCTCCAACCTTTGTCGAAGGCGCCGCCGGGGTCGGTCGATGTCTTGCGGTAACAGGGTTCCGGCCGAAAGGATCATGCGGTGGGACAGACGGTTTTCATCCCTCGTGAGCTCGACGCAAACGAGCCGCGCGTCGGGGCCTCCCCCGACACGGTGAAGCGGCTGGCGGCACTGGGTTTCGACGTGATTGTCGAAACCGGCGCCGGCACTGCGTCGCGCATTCCCGACGAGGAGTTCGCCCGGGTGGGCGCCGCGATCGGCAAGGCCGGTGATGCAGCCAGGGCCGATGTCGTGCTGAAGGTGCGCCGCCCCACGGACGCCGAGCTGAAGGGCTACAAGTCCGGCGCCGCTGTCATCGCGATCATGGATCCCTACGGCAACGACGCTGCCGTCGCTGCCCTTGCCAAGGCCGGTGTTACTGCCTTCTCCATGGAGTTCATGCCGCGCATCACCCGCGCCCAGTCGATGGACGTTCTATCCAGCCAGGCCAACCTCGCCGGCTATCAGGCGGTGATCGACGCGGCTGCCGAATATGACCGGGCGTTACCGATGATGATGACGGCGGCCGGCACCGTACCGGCAGCGAAGGCGTTCGTCATGGGCGTCGGCGTCGCCGGTCTGCAGGCCATCGCCACCGCGCGCCGCCTCGGCGCCGTGGTCACCGCCACCGACGTGCGCCCGGCCGCCAAGGAGCAGGTCGCCTCGCTCGGCGCAAAATTCCTGGCCGTCGAGGACGAGGAGTTCAAGGCGGCCGAGACGGCCGGCGGCTACGCCAAGGAAATGTCGAAGGAATACCAGGCCAAGCAGGCGGCGCTGACCGCCGAGCACATCGCCAAGCAGGACATCGTCATCACCACCGCGCTGATCCCCGGCCGTCCGGCGCCGAAGCTGGTCTCGGCGGCAATGGTCGCCTCGATGAAACCCGGCTCTGTGATCGTCGACCTCGCGGTCGAGCGCGGCGGCAATGTCGAGGGCGCCGAAGCCGGCAAGGTGGTGACCACGGCCAACGGGGTAAAGATCGTCGGCCATCTCAACGTTCCCGGTCGCGTCGCCGCCTCCGCTTCGCTTCTCTATGCCAGGAACCTCTATGCCTTCCTCGAGACGCTGGTCGACAAGGCGGCGAAGACGCTTGCCATCAACCGCGACGACGAACTGGTCAAGGCGACGATGCTGACCGATGCTGGCAAGATCGTGCATCCGGCTTTCGCAAAGGCTGAGCAGGAGCCGCCAAAGGGCCAATATGTCGAGCCACCGGCCATTCCGGCCAGGACGATGGTTGCCGAGGCTTCGGCGAAGCCGGCTGCGAAGAAAACGGCCGCTTCGAGGAAGCCCAAGACCACCGGAGGGATCGCGTGATGGATCAGACTCTGCAGAAAGCCCTCGACCAGCTCGACCAGGCGACAGCTGCCGTGCGGCTCGCGGTGCAGAACCTGGCGGCCGCGCCCGGCACCGAGGCGGCGGGTGACGCCGCTCACGCGCTGTCCGGCGGTGCCATCGATCCCTTCGTCTTTCGCTTCGCCATCTTTGTCCTGGCGATCTTCGTCGGCTACTACGTCGTGTGGTCCGTCACGCCGGCACTGCACACGCCGCTGATGGCGGTCACCAACGCCATTTCCTCGGTCATCGTCGTCGGCGCGCTGCTGGCCGTCGGCATCTCGGCCTCAGGGCTTGCCACCGGCTTCGGCTTCGTTGCGCTGATGCTGGTATCGGTCAACATCTTCGGCGGCTTCCTCGTCACCCAGCGCATGCTGGCCATGTACAAGAAGAAGGAAAAGTAGGCCGCTATGAACGCCAACTTCGCCTCCTTTCTCTATCTGGTCTCCGGCATCCTGTTCATCCTCGCATTGCGCGGCCTGTCGCATCCGACCACCAGCCGCCAGGGCAATATGTACGGCATGATCGGCATGGGCATCGCCATCGCCACGACGCTGGCGCTGGCGACCCCTTCGGCCGGGCGCTTCGGCCTCATAGTGCTCGGGCTGCTGATAGGCGGCTCGGCCGGTGCGGTCACGGCACGGCGCATTGCCATGACCTCGATGCCGCAGCTGGTCGCCGCCTTCCACTCGCTGGTCGGTCTTGCCGCGGTCATGGTGGCGGCCGCCGCCATCTATGCACCGGAAAGCTTCGGCATCGGCACCGTCGCCGATATCCATGCCCAGGCACTGATCGAGATGAGCCTCGGCGTTGCCATAGGTGCCATCACCTTCACCGGCTCGGTCATCGCCTTTTTGAAGCTCGACGGCCGCATGTCGGGCAAGCCGATCATGATCGGTGGCCGCCACTTCATCAACGCGGCCCTGGGCATTGCGCTGATCGTGCTGATCGTGCTGCTCGTCACCGCCGAGTCCAAGGTGGTGTTCTGGCTGATCGTTGCCGCCTCGCTGGTGCTGGGTGTGCTTCTCATCATCCCGATCGGTGGCGCCGATATGCCGGTGGTCGTGTCGATGCTGAATTCCTATTCGGGCTGGGCCGCGGCCGCCCTGGGCTTCACGCTCGGCAATCTGGCGCTGATCATCACCGGCGCGCTGGTCGGCTCGTCGGGCGCCATCCTGTCTTACATCATGTGCAAAGGCATGAACCGGAGCTTCATCTCGGTCATCCTCGGCGGCTTCGGCGGCGAGACATCAGCCATTGCCAACGACGGCATCGAGCGCACGGTCAAGCAGGGCTCGGCCGAGGATGCCGCCTATCTGATGATGAATGCGCAAAAGGTCATCATCGTGCCGGGCTACGGCATGGCCGTCGCCCAGGCGCAGCACGCGCTGCGCGAGATGGCCGACAAGCTCAAGGCCAACGGCGTCGATGTCAAATACGCCATCCACCCGGTTGCCGGCCGCATGCCCGGCCACATGAACGTGCTCTTGGCCGAAGCCAACGTGCCTTATGACGAAGTGTTCGAGCTGGAGGACATCAACTCTGAGTTCGCGCAGGCCGACGTCGCCTATGTCATCGGGGCCAATGACGTCACCAATCCCTCGGCTCGTGACGACAAGTCCTCACCTATCTACGGCATGCCAATCCTCGACGTCGACAAGGCGCGCACTTGCTTGTTCGTCAAGCGCTCGCTCGGCTCCGGCTATGCCGGCATCGACAACACGCTGTTCTACAAGGACGGCACCATGATGCTGCTCGGCGACGCCAAGAAGATGACCGAGGAGATCGTCAAAGCGATGGATCACTGAAACGGCGTCGCTGCCAACTCACTGCCGATCGTCGAATACAGCCCGGCTCCGCGCCGGGCTTTTTCTTGGCTGTTACCGGTTCTGAAGCTACGATGCCGACCCGTCGTCTTGCTAACGGCGTCATCGTGGAGGTGCTGGTGCCCGACCCTGGTTCTGCTGCATCGCCGGCCGCCGATCTGACCGCAGCAGAGAAGGCGCCACGCAAGCGCAGCCAGGCGGTAGTGGTCGTGCACGGCATGGGCGAGCAGCGGCCCATGGACACGTTGAGGGAGTTTGTCCAGGCCGTATGGAGCCACGATCCGGCCCGTGCACCGTTCTATGCCCATGTCCCCGATCCGGCCGACCCGATGGGTGCGAAGATCAACCAGAGCTGGATCACGCCCGACAGCCGGACCAATTCGCACGAACTCCGCCGGATCACCACGCCCTATGATGTCGATGGCCGCCGCACCGATTTCTACGAGCTTTACTGGGCCGACATCACCCAGGGCACGACCCGAAGCCGCCTTGCTGCCTGGGTGACGACCCTGCTCTGGCGCAAGCCGGCCGATATTCCGCGCGATGTGCTCAAACTCTATGTCGTCACGCTTTTGGCCACCCTCGTGGTCCTGGGCGCGGCGCTGGCGCTCGCAACGTCGACCTGGCAAGGCTACATCTCGTGGACGACGGGTGTGCTTGTCACGGTTCTGGCGTCGTTCGTCATCTGGTCGGTGGACCAGTTTGGCTTGCCCTATTTCGGCGACGTCGCCGCCTATGTGCGGGCCGAAGCGGCAACGGTCGAGAAGCGGGCGCTGGTCCGCGAGCGTGGCCTCAAGCTGCTGAAGCGTCTCATGATGGACGATGCCTATGACCGCATCGTGCTGGTCTCGCACAGCCTCGGGTCGATCATCGCCTATGATCTGTTGCAGATATTGTGGGCCGATTTCAGGCCTAGAAAGTTGGAAGCCATTCGCGACAAAGCGAGGCTGAAGGCGATCCACGCCGTCGACAAGGCGACGCTGGTCGCCGATGCCTCCGCTTGGCCCGACAGCCTCGATGACCTCCCCGCATTCCGGCGCAGCCAATGGGAGCTCTACCGGCAGCTTCGCGTCGGCGACGCCGATCATCCGCTGCCGTGGAAGATCAGCGATTTCGTCACGCTCGGCAGTCCGCTGACCCACAGCGAGTTTCTGGTGACCTACAACCTCGCCGAATTCAGGCGCGGCATCGCCGAGCGCCTGTTTTCAGCATGCCCGCCGATCGCCGACAGAGCGGCGGGCGGGACCATGCTCTACCAGGAAGGGCGCAGCCATTCCGGCAAGCCGCAGCGGGCAGTGCATCATGGCGCGGTGTTTGCCGCGACACGCTGGACCAATATTTTCGACAGGGGCAATGGCTGGCTGACCGGCGACCCGATTTCAGGGCGGATGACGGAAAATTTTGGTCCCGGCGTGGAAAACATCCAGGTCGAGCTGCGCGGCTCGGGCGGCCGCGTCTTCACGCACAGGCTCTACTGGTCGCTGACGGCGAGCGGCGTCGAGGTCGACGCGCTGGCCGGCGTACAGCCGCGCTCGCACCTTGCCGTGCTGCGCGATGCGGTCGATCTCGGCCGCAAACTGGAAGCTGAGCTGTAGGCGGCAAGCAATGCGCGGCGGCAGTTCAAAGCAAGGTCCCCTTCGGGCGTAATCTTCCCGAAGCGGACCGAGTTCGCTTAGTCACCGATCAACGATTGGTCAGGAAAATCGCTTCCTCGTCGTCGCGCTGCCTGCCGCCAAGTGCTGCAGCCGCGCTGGCAATGAAGGCCCCGACGACCAGCGACAGCGCGCCAATCAACGAGAAGGTCGCGCCTGCCTTTCTGGCGGTGTCGGCCGCCTGCTGGGCCTTGACCTTGGCGTCCTGCGCTCTGGCGATTACCGTATCGACGCGAGCGGTGGCATCCGCTTCGGACAGGCCTGTGCGGGCGGCCACCAGCCGCGATAGATAGGTCTTGTCGTCGGCCGATATTTCGCCTGCTGCGGCACTCGCGATTAGAATGCGCGATGCCTGCGCCGTTGCCGCAGCGTCGCTCTCCGGATTGGCGGCAGCGAGCCTTGCCGGATCGGCCGGGCGGAACAGCGTATCGACGAAATACGATGTGGCGTTGTCAGTCGAGGCGCTACCCGCGTTTGCAGCAGCACCTGCCGAAGCGCCCATTGCCGCGCCCGATGCCACAGTCGAAGCAGCCTGGACACCGGTACCTATCGCGGCCGAAAGCGCCGTGCCGAGCACGCCGGCGACGAGCAGCGTCGCCAGCGCCCAGGCCAGGAAGCCGTGAGCGGTATCGCGGAAGAAGACTTCATCGGTGTGGATGCCGACCCATTTGGTGCGCAGGCGTCCGGCGAGGTAGCCACCCAGGGCCGAGGACAGCCACTGCACGACGATCAGCCAGACGGCGGTGGAAACGGCGAAAGTGGTGACTGACGCACCCGAGCCGGACCATGGCGACACCATGCTCAGCCCAAGCCCGGAGCCGAGCAGCATCAAGATGAAGGTAAGCGTTGACGCAGCAAAGGCGCCGGCGACGATTGGCCCCCAGCTGACAGCAGTGGAAGCGGATTCCGTCGGGGCGGAAACGTCGACAGCTGTTACGGTGGACTGCATCGAAGCCTCCCTACCGTGCGAACAGCATGATCAGAATAATGATCGGAATTGGGACTCCGAGAAGCCAGAGCAAAATGCCACGTCCCATGGATGCCTCCTGCGGCGATTGTGATCAACTACAATGCCTTGAAAGCCTTTCCGTTCCGGCGGTCCTGGTGATCTTTGTTGCGTTGCAGCAGTCGTATTGGTGCGCCAAGGCGCACCAATACACTTCATGCCTGCTGGCTGGGTATCTGGATGGCGACTCAAATGTCCAGATTGGCAACCGACAGCGCGTTTTCCTGGATGAATTCGCGCCTTGGCTCGACCTCGTCGCCCATCAGCCGTGAAAACAAGCTGTCCGCATCAGTCGCGTCATTGACCTTGACCTGTAACAGCGAGCGCACATTCGGGTCGAGCGTCGTTTCCCAGAGCTGCTCGGCGTTCATTTCGCCAAGGCCCTTGTAGCGCTGCATGGTCAGGCCCTTGCGGCCGGTGGCAAACACGGCATTGAGCAGTGCCAGCGGCCCCGAAATGGTTTCCGAGACATCCTTGCGGCGCAGCACCGGCGGCTCGCCGTAGATTTCCGCCAGGCGCGGCGCATAGCGGTCGAGCTGGCGTGCGTCGGCGGAATTGATCAATGCCAGGTCGAGATGCGCGAACTCCTTGACGCTGCGCACCGTTCGCTCGAAGACATAGCCGCCAATGCCCTCGTTCGAGGTCGACATGCGGCCGATCCAGCCGCGCTCGGTGTCCTCGGCGATAATGTCGAGACGACGGGCAACACGCTCGGCCGTTTCGTTGGCGCGGCGGAGGTCGGTGAAGATCTCCGGGTTGAGCGCGCCGGCAATCGCTGCCTGCTCGACCACGCCTCTGTTATAGCGCGTGTGCAATCCGTTGATGAGCTGGCGGACAGCCAAGGCGTCGTCGATGGCGCTGCGCAGGTCCTGTCCAGCCCGCACCTCGCCTGTGCTGAGCGCAAGCGACGCTTCTTCCAGCCCGGAGCCGATCAGGAATTCCTCGAAGGCGGCTTCGTCCTTGATGTATTGCGAGCTCTTCCCGCGCGTCACCTTGTAGAGCGGCGGCTGCGCGATGTAGAGATGCCCGCGTTCGATCAGTTCCGGCATCTGCCGGAAGAAGAAGGTCAGCAGCAAGGTGCGGATGTGGGCGCCGTCGACATCGGCGTCGGTCATCAGGATGATCTTGTGGTAGCGCAGCTTGTCGGCGTTGAACTCGTCCTTGCCGATCGAGGTGCCGAGCGCGGTGATCAGCGTGCCGATCATGTCGGAGCCGAGCATGCGGTCGAAGCGGGCGCGCTCGACATTGAGGATCTTGCCGCGCAGCGGAAGAATGGCCTGGTTCTGGCGCGAACGGCCGCCCTTGGCCGAGCCGCCGGCGCTGTCGCCCTCGACGATAAAGATCTCGGATTTCGCCGGATCGCGCTCCTGGCAATCAGCCAGCTTGCCGGGCAGCGAGGTGACGCCGAGCGAACTCTTGCGGGTGATGTCGCGTGCCTTGCGCGCGGCTTCGCGCGCGGCAGCGGCCTGGATGACCTTCTCGATGACCGCCTTGCCCTCGGTCGGGTGCTCCTCGAGCCAGGTGCCGAGCGCTTCGTTGACAAGCCCTTCGACCACCGGGCGGACCTCGGACGACACCAGCTTGTCCTTGGTCTGCGAGGAGAATTTCGGGTCGGGAACCTTGACTGACAGCACCGCGGTCAGCCCTTCGCGGCAATCATCGCCGATCAGCGCCACTTTTTCCTTCTTGGTCAGGCCCGAGGAGTCGCCATAACCGGTTATCTGGCGCGTCAGCGCACCGCGGAAGCCTGCCAGATGCGTGCCGCCGTCGCGTTGCGGGATGTTGTTGGTGAAGGCCAGCACGTTCTCGTGGTAGCTGTCGTTCCACCACATGGCGACTTCGACCGTGATGCCGTCGCGCTCGGCGCGGATCGAGATCGGCTTGTCGAGCAACGGCTTCTTCGTCCGGTCGAGATATCGGACGAACTCTTCCAGCCCGCCATCGTAGTGCAGTTCATGGCGCACGATGTCGGCATGGCGGGCATCGGTCAAAACGATGCGCACGCCGGAGTTCAGGAAGGCGAGCTCGCGCAGCCGATGCTCCAGCGTACCGTAGTCGAATTCGACCATGGTGAACGTCTCGGACGACGGCAAAAACGTGATTTCGCTGCCGCTGCGCCCTTCATAGGTGCCGGGGACCTTGTCTTGTTCATAACTGCCGGTGATCCGCAGCGGCGCGTCGGCATTGCCATGCGTGAAACTCATCTCGTAGATCTGGCCGTTGCGGCGGATCTTCAGTTTCAGCCAGGCCGACAGGGCGTTGACGACCGACACGCCGACGCCGTGCAGGCCGCCTGAGACCTTGTAGGAGTTCTGGTCGAACTTGCCGCCGGCATGCAGCTGCGTCATGATCACTTCGGCCGCTGAAATGCCTTCGCCGGTGTGGATATCGGTCGGAATGCCGCGGCCATTGTCGATGACCGTCACCGATCCGTCCGGATTGAGCGTCACCGTCACCAGGTCGGCATGGCCGGCCAGTGCTTCGTCGATGGCGTTGTCGACCACCTCATAGACCATGTGGTGCAGGCCCGAGCCGTCGTCGGTATCGCCGATATACATGCCCGGCCGCTTGCGAACGGCATCCAAGCCCTTCAAAACCTTGATGGAATCGGCGCCGTATTCGGCTTCAACGCCGTTGGCGATGTCGGTCTGGTCGCTCATGAAAACCTGTCTGATTGATGCCGTGTGCAGAGCGCGAAAAATCGGCTTCGAATCGCGCATTTCTAATGTCGTAGATATAGGCGCAAAAGGCGGTTTTTCCAAGGTTTGCAGGCATTTCGGAACGGAATGACCATCGCGTGAGCAGGCTATCGGCGCCTGGCTTCGATCCTGGCCAGCCGCTCACGTAAAAACTTGATCATGAACTTGTGGCGCGGTGCCAACCGCCCGCTCCGGTCGAGCTCGAGCGTCATGTCGAGCGCCTTGGAAAGCACAGCCTTCGGGTCCTTTGCGACTTGGGCGTAGTCGATATAGGCGACCACCAGGTCGCGCTGCCAGGTGGCGTTGTCCGGATCGGACCGGGCAAGTTTCTCGCGAATGGCCAGACTGTCCTGAAGGGCTTGCCGGGCGCCCCTGACGTCGCGCTGCCTGAGGCGCAGCGTGGCGACTTCGGACAGCGTTATCGACAAGTCCCGCTGCCAGTCGGAATTGGCGGGATCGAGCTTGGCCAGCCTCTGCGCAATCGCGTAGCTGTCCAGATAGGCTTTCAGCGCGCCTTTGTGGTCGCCCTGTATCGCCAGGACGCCGGCGACTTTCTCGATGCACACGGAAAGGTCGCGCTGCCATTCGGTGTTGTTCGGGTCGCCGGCGGCGAGCGCGCTGGCCTGCGAAAGTGCCTTACGATAAGCCGAAAGTGCCGCCGGCCAATTCTGCTGGTCGCTCAGCGCATTGCCGATCTTGGCGTTGCCGACCGACAGGTCGCGCTTCAACTCGGTGTCGTCCGGATCGCGTTTCGCCAGTTGCTTGACGATCGCCAGACCTTCCTTGTAGGCCGCCAGCGCCCCGGCGGCGTCGCCGCGTTCGCGCAGCAGGTCGCCTATCGTATCGTGGCTGACCGAGACGTCACGCTGCCGGTCGGCGTCTCCCGGTTTGTCCGCCGCCAGCGCCAGCCGCACCTTCAGGCTCTCTTCATAGGCCGCCTGTGCGTTGTCCAGTTGGCCTGCGATATGGGCAAGGTGACCGATCTCATCGTAGGTGATGGTCAGGTCGCGCTGCAGTTCGGCACGGTCCGGCTCTCCGGCGGCGAGCTGCTTCTTGATCGACAGGCTTTCCTGGTAGACCTCTGCGGCGCCGGCCAGATCGCCTTGCGTCGCCAATACGTTGCCGATCTTGTCGTCGGCCATGGCGAGGTCGCCGAACCACTCCAGATTGTCCGGTTCTGCCTCGGTCAGGCCCTGCAGAATGGTCTTGGCGGTCCCATAATTCTGCAGCGCTGACGGCAGATTGCCTTGCGCCATCCGCACGTTGCCGAGCTTGACGTGGCTGACGGCGAAGTCGCGCTTCACGTTGAGATCGGTTTCATGATGCGACCGCCGCTCGAGATCGGCTTGCAGCGCCTCGAAGGCACGGCCAGCCGCATCGATATTGCCGACCGTGGTATACAGCTTGCCGAGCTCGTCCAGCGTGCGGATCAAGCGGTCGGCGTCGTCGAGCGACAGCACCACCTGTCCGGCTTCGTCATAAAGCGCGAGCACGGACTCATAGTCCTTGATGGCTGTGGCGTAGTCGAGGTCGGCGCGCGCCGCCCCGCCGGACAAATAGCGCGTTGCGGCCTCGGAGAGCGTGCGGCTGACGAAATTGGCCTTCAAAGCGTTGCGAGAGACACTGTCGATCTCGGCTGCCTCGGCGAGCTTTTTCCGCGCCGCATCGAACGCTCCCAGCGAAAGCTGCTCTTCGGCCTGCCGGCGCAACGCCGACACTCTGAGATCGTCGGATCCAAGCGTCTGCATTTCGCTCCGCACCTTGACGAAGGCGTCGGCTGCCTCACGCAGCCTGGCGTTCAGACTGTCCGCGGAGAGGTGGCCGGCATCGGAACTGATCAACGCGCCATAGAGCGGTGCCAGCGGCATGTCGGCGTCGCTGGCGATCTTCTCCACTTCGCCGCGCATCTGAGGCGTCACCTCGGCCATGGCCAGCAACAGGCGTTCGCGTTCCGGCAATTTCTCCTTGGCCGAGGCGGCAAAGAACAGCTGCGGCAGGCCGCTCTCGACATAGGGCAATTGCTTGCCGCGCGAGAGGTCGTAAACCTCCTGCTGCACGAGCGTCAGCACGGAGCGGATCTCGAGACCTTCGGTGCCGAGGTATTTCGTCAGCGCCGCGGTAAACGGCGAATTCTGGTCCGTCCCATCCGCGGCGGTCTCGCCGGGCGCCGCCGAGAAGGCAAACAGGATGTTTTCTGCCCGCCCGATGCGGCCAAGACCCGGCCGGACCTTGTCGCTGACCTCTTTTACCAGCGCCGCTGCGCCGCGGCCTTCGCCGCCCGTAGCCGCAAACGGATCGCTGCGGCAGGCATCGAGCACGATCAGTCCGACCTTGCTGGTGGCGGCGACGGTCGCGCGGATCTCCTCCAGCGGCAGGCTGGTCCGTTCCAGCGTAGCGAGCGACGACGCGTCTGCATCGACCGGCAGGAGCCGATTCTCGCCGGCTATCTCGACGCCGTGGCCGGAGAAGAACACCAGTGCCACGTCGGCGCCTTTGGCATCCTCGCGGAAATCGTCAAGCGCCCGGCGCATGCGCCGCAGGTCGCGGTTGGTTTCGAGGAAGACCTCGAAACCGAGCTTCCTCAGCACCGTTTCCATGATCTCGCCGTCATTGACGGGATTGGCGAGCGGCCGGATCAGCCGGTAGTCGTTCTCGGCGATGACCAGCGCAGCGCGCCGTTCCGCCATTGCAGCGGAGGCCGTCGAGAGGATCAGCAGCAAGGCAAACAGAAAACGCAAATCGAACCGCCCCGGCCCGGTCATTTGCCGGAGCATTCCATCTCTTTATGGCATGAGCAAGTTATGGCATCGGCCAGTTCGGCCGTTCGCGTTGTTAGCTGGCGCGCATCGGCCTCAGCGCTTCGCTCCAGCGGAACAGCTCGTCCAGCATGGTCCTGGCCCCGCCGAGCACCTGCTCGCTGGGCAGGAAGGCGCCGGTCTCGTCGAGCAGCTTCTGGTACATCGGCAGCGCCACGCCTTCCGGAATCGGCATGACACCGACGGCGGTCAGCAACGGTTTGACCGCCTGCGCCGCTCGCAAACCGCCGGAGACACCGCCGTAGCTGAGGATGGCGGCCGGCTTGTATCGCCATTCCCTGAGCAGGTAGTCGACCGCGTTGACGATCGCGGGAGCGGTGAAATAATTGTACTCCGGCGCCACGAAGACGAATGCGTCGGCTGCGTCGATTGCTTTCGACCAGGCTTTCGTGTGGCTGTTTTCGTATTTGCCGAGTCTCGGATGATGCGGCTCGTCCAGCACCGGCAGGTTGAATGCGGCGATGTCAGTGAGCACCGGCTCGAATTTGCCATGCTCGCGCGCAAAGCTCTCCAGCCACTTTGCGAAAGCGGGTCCGGCGCGGCCCGGCCGCGTGCTGCCGATGATGACGTTCAACTGGTGCTTCAAGGCAGGCTCCCGCCGGTTCTGACATCTGTGGTGCTGCCACCTAAGACACGCAGCCGGACACAGCAAGCAGGCACTTTCCGGTGCCCGGGTCACATTCCAGAGAGCGGATGCATCACCTTGTCGTCCGCTCACATGGACGCCTGCCTTGCCCGCCACTACATTGAGGTGTCAGCGGAGCAAGCCATGGACAGTCAGCCCGTCCCCTTCGTCCCGCCGGCGCCGAAGCCGCGCACCGCGCCGCCTTCAACGCTGGAGATGATCCGCATCGTCTACCGCAATCCGCTCGAACTGTGGGGTGAGGCGACCTACAACGAGCCCTGGATTTCGGTGAACGGCGTCGGGGGACCGCTGGTCATCGCCAACGATCCCGGCCTCATCCGCCATGTGCTTGTCGACAACGCCAAGAACTACAAGATGGCCACGGTGCGCCAGTTGATCCTGCGGCCGATCTTGCGCGACGGGCTGCTGACCGCCGAGGGCGAAGTGTGGCGGCGTTCGCGCAAGGCCATGGCGCCGGTGTTCACGCCGCGCCATATCTTCGGTTTTGCCGAGCCGATGCTGAGGCGCACGCGGGAGTTCGTCACGCGCTACGAGGGCGGCGGCACGTTCGACATCGCTCACGACATGACGCTGCTTACCTTTGACATCCTGGCCGAGACGCTGTTTTCCGGTGAGATTTCAGGCGAGCCGGGCAGCTTTGCCAAGGAGATCGACCGCCTGTTCGAGACCATGGGTCGGGTCGATCCGCTCGACCTGTTGCGGGCACCCGATTGGCTGCCGCGTCTGACCCGCATCCGCGGCCGCAAGACCATGGCCTACTTCCGCAAGATCGTCACCGACACGGTGCAGATGCGCGAGGCGCGGTTGAAGCGTGATCCGGACACGGTGCCGCAGGATTTTCTCACGCTGCTGTTGAAAGCGGAGGGACCGGGCGGGCTGACCCGGGCCGAGGTCGAGGACAACATCATCACCTTTATCGGCGCCGGCCACGAGACTACGGCCAGGGCGCTCGGCTGGACGCTCTACTGCCTTGCCGAAGCGCCGTGGGAGCGCGAAAAGATCGAGCACGAGATCGATGCGGTGCTGGCGCGTGAGCCCGACCCGACGAAATGGCTCGACGCCATGCCGCTCACCCGTGCCGCCTTCGAAGAGGCGCTCAGGCTCTATCCGCCGGCGCCGTCGATCAACCGCGAACCGATCGAGCCCGAAACCTGGAACGGCCTCTACATACCGCGACGTGCTGCGGTGCTGGTGATGCCGTGGGTCGTCCACCGCCATCGGAAATTGTGGGACCGGCCGGACGCTTTCATGCCGGAACGCTTCCATCCGGGAAACCGCGAAAAGATCGATCGTTTCCAGTATTTGCCGTTCGGCGCCGGCCCCCGCGTCTGCATCGGCGCCAGCTTCGCCATGCAGGAGGCAATCATCGCGTTGGCGATCATGCTGTCACGCTACCGTTTCGACGCCACCGCGGAAACCCGCCCCTGGCCGGTGCAGAAGCTGACGACGCAGCCGCAAGGCGGCCTGCCGATGCAGGTCACCCGGCGCGCCTCGTAGGCAACCGGACGTCCGTTCGTATTATGCGGCGGACTTGCGTTGGAACTGGCCGGCGGCGCGGTAGCGCCAGAGATAGCTGGGCAGGATGGTTCCGATCGACCGTGGCTGGATCCCGAGGCCGGCGAGCGTCCGGTTGTCCTTGACGGCGGCTTCCGACACGACATTGTGCTGGCGCAACAGCAGGACCTGGTCCTTGGTCAACAACGGATTGGGCAACAGCCCGAGAATTGATGCCTGGAGGTTCGCCAGCCACCATGGCACGGGCAGCAAAAACCGCTTGCGTTCGATGATGATAAGCAGCTGTTGCATGCATTCCTTGAAGGTAAGCACTTGCGGCCCGCCGAGTTCATATATCCGGCCGCCGTGGACCTTGCCGTCGACCGAATGCGCCACCGCTTCGGCGACGTCGCCGACATAGACCGGCTGGAATTTCGTCTGCCCGCCGCCGATCAGCGGCAGCACCGGGGAAAAGCGGGCCATGTTGGCAAAGCGGTTGAAGAAACCGTCCTCTGGCCCGAAATTGATCGATGGCCGCAAGATCACGGCGTCTTGGACCGTCTCCAGAACGGCCTTTTCGCCGAGCGCCTTGGTACGCGCGTAGTCC
Source organism: Mesorhizobium sp. M1273 (assembly GCF_040318195.1). Classification (NCBI taxonomy): domain Bacteria; kingdom Pseudomonadati; phylum Pseudomonadota; class Alphaproteobacteria; order Hyphomicrobiales; family Phyllobacteriaceae; genus Mesorhizobium; species Mesorhizobium sp. M1273. Next base: position 125,219 of record NZ_JAMYLV010000008.1, on the reverse strand, counting down.
GATTGCGCGTGGAGATCCGCTCCCAGAGCCGAGATGTGGGTGAGGCCGGCGCCGACGGCGCGCGCCGCTTCAGCGACAGCCCGCGCGCCGAACTCGTGGACGGCAGTGAATTTCTGCCGGCCGGCCTCATGCGCGATCGCCACCAGATTGACGACATGGTCCGCGCCTTGCACGGCGCGGTCGACCGACCAGCGCACCCGGACATTGGCTTGCACCGGCTGGATCTGCCCGACATTGCCGAGCGGCTGCAGGTGGCCGGCGAGATCGGGCCGACGGCAGGCAACCCGGATGCGGTAGCCGCGCTTGGCCAGCGCCCGCACGACATGACGACCGACAAAGCCGGAGCCGCCGAACACGACGACGAGCTTTGGGGTCTGCAGGATTTCGGTCATGGCTGGCTCCGGCGGGCTATCCAGATGGTTTGGTTTGAAGCCGTTTCATAGTCGGTTTCGCGCCAAAGGCAAAGGGTGACCATCGGTCGCCCGGCATTGTTGAAGCATGATTTCCAGTATCCGTTGGAAACGGCAGAAAACCCGCCGACGCCGGGCTTTAGGGTAACTCCATTCGGGACAGGAACCTTTGTTCCGGCCGGCGATTTTAGGATGTATGGTTTGATTCCGAATGGAGGATATTGCCGATGACGACAAAACGCGTTGCGATCTTCGCTCTGGCTTTCGCAACAGGCTGCAGCATTGGTGCCTCGGCATTCGCGGCAAACCGGCATCACCACCAAGCTCAACCCGAACGCTACGTTCCGGCCAACGGCAACATCATCGACATTCTGTTCGGTGGCCCGCGCTACTATGACAACCACCTGTTCACGACGGCCGCCGAACCCTGCTCCTACAACAGGGTAGGGCCGGACGCGAATGCGGCGAACGTCATCAACGATCATTATTGCGGGAAGTAGGCTCGCGCTGCCGGATCGGCAGGCGTTCTCAGCCGCTCATCGGACAAACGAATTTCTTCAGGACGAATAGCGGGCGGCGAATTCGGAAATGCGCTGCACCACGGCTTTCGGCGCGCTTATGCCGCGCGCCGCCGCCTTCTCCGCGGCCTCGGCCCGGGCACGCCCCGGCACATGCACGCCATAGCGCCGCCGCAGCCGGTCGAGTTGATCCTTCATCCGCTTTTCGAAGTCCGGATCGAGCAGCTTGGGCTCGACGGCAAGCACGAACAGGCCGGTCCCCGGACTGTCCGGCCCGCCGCTGAACCATGGCGCATCGAGCGACCAGTTGGCGCCCGACAGGCCCGCAGCCAGCACCTCGACCATCAGCGCGATGTTGGCGCCGCGCTGGCCGCCGAAGGCAAGCATGGCGCCCTTCATTGCAGCTGCCGGGTCCGTGGTCGGATTGCCGCTCGCATCCAGTGCCCAGCCTTCGGGTATCTTCTTGCCGTCCTCGGCCGCCTTGCGGATGTTGACGAAGGCGGTGGCGCTCGACGATTGGTCGATGACCAGCGCCGCCCCGTCGGCGGGTGCCGCAAAGGACATCGGGTTGGTGCAGTAGACCGGCTTGACCGAGCCCGAGCCGGCAAGCACGGCCGGGCCGTTGGTGGCGGCGAACGACACCAATCCCTGCGCGGCCAGCCTTCCGGTGAAATAGCCGAGCGCGCCGCACGTATAGGCATTCTTCTGCGAAAAAATCGCGACGCCGAACAGCCGCGCCGCCTTGGCGAGTTCATCGATCGTGCGGTCGAAACCGGTATGCGCCAGTCCGCCGCGCGCATCGGAGAGATAGACCGCGAGCGCCGGCCTGGTGATCACCGGATCGGCGTTGCCGTCGATGCGGCCGGCTTCCAGCGCTTCGAGATAATCGATGAAGTGCGACAGCCCAACGGTCGACAGTCCTTCCGCCTCGGCCGCGACGATCGAGGCAGCCAGCGACTGCGCCGCCTCTTCGTTGGCGCCAGCGCCAAGTGCGGCCATCCGGCACAGCCCTGTCGCCTGGTCGAGACTGAGTTGCATTGTGATTGCCATGAATATCTGAGGGAATGGGTGAATGGTGAGTGGGATTTAGCCGGAAACACTACGGGCTACTCACTACTGACCATTCACCATTCACCTAACCAATCTTGTTCGGAATCCGCGCCTCGATCTTGCCCAGGGTGAAGACGAGGATGCCGGTGATCGCCATATAGATCAACGCCAGGAGCAGCAAGGGTTCATAGGTGAGGTAGGTATCCTGACGCACCTTTGAAGAGACGGCGAATATGTCGATCACGCTGATGGTCGCCACCAGCGGCGTCGATTTCAGCTGCAGCACGATTTCGCCCGTCAGTGTCGGCAGCGCGCGGTAGAAGGCCTGCGGCAGCCAGATTCGCCGGAAAATCCTCCACCGGCTCATGCCGAAGGCGCGGGCGGCTTCCAATTGGCCTTTCGGTACGCCGGCAAAAGCGCCTCGCATCACCTCGCCCTCATAGCCGGCGAAGGACAGCGTCAGCCCGAGCACGCCATAGGGCCATGCCTGCCTCAGATAGGGCCACATCCAGGACTCGCGAATCCATGGATATTGTGGAAACAGCGAGCCCAGCCCGTAATAGAGCAACCAGAGCTGCAGCAGCAGCGGCGTTCCCCTGATGACCGTGCAGAAGGCCTTGGCGGGCGCCGCGAACCAGAAAGAGCCTGCGGCTTGTGCCAGTCCGAGCGGCATGGCGAGCAGGAAGCCCAGCGTGCAGGTGACGGCAAGAATCCACAGCGCGCGCCAGATGCCGAGCAATCCCATCCCGTAATATTTCGGCAGCCAGTCCCAGCGCATGAAGACGGCCGCCGCCAAAACCAGTCCCAGCGCGATCAGGATCAGCACGATACGATGCGGCTTCAGCCACAGCGAAGCGCGTGCGGCTATCACGACGGCCGCCGCTTCGCCAGTCATCGCGGGGTCAGCCATCACCGGGCCTCCTTGAGCGACGGCATGCCGCGGCGGGCCCATGTCTCGATACGGCCGATGATCAGATTCGAAACCAGCGTCAACAGAAGGTAGATCGCGCCGGCGGCGATAAAGAATGTCAGATAGGCTTTGGTGACGCCGGCCGCCTGCCGTGTCGCCAATGTCAGCTCGAAAAAGCCGACGACCGCCAGCAGGGCTGTGTCCTTGGTGGCGATCAGCCAGAGATTGGCAAGGCCGGGTATGGCGAACGGCAGCATCGCCGGCAGCGTGATGCGCCGCAGCAGCAGGCCGGGAGACATGCCATAGGCGCGCGCGGCTTCGATCTGGCCCTGCGGAATGGCAAGGATCGCGCCGCGGATCACCTCGGTCGAATAGGCGCCCTGGACGAAGCCGAGCACGGCAATGCCGGCCGCCAGCCCGCTAATGTCCATGCGCTGATAGCCCATTGCCGTCAGCATCTGATTGATCAGGTCGGTACCGGCGTAATAGAGCAGAAGGATCAGCACCAGCTCCGGCACGGCGCGCACGACGGTCGTATAGACTGCCAGGAGATCGCGCACCACCGGACCACCATATAGCTTGCCGGAGGCGCCGCCGATGCCGATCAAAAGGCCGAGACCGGTGGCGCCGACCGCGATCTCGATCGTATGGAGCAGCCCGACGATGAGCGTTCCACCCCAGCCCGGCGGCACGGGCGAGAGAAGCGCGATGGCAGAGGCAGCCCAAGTCGGAACAAATGCGTCGATCAGCGTCGCCCTCGAATTGCTGGCGCTAAAACCGCCAGCGATCTCCGCCCGCGGAAGCTCGCGTCGATGTATTTCGACGAACCACGCGGCTCTATCGGGGCCGCGTGGTTAATCGCTCATGGATGAGGCCGTCAGTTCGACTGCGTGTCGGCACCGTAAATGTCGAAGTCGAAGTACTTCTTCGAAATCTCGTCATATTTGCCGTTGGCGCGGATGGCCTTGATGCCGGCGTTGATCTTTTCCTTCAACTCGGTGTCTTCCTTGCGGACGCCGGCGCCGACGCCGGGCCCGAGAATGGCCAGATCCGGCGCGACCATGCCTTTCAGATCGCAGCATTGCTTGCCCTGGTCCGATTTCAGGAAGGCGTCGAGGGCGATGGAATCGGCCTGCACCGCGTCGACCCGGCCGGCGGCAAGATCCTGGTTGGCCTCGTCCTGGGTCTGGTATTCCTTGATTTCCGCCGCGTCGGCGAAGTGCTTCTTGGCGTAGTCGGCGTGTACGGTCGAGACCTGGACGCCGATGATCTTGCCCTTGAGGTCCTCCGGTGTCGAGCCGAACTTCTGGTCCTTCGGCCCGATGATCGCAGTCGGGGTGTTGTAATATTTGTCGGAGAAGTCGATCGTCTTCTTGCGTTCGTCGGTGATCGACATCGAGCTGGCGATGACGTCGATCTTCTTGGTCGTCAACGCCGGGATGATGCCGTCCCAGGCGACCGGCGTGATGACGCAGTCGAGCTTCTCTTCGGTGCAGACAGCGTCGATGAATTCGATTTCCCAACCGACCCATTTGCCGGAAGCATCCGGCGAGGTGAACGGCGGATAGGGCTCGGCAGCGACACCGATCTTGACCGGATCGGCCTTGGCCACGCCCACGGCGGCAACGCCAAGCAGCAGCGCTGCCGCAAAGGTCTTGAGAATAATCTTCATCGTCATGACTCCCAGTTTGTTGTTGTTCCCGGTTTTCGTCCGCCCACGGTTTAACTGATGTTGCGGATGAACTGCTTCAGCCTTTCGGATTTTGGTGCGCCGAAGATCTGTTCCGGCGGCCCTTCTTCCTCGACCAGCCCGTTGTGGAGGTAGACGACATGCGTCGCGACCTCGCGGGCAAACTTCATCTCATGGGTGACCAGCACCATGGTGCGGCCTTCGCGCGCCAGGTCGCCGATCACCTTCAGCACCTCGCCGACGAGTTCCGGGTCGAGCGCCGAAGTCGGCTCATCGAACAGCATGACGCGCGGATTGATGGCCAGCGCCCTGGCGATCGCGGCGCGCTGCTGTTGGCCGCCCGACAGATAGGCAGGATAGACGTCGCGTTTTTCGGCCAGGCCAACGCGGGCGAGCAATTTTTCCGCCTCGCCGATCGCCACATCGCGCTTGACGCCGAGCACATGCACGGGAACCTCGATGACGTTCTCGATCAACGTCATGTGGCTCCACAGATTGAAGTTCTGGAAGACCATGCCAAGCTTGGAGCGGATGCGTTCGATCTGCTTGCGGTCTGCGGGCACGGTGTGGCCGTAGCTGTCGGCCTTCAGCTTTATCTCTTCGCCATTGACCCGGATAATGCCGCTGGTCGGGTTCTCCAGGCAGTTGATGCAGCGCAGCAGCGTCGATTTGCCCGAGCCGCTGCCGCCGATGATGGCGATCACCTCGCCGTCGCGCGCTGACAGCGAAACGCCCTTCAGTACGTGCAGCTTGCCGAAATTCTTGTGCAGGTTCTCGACGTGGATGGCTTCGGCGGCGCCGTTCTGCGCCGTATGCTTCAGGGCGGTGGCCGGCGCTGTCATCGTCGCGGCGCCCCGCGGAGCAGCCGAGGCAGTGGTTGCTGGAATTTTTTACCCATTACCCGTCACTGGACAGCGTTCCGATTCTCAAGATGGACCGTTCCGCTTGTCTCCGTCAACCGCAGTTTTTTGGACCATTGATCACCGCCTGCCGAGTGGCTATTGGCAGGAGGGGCGCGTTTCAGGAGAATTTAGTGGGCAAAGCATACGGGTCGCAGTCGATGGCCGGGACGCTGCAGCGCGTGCTGATGCGCTCCGCTGCCGGCGCCATGCGTCGGGCCGAAGCGCTGGAGTGGCACTATGGCCCCGGCTTCAATCCGCAAAAAGCGGCGGTCCAGCATGATGCGCTGGCCAGGCTGATTTCGGCCTCAGGCGCTGAGATCGAATGGCTGAGTGACGCCGACGACGGGCTTGCCGATTCGGTTTTTACCCACGATCCCTCGCTGATGACCGACCATGGCGCGGTCATCCTTGCCATGGGCAAGGCGCTGCGCCGGCCCGAGCCCAGCCTCCACGAGGCAGCCTATGGGCGCATGGGCATCCCCGTCCTCGGCCGAATCGAGGCTCCCGGCCAGGTCGAGGGCGGCGACTGCGTGTGGGTGGATGCAAACACGCTGGCCATCGGCCGCGGCGTGCGCACCAATCAGCACGGCATCCAGCAGCTCTCCAACCTGCTTTCGCCCAAGGGCATCCAGGTCTATGGCTTCGACCTGCCGCTCTGGCAGGGCGAGGAGGCCTGCCTGCACCTGATGTCGGTGATCAGCCCGCTCGCCGACGATCTGGCGCTGGTCTATGCGCCCCTCCTGCCGGTCGCCTTCCATCAGATGCTGCGCGAACGTGGCATTCGGCTGGTCGACGGCGATGCCGACGAATTCTTCGCCTCGAATGGGCTCAGCCTCAATGTCCTGCCGACCGCGCCGCGCCAGGTTATCGCCGTTGCCGGTTTTCCGAAGACGGCGGCTGCCATGCAGGCCGCTGGCTGTACGGTCTCGACATTCGAGGCCGATGCGCTGTGCATTGCCTGCGAGGGCGGCCCGACCTGCCTCACACGCCCGGTGCTAAGACAATGACGACCATTGGCGAAGCGCTCATCACCTTGCTCGAAGCGCACGGCGTCGACATCGTCTTCGGCATCCCCGGCGTGCACACGGTCGAGCTCTACCGCGGGCTGGCGCGGTCGAAGATCCGTCACATCACGCCGCGCCACGAGCAGGGCGCCGGCTTCATGGCTGACGGCTATGCGCGCGCCAGCGGCAGGCCGGGTATCGCTTTCGTCATCACCGGGCCGGGGCTGACCAACACCATCACCGCCATGGGCCAGGCGCGCGCCGATTCGGTGCCGATGCTGGTAATCTCGGGCGTCAACGCCACACCGACGCTGGGCAAAGGCCTTGGCCATCTGCATGAACTGCCGGACCAGCGCGGCATGATGGAGAAGGTGGCGCTGTTTTCGCACCGTGTCACCGAGGCCGGCGAACTGCCCGGCGTGCTCGCCCGCGCCTTTGCGCTGTTCTCATCCTCGCGTCCGGGTCCGGTGCACATCGAGATCCCGACCGATGTCATGAGCCTGCCTGCCAACGGCATCGTGCCGCTGCTGCGGAGTTCAGCGCCGCCCGAGCCGGATGTGGCGGCGATTGCCGAGGCGGCAAGGCTATGCGCGTCTGCCCGCCGGCCGCTTATCCTGGCCGGCGGCGGCGCCAAAGCGGCCGAAGCGCCGTTGCAGCACCTGGCCGAGAGGCTGGGAGCGCCGGTCGTCCAGACCGCCAATGCGCGCGGCCTGCTCTATCGTCATCCACTTGGCGTGCCGGCCAGCCCCAGCCTGAAGGCGGTGCGTGCGCTGATCGCCGATGCCGACCTGGTCATTGCCGCCGGCACCGAATTCGGTCCGACCGACTATGATGGCTATGGCGACGGCGGTTTTGTCCTGCCCGCCAACCTGATCCGCATCGACATCGGCGCCGACCAGCTTGCCCGCCGGCCTGCGCGGATTTCGATCCAGGCCGATTGCGGAGCGGCGCTCAAGGCGCTGCTTGCCGAAATCGGCACGCACGAGACGCCATTGGATGATGGTTCAGCCCGCGCCGCCGCGACGCGGCAGGCGGCCTTTGCCGAGATCGGCCCGGCCATGCAGGCGCAATTGCGAGCCGTCGAGACGATCCGCGATGCGCTGCCTGGCGCGATCATCGTCGGCGATTCGACCCAGCCGGTCTACGCCGCCAACCTCTATTACGATCACGACCGGCCGGGCGGCTGGTTCAACGCGGCCACCGGCTTCGGCGCGCTCGGCTATGGCCCGCCGGCGGCGATCGGTGCCGTCCTTGCCAGGCCTGAGGCGCCGGTCGTTTGCCTCACCGGCGACGGCGGCTTCCAGTTCACCCTGCCGGAACTGGGCGCCGCGCTCGACGCGGCGGCGCCGGTGATCTTCGCCGTCTGGAACAATCGTGGCTACCGCGAGATCGAAACCTCGATGCTCGACGTCGGCGTCGAGCCGGTCGGCGTCTCCCCGGCACCGCCGGATTTCTGCAAATTGGCCGAAGCCTACGGCATTGCCGCCGAGCGGATTTCTGGCACTGGCGGCTTGGCGGACGCGCTCGGGCGCGCGCGGGCGACTGGACGACCTTACGTCATCGAGATTTCGGTTGAGTGATCGCGCGAAAGGCGCGACCTTCCGCATCGGCGGCGCGCAATGACGGAGCGGTCGAATATGACGGAAACACTGGACGGCAGACATATCGTGGTGACCGGCGGCACCGGTGCCCTTGGCGGCGCGGTCGTAGGAAAACTGCTGGAGCAGGGCGCGATCTGCCATGTGCCCAATGCCCACGCTGCCGCGCCTGCGCATTTTCCCTTTCCGGCGCATGACCGCGTCAGGCTGGCGCACAATGTCGACCTTGCCGACCCTGCCAAGGTCGACGCCTTCTATGCCAGCGTTCCGAATTTATGGGCATCGGTGCATCTGGCCGGCGGCTTCACCGCCGCGCCGGTCGAGAAGATCGAGCCCGCCTCCTTCGCCGAGATGATGGACACCAATGCCCGCACCACCTTCCTGTGCTGCCGCGCGGCGATACGCTCGATGCTGGAATCTTCCGTGCCGGGCCGCATCGTCAATGTCACCGCGCGAGCCGGGCTCGATCCGCGGCGCGGCTCCGGCAAGGTGGCCTACGCCGCCGCCAAGGCGGCAGTCGCCGCGATGACCGTGGCGATAGCCGAAGAGCTGAAGGGCAACGGCATCCTGGTCAACGCCGTGGCGCCCTCGACGCTCGACACGCCGGCCAACCGGGCTGACATGCCGAACGCAGATTTCAGCAGATGGGTCAGCCTTGAAGCGGCCGCCGAGGCCATTGCCTATCTCGCCTCGCCGGCCAACATGGCGATCAGCGGCACGCTGGTGCCACTCTACGGCCGGGCCTGAGCCTGCGGTCCGTCGCAAGCAAAAGGTCACAAGCAAAAGCCCCGCCGGATCGTTCCGGCGGGGCTTTTGTTTCGTTTATAACCCGCGCGAGGCGCGGTGTTGGCTTAGCTGCCCTGCTTCTTCAGCGCGGCACCCAAAATATCGCCCAGCGAAGCGCCGGAGTCGGTCGAACCGTATTGGGCGACCGCTTCCTTCTCTTCGGCGATTTCCAGGGCCTTGATCGAGACCTGCAGCTTGCGGGTCTTCTTGTCGAAGGCGATGACACGGGCGTCGACTTTCTGGCCGACGGTGAAGCGCTCGGGGCGCTGCTCGTCGCGGTCACGGCTGAGATCGGAGCGCTTGATGAAGGTCTCGATGCCGCTGTCGACCAGCCGCACTTCCAGACCGCCATCCTTCACGCCGATAACCTCGCAGGTGACGACTGCGTTCTTGCGCAGTTCGCCTGACGTCGCTGCTTCGCCGACCGTGTCCTTGGCCAGCTGCTTGATGCCGAGCGAGATGCGCTCCTTGTCTATGTCGACGTCGAGCACCTGCGCCTTGACCATGTCGCCGCGATTGTACTCTTCGATCACCTGCTCGCCCGGACGGGTCCAGTCGAGGTCGGAAAGGTGGACCATGCCGTCGACGTCGCCTTCGAGGCCGATGAACAGGCCGAACTCGGTCTTGTTCTTGACCTCGCCCTCAACCTGGCTGCCGACCGGGTGGCTGCGCGCGAAGGCCTCCCACGGGTTCTCCAGCGTCTGCTTGAGGCCGAGCGAGATGCGGCGCTTGGCCGGATCGACTTCGAGCACCACCACGTCGACTTCCTGCGTCGTCGACAGGATCTTGCCGGGATGCACGTTCTTCTTGGTCCACGACATTTCCGAAACGTGGATGAGGCCTTCGATGCCCGGCTCCAGCTCGACGAACGCGCCGTAGTCGGTGATGTTGGTGACGGTACCCTTGATCTTCTTGCCGATCGGGAACTTGGTGCCGATCTCGGACCACGGATCGCTCTCGAGCTGCTTCATGCCGAGCGAGATGCGGTGGGTTTCCTGGTTGATGCGGATGATCTGCACCTTGACCGTCTGGCCAATATTGAGGATTTCGGTCGGATGGTTGACGCGGCGCCATGCCATGTCGGTGACGTGCAGAAGGCCGTCGATGCCGCCGAGGTCGACGAACGCACCATAGTCGGTGATGTTCTTGACGACGCCTTCGACCACCTGGCCTTCTTCGAGGTTCTGCACGATTTCCGAACGCTGTTCGGCGCGGCTTTCCTCGAGCACGGTGCGGCGCGACACCACGATGTTGCCGCGGCGGCGATCCATCTTGAGGATCTCGAAGGGCTGCGGGTTGTGCATCAGCGGCGAGACGTCGCGGATCGGGCGGATGTCGACCTGGCTGCGCGGCAGGAAGGCCACGGCACCGTCGAGGTCGACGGTGAAGCCGCCCTTGACCTGGTTGAAGATGACGCCTTCGACGCGTTCGCCCTTGGTGAACTTCTCTTCGAGACGGACCCAGCTCTCTTCGCGGCGGGCCTTTTCGCGCGACAGCATGGCTTCGCCAAGCGCGTTCTCGATACGCTCGACATAGACCTCGACCGTGTCGCCGACCTTGAGCGTCGTGTCCTTGCCCTTGACGCCGAATTCCTTCAGCGGCACGCGGCCTTCGACCTTGAGGCCGACGTCGATGATGGCCATGTCCTTCTCAATGGCGGTGATGATGCCCTTGACGACCTGGCCTTCGCCGGAATGGCCGGCGGAAAATGATTCTTCGAGCAGGCTCGCGAAATCATCGCGAGTGGGATTTGCAACTGACATAGTTTCTCCTGGAATGCCCCGCAATCTGTCGCGGGGCGGGCGCCGTGGGTTAGCGTTGCGTTGGCCTGCCAGCGTTCCGGGCAAAAAGCCCTTGGCCGCCCTTGAGCGGCAATTCCGGCGCATGAAGAATGCTGGCAGGCTGGTTCATACCCGATATGGGAAGTCTTTTTGTCGCCGGCAATCGGCGGCGGCAGGAAAACCCGGCTCAGGCTTCGTTTCTCTTGGCCAGGACATCGTCGATGATCGCCTGAGCTGCCAGAAACGCGGCTTCTATAGCCATTTCCGACGTGTCGAGCAAGTGCGCATCGGCGGCCGGCTTCAAGGGCGAGTCCATGCGGCCCATATCGCGCTCGTCGCGGCGCACGATATCGGCAAGGATTTCGTCGAAATTGGCAGTGCCGCCGATGCTCTCGATTTCATCCAGCCGCCGCTTTGCCCGCACCTCGGCACTTGCCGTGACATAGAGTTTTACGTCGGCATCGGGACAGACGACGGTGCCGATGTCGCGGCCGTCGAGCACCGCGCCAGGCGGTGTTCTTGCGAAGTCACGCTGTTTCTCGACCAGGATGCGCCGCACCGACGGGATCACTGCCACTTTCGAAGCCGCCTCGCCAACGGCGTGTGCCGAAAGCACTGCGCGGTCGAGCTTTGCCAGATCGACCTGCCGGGCCGCGGTTTCAGCGGCCGAAACATTGTCGAGCGGCAGGCCGAGCCGGAGCAGCGCATGCGCCACCGCGCGATAGGTAAGGCCGGTGTCGAGCAGGTTCAGCCGGTAGTGATCGGCGAGTCGCCGAGCGAGGGTGCCTTTGCCGGCGCCGGCAGGTCCGTCGATGGCGATGGTGAAAGTTGAGGTCATTGGCCGCCCACCGGAATCGAAAAGCGCAATGATCCAGATAGGCGTGGCGATCCTTCGCGCCCCCCTCTGTCCTGCCGGACATCTCCCCCACTTGGGGGGAGATCGGCGGCCATCGCGGCTTTCGCCAATTGTCTACGTCGCAGGATTGAGCGGAGCGCCGAAGCTGCCAATCTCCCTCCTTGTGGGGGAGATGTCCGGCAGGACAGAGGGGGGCGCTGTCCCGCCGACGTTCCAGTTTGGCCCCAACCCCCAAGGCTATTGATTGCTATCAAGCTACTCGATCTCCGCCCCAAGCCCTTTCATCAGACCCATGAATTCCGGAAAGCTGGTCGCGATCATCGCCTGGTCGTCGATGGTCACGGGCTTTTCCGTCGCCAGCCCCATAACCAGAAAACTCATGGCGATGCGGTGGTCGAGATGGGTCTGGACGATGGTGCCCTGTCCGTTGGGATGCTGGCCGAGGCCCTTGCCGCCGGGTTTTCCGCGCACGACAAGCGAGGCCTCGCCTTCGCTGCAGTCCACGCCGTTGAGCTTCAGCCCTTCGGCCACTGCCGACAGACGGTCGGATTCCTTCACCCGAAGTTCTTCCAGCCCGAGCATCAGCGTCTCGCCCTCGGCGAAGCTGGCCGCCACGGCAAGCACCGGATACTCGTCGATCATGGTCGGCGCCCGTTCGGGCGGCACGGTGACGCCTTTCAGCTCGGAGTAACGCACGCGCAGATCGGCAACATCCTCGCCGCCTTCGTTGCGCGGCTCGATTATATCGATCCGGCCGCCCATTTCCTGCAGCGTCAACAGAAGTCCAGTGCGGGTCGGGTTCATCAGCACGTTTTCGATTGTAATGTCCGAACCCGGCACGATCAGCGCCGCCACCAGCGGAAAGCCGGCCGAGGAGGGGTCGCCAGGCACCGCGATCGTCTGCCCCATGAGCTTGCCCTGGCCTTCGATGAAAATGTGGCGCACGCCGCGCTCGTCGGTCTCGGCCGACAAATTGGCGCCGAACCCCTTGAGCATTTTTTCGGTATGGTCGCGCGTCATAACCGGCTCGATGACGGTGGTGATGCCCGGCGTGTTCAGCCCAGCCAGCAGCACCGCCGACTTGACCTGTGCCGATGCCATCGGCACGCGGTAGGTGATCGGAGCGGCGTGCTTGGGCCCGTGCAGCGTGATCGGCATGCGGTCGCCGGGCGTCGCCTTCAGCACCTGCACGCCCATCTGGCGGAGCGGCTCGAGCACCCGGCCCATCGGCCGGCCGGACAGCGAGGCGTCGCCGATGAAGGTGGTTTCCATGTCATAGGTGCCGACCAGGCCCATGGTGAGGCGTGAGCCGGTGCCGGCATTGCCGAAATCGAGCGGGCCTTCCGGCTGCAGCAGCGCGCCGTTGCCGGTACCGCGGATCACCCACTCAGCGCCATGCTTCTCGATATGGGCGCCCATGGCCTTCATGGCAGCGCCCGTACGCATCACATCCTCGCCTTCCAGCAGCCCGGTGATGCGGGTTTCGCCGGAGGCCAGGCCACCGAACATGAACGAGCGGTGCGAGATCGACTTGTCGCCCGGCACCCGTGCCGCGCCTGAAAGGCCAGATGATTTGCGGGCGGTGGCCTGCTTCGGGGCGGCAGTGTGCGACATGGTTCTTTCCTGGAAACGCCGGCGGCCGGCCATTTTCTGCTGGTTTGCGGGGTCTCCTATCATGGCGTGCCGAAATGGTCATCCCCTTGGTATGAAGGCCTTCGAATTCAAGCTTTTTGGGACGCCGGCTTTTCGCTTTGACAGCGCCGTAAACTCTGGTTAAGGGGACCAAACTTTCATCGACGAGGCTTGCTGTGGCAAAACCCGAACTTGGCACCAAACGCATCGACCCGGAGACAGGTCGAAAATTCTATGACTTGAACAAGGACCCGATCGTCTCGCCTTACACGGGCAAGAGCTATCCGCGCTCCTATTTCGAAGAAGGCAAGATCGCCGCCCTCGAGGAGGAAGAGGAAGTTGCCGAGAAGGAAGTGGACGCCGAGGAGGAAGAGGGCGTCGAGGTCGTCTCGCTCGAAGAGGCGGACGAGGACGCGAAGGCCGACGAGCTTCCCGATCTCGGCGATGACGAAGACGACGTTGACCTTGGCGATGACGAGGATGACACGTTCCTCGCCGACGAGGAGGAAGAAGACGACGACGTTGCCGACATGATCGGCGTCGGCGAAGACGACGACGAAGTCTGAGCGAACCGCATTCGCCGGCTTTCGCGGCGCTGCTTAGAAAAAGCGGTTCTTGAAGGCTTGATATTGACTGAAGGCGGGGTTAGAAGCCGCCTTCACTAACGGCGCGGTCTAGAACCCGCGCCGGATCTCTTCGCCGGAAACGGCGCCGGTGAACTGCCGGAGTGGGGCCATAGCTCAGTTGGGAGAGCGCTTGAATGGCATTCAAGAGGTCGTCGGTTCGATTCCGATTGGCTCCACCAGTTCTCTCCGCGAAAATCAGCAGAACGGCCGCCCCGCCCGCCGGGCTGGCCGCCGCCTATCGCAGAACCTAGCTGAGACTAGTTAATCGGCCGCCCGGCTTGGGCTCGCCGATCCATTCAGAAGTAATGAGCCCGTGCCCGGTCTGTGCATATTTCTGGCTGTGGTTTGAACCGCGAGCACCGGTCTGGACCAGGCCGCGGGCTGAAATGACCGCTGCGCAAAACTCCGTTACTTGTTGCAGTTCTGCATATCCGACGTCATAGCGCCGCTGGGTGTGTTGTTGTCGGTATCGCTGCCCGCCGTATCCTTGCAGCGATCCTCCATACCGTTTGTCTGCGGCGTGGTAGCGTTCGTTGCGTTCGGATCGATTGTGTTCGGGGTAGTTGCGCTGCCGGTCCCGGTGTTGCCGCCGGAAGTGCCTGTGTTGACGCCGGTATTGCCATCGGCGCTTCCGGTCCCGGAGCCCATGGATTGTGCCATGGCAGATGTGGCCAGGCCGATAGCAAGTAGGGATGCAGAGAGAATTTTCATCATCTTAGTGTCTCCATCGAGTTGCATCGCTGGATCGCGATCTATACCAACGAGAGTTTTTTCGAGATGTTCCGTTGGGCAGAAATATTGATCGATACAATCATTATGGATCTTTGTTGCTCGTCGTTTCGTGAATGCGGCTGCGAAATTCCTGCCGCATAGCGGCAATTTCGTCTGGAACCAAATCGAGCATGCCGCGTTCTTGCGCTTGCGGGGAGTTGTGTCGGCCGCAGGGGACAGTTTCACCGGGACATTCAAGAAATCCGTGAGCTGGGAGGGGCGCTGTGAGCGTGCTTGCATCCACAAGGCAATTGGACCGTCGTCAAATACTGAACGCGCTGAAGGCTTTTCGGAGCGGTGATTTCTCCGTTCGCATCGACAATGTCTACGCCGGCCTTGATTCCGAGATCGCCGACACCTTCAACGAAATCGTAGAACTCAACGATCAGGTCACGCGCGAGTTCGAACGCCTCAGCAAGGTCGTCGGCAAGGATGGCCGGATCGGCGAACGCGGCCGTGTCCGCAACGCCACCGGCAGTTGGGAATCGAGCGTCCGTTCCGTCAACGATCTGATCGAGGACATGGTTCAGCCGACGGCCGAAGTGGCGCGCGTCATCGGCGCGGTGGCCAAGGGTGACCTGTCGCAGACGATGATGGTCGAAATCGACGGCCGGCAGCTGCGCGGCGAGTTTCTGCGCATCGGCAAGATCGTCAACACCATGGTCGGGCAACTGGCCTCCTTCGCCTCGGAAGTGACGCGCGTGGCGCGCGAGGTCGGCACCGAAGGCAAGCTGGGCGGCCAGGCTCGCGTGAAAGGTGTGGCCGGAACCTGGAAGGACCTGACCGACAACGTCAACGCCATGGCGACGAACCTGACCGGGCAGGTGCGCAACATCGCCGAGGTGACGACCGCCGTCGCTTCCGGCGACCTGTCGAAGAAGATTACCGTCGACGTGAAAGGCGAAATCCTCGAACTCAAGAACACCATCAACACGATGGTCGACCAGCTCAATTCCTTCGCCTCGGAAGTGACGCGCGTCGCGCGCGAAGTCGGTACAGAAGGCAAGCTCGGCGGTCAGGCGCGCGTCGAAGGTGTCGGCGGCACCTGGAAGGACCTGACCGACAACGTGAACCTGATGGCCGAAAATCTGACAGGCCAGGTGCGCAATATCGCCGAGGTGACCACGGCCGTGGCGCTTGGCGACCTGTCGAAGAAAATCACGGTCGACGTCAAGGGCGAGATCCTCGAACTGAAATCGACCATCAACACCATGGTCGACCAGCTGAACTCATTTGCCGGCGAAGTGACGCGTGTCGCCCGCGAGGTCGGCACCGAGGGCAAGCTCGGCGGCCAGGCTCAGGTGCGCGGCGTCGCCGGCACCTGGAAGGACTTGACCGACAACGTCAATTCGATGGCCGAGAACCTGACCGGCCAGGTCCGCAACATCGCCGAGGTGACGACTGCGGTCGCTTCGGGCGACTTGTCGAAGAAGATCACCGTCGCCGTGCAGGGCGAAATCCTCGAGCTCAAGGACACCATCAACACGATGGTCGACCAGCTCAATTCCTTCGCCTCGGAAGTGACGCGTGTGGCGCGCGAGGTCGGAACCGAAGGCAAGCTCGGCGGCCAGGCCGAGGTGAAGGGCGTCGGCGGCACCTGGAAGGACCTGACCGATAACGTCAACCTGATGGCCGCCAACCTGACCGGCCAGGTCCGCAACATCGCCGAGGTGACGACCGCCGTTGCCCGCGGCGACCTGTCGAAGAAGATCACCGTCGACGTCAAGGGCGAAATCCTCGAGCTCAAGGACACCGTCAACACGATGGTCGATCAGCTCAATTCCTTCGCCTCGGAAGTGACGCGTGTGGCGCGCGAAGTGGGGTCGGAGGGCAAGCTCGGCGGTCAGGCGCATGTCGAGGGCGTCGGCGGCACCTGGAAAGATTTGACCGACAACGTCAATGCCATGGCCGGCAATCTGACCGTGCAATTACGCGACGTCTCCAAGGTAGCAACCGCGATTGCGACCGGCGACCTGACCCAGAAGATCACCGTCGATGCATTGGGCGAGATCCTGCAGATCAAGGACGTCATCAATACGATGGTCGACCAGCTGAATTCCTTCGCCTCCGAGGTGACGCGCGTGGCGCGCGAAGTCGGTTCGGACGGCAAGCTCGGCGGCCAGGCGCAGGTGCGCGGCGTCGCCGGCACCTGGAAAGACCTGACCGACAACGTCAATGCGATGGCCGCCAATCTGACCGGCCAGGTGCGCAACATCGCCGAGGTGACGACGGCAGTGGCGCTGGGCGACCTGTCGAAGAAGATCACCGTCGATGTGCGCGGCGAGATCCTCGAGCTGAAGGACACCATCAATACGATGGTCGACCAGCTGAATTCCTTTGCCTCGGAGGTGACGCGCGTGGCGCGCGAGGTCGGCACCGAAGGCAAGCTCGGCGGCCAGGCGCAGGTGCGCGGCGTTGCCGGCACCTGGAAGGATCTGACCGACAATGTGAATTCGATGGCCGAGAACCTGACCGGCCAGGTCCGCAACATCGCCGAGGTGACCACCGCTGTGGCGCGCGGCGACCTGTCGAAGAAGATCACCGTCGACGTCAAGGGCGAGATCCTGGAGCTGAAATCGACGATCAACACCATGGTCGACCAGCTGAACTCCTTTGCCGGCGAAGTGACGCGTGTCGCCCGCGAGGTCGGCACCGAGGGCAAGCTCGGCGGCCAGGCGCGGGTCGAGGGCGTCGCCGGCACCTGGAAGGACCTGACCGACAACGTCAATCTGATGGCGACGAACCTGACCAACCAGGTGCGCGGCATCGCCGATGTCGTGACCGCGGTCGCGCAAGGCAATCTCAAGCGCAAGCTGACGGTCGATGCCAAGGGCGAGATCGCCTCGCTCGCCGACACCATCAACGGCATGATCGAGACGCTGGCGACCTTCGCCGACCAGGTGACCAACGTCGCCCGCGAAGTGGGCATCGAAGGCAAGCTCGGCGGCCAGGCCCGGGTGCCCGGCGCTGCCGGCCTTTGGCGCGACCTGACCGACAACGTCAATCAGCTCGCGGCCAACCTGACCACCCAGGTGCGCGCCATCGCCGAGGTGTCGACGGCGGTGACCAAGGGCGATCTGACCCGCTCGATCAGCGTCCAGGCCTCCGGCGAGGTGGCGGCGCTGAAAGACAACATCAACGAGATGATCCGCAATCTGAAGGACCAGACGCTGAAGAATGCCGAGCAGGACTGGCTGAAGACCAATCTCGCCCGCTTCTCGCGCATGCTGCAGGGCGAGCGTGACCTGGCCACGGTCTCGCGCCTCATCATGTCCGAACTCGCCCCGCTGGTGAATGCGCAATATGGCGTGTTCTATGTGACCAACCGCGACGAGGATGAATTCTATCTGGAGCTCGCCGCCTCCTATGGCGCCGAAAGCAAGGCGGAAATCAAGCAACGCCTCGATCTGCGTGAAGGGCTTGTCGGGCAGAGTGCCGCCGACAAGCGCGCCATCATGCTGGACAATGTGCCGCCGAATTTCCTGCGCGTTACCTCCGGCCTTGGCAATGCCGCGCCGGCGAACGTGATCATTCTTCCGGCTCTGTTCGAGGACGAGGTGAAGGCCGTCATCGAACTCGCCTCGTTCAGCGAATTCCGCGACACGCACCAGTCCTTCCTCAACCAGCTGATGGAATCCGTCGGCATCGTTCTCAACACCATCGCCGCCACCATGCGTACCGAAGGCCTGCTCAAGCAGTCGCAGCTGCTGACCTCGGAATTGCAGGCGCGTCAGACCGAACTGACCAAGAAGCAGGAGGAGCTGCACGCCACCAACGAGGAGCTGCAGGAAAAGGCGCAGCTGCTCGAGAACGAAAAGAAGCAGGTGGAGAACAAGAACCTGGAAATCGAGATGGCGCGGCGGGCGCTGGAGGAGAAGGCCGAGCAGCTGGCGCTTACCTCGAAATACAAGTCGGAATTCCTCGCCAATATGAGCCACGAACTGCGCACGCCGCTGAACTCGCTGCTCATCCTTTCAAACCTGCTCGCAACCAACCAGCAGGGCAATCTCAACGACAAGCAGGTCGAGTTCGCGCGCACCATCAATTCGGCCGGCACCGACCTTTTGAGCCTGATCAACGACATCCTCGACCTGTCGAAGATCGAATCGGGCACCGTCTCGATCGACATCAACGACATGCCGGTGGTGCATCTTCGCCAGCACATGGAGCGAACCTTCCGGCAACTGGCGACCGACAAGGGACTTGGCTTCACCATCAACGTCGATCCCGAGCTTCCGGAGACCGTCCGCACCGACGAGAAGCGATTGCAGCAAATCGTGCTCAACCTTTTGTCGAACGCGTTCAAGTTCACCTCGCAAGGCGAGGTCCGCTTGAATTTCCGGGCCGAAAAGGCGGGCCGTCACAACGGTTCGGCGCAACCCATGGAGGCGCTCGCGATCGTCGTCAGCGATACCGGCATCGGTATTCCGCAGGACAAGCAGAAGCTGATCTTCGAAGCCTTCCAGCAGGCCGACGGCACCACAAGCCGCAAATATGGCGGCACTGGGCTTGGGCTTTCGATCAGCCGGGAGATTGCCCGGCTGCTTGGCGGCGAATTGAGGGTCGAGAGCACGCCGGGCAAGGGTTCGACGTTCACTCTGGTCATTCCATTCGACGGACCCCGGATGGCCTTGGCCCCGCAAGCGGCGTTGCTGCCGGCGATGGAGGTGGCCGCGACGACGGCGCAGCCGAGCCCGCCGTCCTCCGAATTGCTCGATGACCGCGACACGATCTCGTCGGAAGATCGGGTCGTGCTGATCGTGGAGGACGACCCGACCTTCGGCGGTTTGCTGCTCGGCCTTGCACGTTCGGCCGGGCTGAAAGGCGTCCTGTCGACCGCGGGCTCCGGCACGCTGGCTTTGGCACGCAAGCTGGTTCCCGACGCGATCACGCTCGATCTCGGACTGTCGGATATCGACGGCTGGGTGCTGTTCGATCTGCTTCGCCATGACCCGAAAACCAAGGACATTCCCGTTCATGTCATCTCGGGCGCCGAAGACATCGAGGTGCTTGCCCGCAAGGGTGCATCCAGCATTTCAACCAAGCCCGTATCGTCGGACGAACTGATGAAGGTCTTCCAGGATATTCATTCCAGAAAGCTCCGCGTCCAGAGCCGCGTCCTGATTGCCGATCCCGATCCCGAGCGCCGCCTTTCGCTGATCGAGGCGATCCGCGACGGCGTCACCTCGGTCACCGCGATCGGCCGCGTCGCCGCGAATGCGGACGATATCGGCATCGCCAACTATGATGCCGTTGTGCTCGGCTTTGGCCGCTCGGCCAAGGACAACGCCCAGATGCTGGATGAGATTGCCGTCCTGTTCGGACAGTCGGTGTCGCGGCTGCTGTTCTTTGCGCCTCATCCGGAAGCGCTGCAACAGTCGCTCGCCTTGCATCCGGCATTGGCGGACGTTCCGCGGGCGGAGAATTTCGCGCAGCTGGCTCTCCTGATATCCGCGACGCTCCCGGGGCGAGGCCACGACAACAATAGTGCGGCAGCCGAACAGCCGGACAAGTTCGACCTCGCCGGCGCAAAGGTCCTCATCGTCGACGACGACATCCGCAACATCTATTCACTCACCAGCGTTCTCGAGACCTATGACATCCAGGTGCTGCATGCGGAGCGTGGCCGGGAAGGTATCGCGCTTCTGGAGCAGAGCCCGGACATCGATGCGGCACTGATCGATATCATGATGCCGGAAATGGATGGCTACGAGACGATGCGGCAGATCCGCAGCATGCCGGCGATCGCCCATATCCCGTTGATCTCGGTCACAGCCAAGGCAATGAAGGGCGACCGGCAGAAGTGCCTCGACGCCGGCGCCTCCGACTACATCGCCAAGCCTGTCGACCTTGATCTGCTGCTGGCATTGCTGCGTGTCTGGATCGGCCGTTCGCGATCCCGTGTTCATGGTCCGGAAAAGACGCTCATGGCAGTGAACTGACGGCCGCTCGATGCAGAAACTGTCGAGAAACGGAGCAAGGAAGCTGGAGGTTATGGCGCCGGCAGCAGGGCCGGCAAAGGCGCGCATCCTGGCCGTGGATGACGACGAGCGCAATCTGCTGGCGATCGGCGAGGTTCTGGCCCCTATCGGTGAAGTCGTCTGCGTGCAGTCGGGCGAAGAGGCGTTGCGCGCACTGCTGAAGGAGGATTTCGCAGTCATCCTGCTGGATGTGCTGATGCCCCGGCTGGATGGCTACGAGACCGCGGGATTGATCCGCCAGCGCGAGCAATCCAGGCGAACGCCGATAATTTTTCTCACCGCCATCAACAAGGAAGACGCGCACATGCTGCGCGGCTACGACGCCGGCGCGGTCGATTACGTGTTCAAGCCTTTCGACCAGGCCATGCTGCGTTCCAAGGTCGCCGTGTTCGTCGAACTTCATGAGAAGACGCTGGAAATCCAGCAAAAGGCGGCTGCCGAGCAACGGCTGCTGGCCCAGGCACTGCAGGCGCAGAAGGAAAAGCTCGAGGCCGAGCGAGCCCTGCGCAGCGCCCAGGAGCGGCAGCATGCCATTTTGAGCTCTCTTCCGGTCTGCTTCCACGCAAGGGCGGCGGAGCCGCCGTTCGGCGCCAGCTTTGTCACCGAAGGGGTCGAACGCCTGACCGGCTTTCCTGCCGAACGGCTGATCGCCGATCCAGGCTTCGGCCTGAGCCGGGTTCATCCCGACGATCTGCCGAGAGTGAGGGAGGTCCTGCTCGCAACCAAGGCCGCCGGCTCCTACACCTGCGAATTCCGCTGGCAATGCGCCGACGGCAATTACCGGATTTTTCTCGACCAGGGCGTCCTGTCGAATGGCTCCGACGGCGAAGAGCCTGAGATCCTCGGCACGTTGCTGGACGTTACCGAGCGGCGCGAGCTTGAGAACCAGCTGCTGCAATCGCAGCGCCTCGACGCGATCGGCAAGCTTACCGGCGGGCTGGCGCATGATTTCAACAATCTGCTTGCCGCAATTCTCAGCGGATTGGGATTGCTCGAGCGCCACGCCGAGTTCGATGGACAGACCAGGCAGGTTCTGGAACTGACACGCCGGTCGGCAAAACAAGGCGCCGAGCTCGTCAACCGCATGCTTGCGTTCTCGCGCCGCCAGACGCTGAGGCCGCAGGCCGTGCGCCTCGCCGCGCTCGGCGATACAATGAACGGGTTGGTGGCCCCGGTCCTGGGCGGCCTGATCCGTTTCGATTGGCTTGTCGACGACACTGTGTGGCCGGCGCATGTCGATGCCAGCCAGCTGGAGCTCGCGCTGATGAACCTGGTCTTCAACGCGCGCGATGCCATGCCGTCCGGCGGCACGATAATCGTGGAGGCGCAAAATCGAACGCTAGGCCGTGCAGCCGAGGATATTTCGGCGGGCGACTATGTCGTGGTCACCGTCAAGGACACCGGGTCGGGCATACCGGCTGACATTCTCGCCAAGGTCGTCGAACCGTTCTTCACCACAAAACCGGTCGGCAAGGGCACTGGCCTCGGTCTGAGCACGGTGCATGGTTTCGTCAAGCAATCGGGCGGCACGCTTCGCATTGAAAGCACCGTCGGCAGTGGAACATCCGTCCAGCTCTGGCTGCCGCGTTCAATCGAGCGTCCGGTCGAAATCCCCGAGAAATCCGATGCCGACGACAGCGTCGTGAATGCCGGCGAGGACTATCCATCGGTCCTGCTGATCGACGACAGCAACGTACTGCGGGAACTGACGGCGCAATCGCTTCGCCAACACGGCTTTGCGGTTACCTGTGCCGCGGGCGGTGCCGAAGCGCTGGCGATGATCGAGCGCGCGCCGTACGATTTCGATGTCATCGTCACCGATTTTGCCATGCCGCTCGTCTCGGGCCTGGAGGTCATTCGGTTCGCCCGCAATCTGCGGGCCGATTGGCCGGCGGTGATGATAACCGGATATGCCGATGCCGACGCGATCGCCGGCCGGCCCCCCGACGTGCCGCTGCTCGGCAAACCGCTGCGCGACAAGGATCTTGTGGAGAGCATTCTTGCAGCGGCCGCGCGCGCCGGCTCGCAGAAAGCCAGGCAGGCCCAGCCGGTGAAAGGCGGGTACCGGTTTTCGACCTGAGGAGACAAGCCTCATCGAATCGAAACGGTACGTTCCGTATCCTCGATCGTCCGCGACATCCAGCCTGTGCGCAACACGGAGCGCCGGCCATGCCGCGCTCGACGGGCTGTGATGCGATTGATAAGCCCTCTCCGCAAGGAGAGTCGAGACATGACCGTTGCGATCGAGATGGGCCAGACGAGCGCAGGCGCCCCGGCGGCGCTGGATCTCGAGGAGCTGCTGGCGACCCGCCTTTTGGTGCAGGGCAATTCGGGCTCCGGCAAGTCCCACCTGCTGCGCCGGCTCTTGGAGCAGAGCGCGCCCTGGGTGCAGCAGACCATCATCGACCCCGAAGGCGACTTCGTGACGCTGGGCGACCGTTTCGGCCACCTGGTGATCGACGCCGAGGAGCATACCGAGCGCGGCCTGCAGAGCGCCGGCGAGCGGGCGCGCATCCACCGCGTCTCCACGGTGCTCAATCTCGAGGGGCTCGACGCCGAGAACCAGATGCGGCGCGCCGCCGCCTTTCTCGGCGGGCTTTTCGAGGTCGCCCGCGACCACTGGTACCCGATGCTGGTGGTGGTTGACGAAGCGCAGCTGTTCGCGCCGGCTGTCGCCGGCGAGGTTTCCGACGAGGCGCGCAAGCTCTCGCTCGGCGCCATGACCAATTTGATGTGCCGCGGCCGCAAACGCGGGCTGGCCGGCATCATCGCCACCCAGCGGCTGGCCAAGCTTGCCAAGAACGTCGCGGCCGAGGCTTCCAATTTCCTCATGGGCCGGACCTTTCTCGATATCGACATGGCGCGCGCCGCCGACCTGCTCGGCATGGAGCGGCGCCAGGCGGAGGCTTTTCGCGACCTCGAGCGCGGGCAATTCATGGCGCTCGGCCCGGCGCTGTCGCGCCGTCCGCTGGGCTTGCGGATCGGCCCGACCGATACAAGTCCGCGCAACGCGACCCCGCGCCTGATGCCGCTGCCGGAATCGGCGTTGGAGGACGCGCGCGCGATCATCCTGGCGGCCCCGCCGCCCGAAACCGTCCGGCCGCAGCGCCGGTCGTCGCCGGACCTGCTCGACCAGCTGATGGCGGCGAAATCGGCGGCGCTGGAAATCCGCCCCGAAGCGGTGGAGCCGCCGATCAGCGCCGAGGATTTGGCGGAGCGCCGCGAGCGCGTCGACCGGGTGCTGCGCGCCGTGCTGGCGCAACCCGATGCCGGCTTCCGGGTCATCGGCGTGCTTTATCAGGAGTTCGTGGTCCGCTGCCGCATCGAGGGCCTCGCCTCGGTCGTGCCGGACCTGCCGGAGTTCCGCCGCATGCTGACCCGCGCCCGCGCCGGCCTCGGCTCCGACATGGCAGGCGATGACGCTTGGCAGGACGTCTCGGCGCGCGCCTCGCTGCTCCCCGAGGACATGCAAGGCGTGTTCATGATGATCGCCCGCGCCGCCAAGGAGGGCTGGCCCTGCCCGAGCGACGCGGCGATCGCCCGCGCCTACGGCTCGCACTCGCTACGCCGCGCCCGGCGCCTGCTGATATATATCGAGGAGCAGGGGCTGATCGTCTGCCAGCTCGACGGGGTTGGAAGGCGGACGGTGACGCTGGTGGAGCTCGCCTGGGCGACCGCGCCGGGCGATCCCAATGCAGAGGACGCGGAGCAGGGGAGGTTGGTGGTGTAAGGGCTGACGCGGTTTGGGCGAAAGCTGACGTCGCTCAACATCAGCAAGCGCCAGAGTGTTCATCGCCGAACCAGTACTCAGACGTCGCGTTTGGGGCCGATAGCGAAATGGCGGCTTTAACGTTTGAAGAAGGATTGCGGACGTTCAGCCCGACGGGACCAAGGTCTGTTCCCAGGTCTAGCCGCCCCCTCTCAATGGCATCCCCGGACCGCCTGGTGGATCTGCATCGCAAGTGGCGGGTGGCGGGGCAGCCACAGGGTGGACATTTCAGCCCACATCGAAAATGATCATGTTGCCATGCACAACACTGTAGTGCTCTGATTTCGACGAAAAGCCTGAGCGTAGAAGCGGATCAATCGACCTCCGGGTCCAGCGAGCGAGGACGCAAATGGACACCCAAGAGAATGGGCAATTGCATCGCGACGCGGACGGGCGACCCTGTCGATCGGCCGGCTGGCTTACCCGCGCCGCCGTGTCGGCGGCATTCCTGCTCGGCATGGCTTTCAGCAGCACTGCGTTTGCGCAGGACCAACAGTTACCCGTGGTGACGGCGGCCAAGCCGGTGGTCCGTGAAATCGTCGAAGACGACGAGTTCGTCGGGCGCTTCGAAGCCCTCGACCAGGTCGCCATCCGTTCGCGCGTCAGCGGCTATCTGGACAAGGTCAGCTTCCAGGACGGCGCACTGGTCAACAAGGGCGACCTGCTCTTCACCATCGATCAGCGTCCGTACCAGGCGGCTTATGATGCCGCCAAGTCGCAAGTGGACGTCGCCAAGAGTCTGCTCGAATTCTCCAAGATGCAGCTGGATCGCGCCGACGAACTCGCCAAGACCGGCAATATCTCAACCGCGACGGTCGACGACCGCCGGCGGGAATACCTTTCGGCGCAGGCGCAGATGCAGGGCGCGACGGCTGCGCTGACGACGGCCAGACTGAACATGGAATTCACCGAAATCAAGGCGCCCTTGTCCGGCCGCATCGACCGCCGGCTGGTGTCGGTCGGCAACCTCGTGCAGCCGGATTCCACCTTGCTGACGACCATCGTTACGCGCGATCCGATCGACTTCTATTTCGACGTCGATGAGCGCCTGTATTTCAGCTACGCCCGCGACGCGAAGGAGCGCGGCGGCAGCATGCAGGAAGGCGCCGGCGGGCTTGAGGTGGTGGTTCGCGTCGCCGACCGCGCGGAGGCGGTATTCAAAGGCAAGCTCGATTTTGCCGAGAACCGGATCGACAACGCGACCGGCACCATGCGGGTGCGTGCAAGGTTTCCCAACGCCGACGGCATTCTCCAGCCAGGCATGTTCGGGCGCATCAACGTGCCGGGGTCGCTGCCGCATAGCGGCGTGCTGGTGCCCGACGAGGCGATCGGCGCCGATCAGGATCGCCGCATCGTGTTCCTGGTGGATGAGGCCGGGATGGTGTCGGCGAAGCCCGTGCGCACCGGCCCGCTTCTCGACGGCTACCGGGTGATCCGCCAGGGCCTGACCGGCGATGAGACGATCATCGTCAACGGGCTGATGCACGCCAGGCCCGGCACCAAGGTCAAGGTCGAGATGGTGACGTTGCCGCCCAGGGCCGAGACCGCCGAGTTGCAGCAATGAGGTTCGCACATTTCTTCGTCGACCGTCCGATCTTCGCATCGGTCGTTTCGATCGTCCTGCTGATCCTCGGCGGGATTGCTTATACCCAGCTGCCGGTCGCGCAATATCCCGAGATCGCGCCGCCGACCATCGTCGTTCGCGCCCAGTATCCGGGCGCCGACGCCGAGACGGTCGCAGCGACGGTGGCAACGCCGATCGAGCAGGAGATCAACGGCGTCGAGGGCATGCTCTACATGTCGTCCTATTCGTCGGGCGACGGGGCGATGGCGCTGACCATCACCTTCAAGCTGGGCACCGATCTCGACCAGGCGCAGGTGCTGGTGCAGAACCGCGTGTCGGTCGCCGAGCCACGCCTGCCCGAAGAAGTCCGCCGCCTCGGCATCACCACCACCAAGACCTCGCCCGACCTGATGATGGTCGTGCACATGCTGTCGCCCGACAATACCTACGACCAACTCTACGTCTCGAACTACGCCCGCTCGCGGGTGCGCGACATATTGCTCAGACTAGACGGCGTCGGCGACCTCATCATCTTCGGCGAACGCGAATATTCGCTGCGCATCTGGCTCGATCCGGAAAAACTGTCCGCCCTGGGGATGACCTCGGGCGATGTGGTGCAGGCGCTGCGCGACCAGAATGTCCAGGTGTCGGGCGGCTCGATCGGCGCGCCGCCGACCAGCACCGGCACGGCGTTCCAGTACACGGTCACAACGCAAGGCCGCTTCAACGACGCACGCGACTTCCGATACGTGATCGTCAAATCGACCGACGACGGCCGCCTGATCTCGCTCCAGGACGTGGCGCGCATCGAGCTCGGCGCCAAGGATTACGTCACCAACTCCTATCTCAACGGCAAACCGGCGGTGGCGCTCGCCATCTTCCAGCGGCCGGGCACCAATGCGCTCGCCGCAGCCGCGGAGATCCAGGACAAGATGAAGGAGCTTTCCCGCGACTTCCCGAAGGGGTTGAGCTACGACATCGTCTACAATCCGACCGAGTTCGTCGCCGAGTCGATCCAGGAGGTCTACAAGACGATCCTCGAGGCGATGCTGCTGGTCATCATCGTCATCATCGTCTTCCTGCAATCGTGGCGCATGGCGATCGTGCCGATCGTGGCGATTCCCGTGTCGCTGATCGGCACGCTGGCGGTACTTTACGCCGCCGGCTTCTCGCTCAACATGCTGACGCTGTTCGGCCTCGTTCTGGCGATCGGCATCGTCGTCGACGATGCGATCGTCGTGGTCGAAAACGTCGAGCGCAATATCGCCAGAGGGCTGGCGCCCAGTCCGGCGTCGCACCTGACCATGGACGAAGTCGGAACGGCCGTCATCGCGATCTCGCTGGTGCTGATAGCCGTGTTCGTGCCGACAGCCTTCATCCCCGGCATTTCTGGGCAGTTCTATCTGCAGTTTGCTATCACCATCGCGGTGTCGACGGCGATCTCGGCATTCAATTCGCTGACGCTTTCGCCGGCGCTGGCCGCACTGCTGTTCAAGCCGCATCACGCCGCGGCGGCGCCGCCGCGCTTTTTCCTGGCGCGGTTCGGACGGGCGCTCGCCGACGGCTTCAATCGCGGCTTCGACAGGGTCGCCCATTGGTATTCGAGCATTATCCGCGTGCTGGTCGGCTCGTGGATAACGATGGCCGCCATGCTGGCCGTTTTCGCGGCCCTCATCTACGCCACGGTCTACATGGTGCAGGCGGTGCCGCGCGGTTTCATTCCGTCGCTTGACCAGGGCTATGCGATCGTCGTCGTCCAGTTGCCGGACGGCGCTTCGCTGTCGAGGACCGATTCGGTCATCCAGCAGGCGTCGCAGATCATCCAGAAAACGCCAGGCGTCGATTACGCTGTCGCCTTCGCCGGCTTCTCCGGCGCGACCTTCACCAACGCCAGCAACGCGGGCGTGATCTTCGCCAGGTTCAAGCCGTTTGACGAGCGACTGAAAGCCGGCCAGTCGGCGACCCAGGTCATCGGCAATCTGTTCGGCAGCCTGCAAAGCATCAAGGAAGCCTTCATTATCGCACTGCCACCGCCGCCGATCCGCGGCGTCGGCAATGCCGGCGGCTTCAAGCTGCAGATCCAGGAGCGCAACAGCGCCGACATGCGGCAGATCCTGGCGCTTGCCTACGAAATCGCCGGCAAGGCCAACAAGACGCCGGGGCTGACGGGCGTGTTCACCACCTTCTCCGCGTCGAGCCCGCAATTCTTCCTGGCGATCGATCGCGACAAGGCGCGCATCCTGAACGTGCCGATCCCCAACATCTTCGAGACGCTGTCGATCAATTTGGGCACCGCCTACGTCAACGACTTCAACGCGTTCGGGCGCGTCTACCAGGTGCGGGCGCAGGCCGACCAGGCGTTCCGCCTCGATCGCGCCGACATCTTGAAACTGAAGGTGCGCTCGGCGACCGGCGCGCTGGTTCCGCTCGGCACGTTGATCGAGATCCGCGACGTCACCGGCCCGGCGCTGGTCCAGCGCTACAACATGTACGTCTCAGTGCCGCTGCAGGGCAACGCCGCGCCCGGCGTTTCCACGGGCGACGCGCTGGCATTGATGGAAGGGATCACGGCAAAGACGCTGCCGGCCGGTACCTCCTATGAATGGACCGAACTCGCCTATCAGGAGCGCAACACCGGCAATGCCGCTGTCTATATCTTCGGACTGTCGGTGCTGTTCGTGTTCCTGGCGCTGGCGGCGCAATATGAAAGCTGGGTGCTGCCGTTCGCCATTGTGCTGGTGGTGCCGCTCGGCGTGCTCGCGGCGTTGCTCGGCGTGTCTTTCCGAGGGCTCGACAACAACATCCTCGTGCAGATCGGCCTCATCGTGCTGATCGGGCTTGCCGCGAAGAACGCGATCCTGATCGTCGAATTCGCGCGGCAGGCGCAGGAACGCGGGCTGTCGGCCGCCGAGGCTGCCGTCGAAGCCTGCCGGCTCAGGCTGCGGCCGATCCTGATGACCGCCTTCTCATTCATCCTCGGCGTCGTGCCGCTGATGATCGCAACGGGACCGGGCGCAGAAATGCGCCAGTCGCTCGGCACCGCGGTATTCTCCGGCATGCTCGGCGTCACCTTCGTCGGCCTGTTCCTGACGCCGGTGTTCTACGTCACGCTCAGGTCGCTGTTTTCACGGCGCAAGCCCCGTGCCGAGGCCGAACCTTCGGGGCCGGCAGAGGCGCCATCGGAGACGGCCGCCGAGTAGGGTTACGAATTCGCCGCGCGAGCGCGGTTATCACTCCAGAAAATCGGCGCGGCGCGGCAACGGCTACGATCTGCGCAACCTCGGCGTCGAGGTGCCGCGGAGACCCTGCTCGGTCTGATCCAGCCTGACAGCCGCATCCAGTTCAGCGAGACGATGCCGGGCGGAGAGGCCAATGCGATCTTCTATCTGGTCGACCAGGCGGGGCTTGAGGGCGCAACCGCGACCTCCGGAGTCCTCGCTTGCGATGTCTGCTTCCGCCCGACGCGATCACCGTGCGCCGACAGACCTGCAGGCAGCCGATCAGGCGGGTGCGGCGCCCGCGGCGTCAACTTCGTGGCGCCGGCCGTCGTCCAATTCCTCAGGCGGCGCCTGGACGCCGGCTTTGTTTCCGTGAATCTCGCCATGCCGCATTGCACAATCGTCTCGCCTGCGCAAAATGCGGCATGATCCGCAAATCCCTCACTGTTCTGGTGATCGATGAAAACCACATCCGCGCTTCGATAATCGAAGCGGGATTGCGGGAGGCCGGGCATCAGCAGGTCACGGTCATCCACGACGTCGCCGGCATCGCGCGGCGGATCGCCGAGATCGAACCCGACGTGATCGTCATCGATCTCGAAAATCCCAACCGCGACATGCTCGAAAACATGTTCCAGCTTTCGCGCGTGGTGAAGCGGCCGATCGCCATGTTCGTCGACCGCTCGGATCAGGCTTCGATCGAAGCTGCGGTGGAAGCGGGGGTATCGGCCTATGTCGTCGACGGCCTGCGCCAGGAGCGGGTCAAGCCGATCCTCGACATGGCGATCAGCCGCTTCAACGCCTTCTCGCGCATGGCGCGCGAACTGGAAGAAGCCCGCAGCGAGTTGGAGAGCCGCAAGGTGATCGATCGCGCCAAGGGCATCCTGATGAAATCGCGCGGCCTGTCGGAGGACGCGGCCTACACGCTGCTGCGCAAGACAGCCATGAACCAGAACCGCAAGATCGCCGAAATCGCGCAGAGCCTGGTGACGGCGGCAGGGCTTCTGGATCCCGAGGAGAGTTGAGAATGGCGGCCGAGCACCGGATCAATGCTGGCTTCATGCCGCTCTTCGACAGCGCCATCCTTGTCGCGGCGAAGGAAATCGGCTTTGCTTTGCGCGAAGGCATCGACCTCACCCTCAACCGGGAAACGTCCTGGGCCAACATCCGCGACCGCATCGCCATCGGCCACTTCGATCTGGCGCACATGCTGGGGCCGATGCCGATCGCCTGCAATCTGGGGCTGACGCCGCTCGCCTCCGACACGGTCGTGCCGTTCTCGCTCGGCCTCGGCGGCAATTGCGTGACGGTTTCAAACGCGGTCTGGGCCGGCATGGCCGCGCACGGCGCCCAACCCGATCTCGATCCGGCGCGGGCCGGCAAGGCATTGCGAGCGCTGATTCGCGAACGGGCGAATGGCGGCGGCGATCCGCTGCGCTTCGCCGTCGTCCATCCGCATTCCGGGCACAATTACGAATTGCGCTACTGGCTCGCCGCCTGCGGCATCGACCCGTCGCGTGAAATCGAGATCGTCATCGTGCCGCCCCCCTTCATGGCCGACGCGCTCGCCGCCGGCAGGATCGACGGCTACTGCGTCGGCGAACCTTGGAACAGTGCCGCGGTCGTCGCCGGCACCGGCCGCATCGCCACGGTCAAGGCGGCCATCTGGAAGACCAGCCCGGAGAAAGTCGTTGGCGTGCGCAAGGCATGGGCGGAAAGAGAGCCGGACGCGCTTTCAGCCCTGCTGCGTGCGCTTCATCACGCGGCGCGCTGGTGCCAGGATCCGGCAAACCGTGACGAACTCGCGGCCCTGATGGCGCAGCCGGCCTTCCTCGGGCTTGCGCCGGCGCTGCAGATGCCGATTCTCAGCGGGCATCTGGCGCTCGGCGGCGGCGCCGAACTCACCGTCGGTGACTTCTTTCTGCCCTTCAACAAGGCGGCGAACTTCCCGTGGAAGAGCCATGCGCTGTGGTTCTACACGCAGATGGTGCGCTGGGGGCATGTCCCGCACACGCCGGAAAACCTCGCTATTGCCCGCGACTGCTACCGCCCCGATCTCTACCGCTCGGCGTTGAAGCCGCTTGGCGTGGCGCTTCCCGGTGCCAATGCCAAGGTCGAGGGCGCGCTGAAGGCCGCGACTCCGGTCGGTTCGGCGGGGGCAAGCCTGGTGCTCGGTCCCGATGGCTTCTTCGATGGCCAGATATTCGATCCCGACGAGATCGACGCCTACATTGCCGGCCAGAAATTGGCGCGCGCTGAGGCCTGATCATTTCTCCGGCATTCTTGTGCGCTGCACAAAAAATGTGCGTGCAACTGCGCTAATGAACAATCCTTGGCTTGCTCGCCCAGCGGCCCGGCGCGCCGAAGATTGTGGCATGCCGTTGATCTCATTGATGTTTGTCACCCATTCCGAAACTGGCACGGTTCCTGCTTTGTAATAGGCAGACTCTTCTCGGGTCACGGAATAGGCGTCCAATGGCGGGCGCTACAGGCAAAGCTGCCGCTCAGGTCAACACGCGATCCCGGATGGACGGACGCGCGCGGCCTGGCCGGCGGCTTTTTTTGTTTTGGTCGAACACGCAATCGACGGCGCCGATCCCAAGCCGCGCCCAACCGGAGATGACGATGACGAAAAGCACCAATAGCCATTCCGCCCAAACGGCGATCAGCCGCCGGGATTTCCTGAGGATCAGCGCGGCCACCGCGGCAACGCTGGCCGCGGCGCGTGCGCTGCTGCCCTCCGGCGCCTATGCGGCGCCCGCCGCGCCGGAAGTCACCGGCGCCAAGCTCGGCTTCATCGCATTGACTGATGCAGCACCGTTGATGATCGCCAAGGAGAAAGGCCTGTTCGAGAAATTCGGCATGCCCGATGTCGAGGTGCTCAAGCAGGCCTCCTGGGGGGCGACGCGCGATAATCTGGTGCTCGGCGGCGAAGCCAACGGCATTGACGGCGCCCATATCCTGACGCCGATGCCTTATCTGATGCACACCGGCAAGGTGACGCAAAACAAGCAGCCACTGCCGATGGCGATCGTGGCGCGGCTCAACTACGACTGCCAGGGCATTTCCGTCGCCCAGGAATATGCCGGCACCGGCGTCGGCCTCGACGCCTCCAAGCTGAAGGACGCCTTCGCTGCGAAAAAGGCCGCAGGCAAGGAGGTGAAGGCCGCCATGACCTTCCCGGGCGGCACGCACGATCTTTGGCTGCGCTACTGGCTGGCTGCCGGCGGCATCGATCCCGACAAGGACGTCTCGACCATCGTCGTGCCGCCGCCGCAGATGGTCGCCAACATGAAGGTCGGCAACATGGACGTGTTCTGTGTCGGCGAGCCGTGGAACGAGCAACTCGTCCACCAGAGCGTCGGCTTCACCGCCGCCACCACCGGCGAACTGTGGAAGGGCCATCCGGAAAAGGCGCTCGGCCTGCGCGCCGCCTTTATCGACAAGTACCCGAACGCCACCAAGGCGATCCTGATGGCCGTCATGGAAGCCCAGCAATGGTGCGAGGCAAAAGAAAACAAGGACGAGATGGCCGCCATCATCGGCAAGCGGCAGTGGATGAACGTGCCGACTGCCGACATCATCGGCCGCCTCAAGGGCGACATCAACTACGGCAATGGCCGCGTCGCCAACGGCACCGACCTCTATATGAAGTTCTGGAAGGGCGGCGTGTCCTATCCCTTCAAGAGCCACGACAGCTGGTTCCTCGCCGAAAATATCCGCTGGGGCAAGTTCGCGCCGACCACCGACATCAAAGCACTGGTCGGCCAAGTAAACCGTGAGGATCTGTGGCGCGAGGCGGCCAAGGATCTTGGTGTCGCCGCGGCCGATATTCCGGCGTCTACGTCGCGAGGCACTGAAACCTTCTTCGACGGCAAGATATTCGATCCGGAGAACCCGTCGGCCTATCTCGACAGCCTGAAAATCAAGGTGTCGGCCTGAGCCTGACGGGGGATGCGCGGCAGGCGGTGGCAGCGCCGCCTGCCTTGCACCTGCCGCCAAGGAGTTTTTCGAGAAATGTCTATCCAAGCCATCGAGGACCGCAAGGTGAAGCCGTTCCCCGCACCGGCCAAGCCCGCCGAGGTCATCGCCTTGACCGCCAGGGCGCGGCGCCGCTTCGACCCGGCCGCGGTCGCCGCCAAGCTGGCCAGCACGCTGGTGCCGCCGGTCATCGTCATCACCATTATGCTCGTCGTCTGGCAGGTCGCCTGTTCGTCGCCCACGGCCAGCCTGCCACCGCCGAGCCAGGTGTGGAACGAGGCCTATGACCTGATCGCCCACCCGTTCTTCGACAATGGCCCGCAGGACATCGGACTCGCCTGGCGGGTGCTGATGTCGCTGCAGCGCGTCGCCATGGGCTTCGGCCTGGCAGCAATCGTCGGCGTCGCGCTCGGCGCGCTGGTCGGCCAGTCGATCTGGGCGATGCGCGGTCTCGATCCGGTCTTCCAGATCCTGCGCACGGTGCCGCCGCTCGCGTGGCTGCCGCTGTCGCTGGCGGCGTTCCGCGATTCCAGCCCGTCGGCGATCTTCGTCATCTTCATCACCTCGATCTGGCCCATCATCATCAACACCGCGGTCGGTATCCGCAACATCCCCGAGGACTACCGCAACGTCGCCCGTATCCTCCGGCTCAACCAGTTCGAGTTCTTTGTGAAGATCATGGTGCCGGCGGCCGCGCCCTACATCTTCACCGGCTTGCGGATCGGCATCGGCCTGTCCTGGCTCGCCATCGTCGCCGCCGAAATGCTGACCGGCGGCGTCGGCATCGGCTTCTTCATCTGGGACGCGTGGAACTCGTCGCGCCTGCCCGACATCATTGTCGCGCTCGCCTATATCGGCATCACCGGCTTTTGCCTCGACCGCCTGGTCGCGGCGGTCGGCGTCTTCGTCACCCGCGGCACAACGGCAAAGTGAGGAGAGGGACGATGACGGCCTATCTGAAACTCGACCACATCAACAAATCCTTCGCCCGCGGCAGCCAGGTCAGCGACGTGCTGAAGGACATCCGGCTGACTATCGACAAGGGCGAATTCGTCTCGATCATCGGCCATTCCGGCTGCGGCAAGTCGACCTTGCTCAACCTGATCGCCGGCCTGACCAAGGTCTCGGCCGGCGCCGTCCTGCTCGAAGACAAGGAGGTCGACAGCCCCGGCCCGGAACGCGCCGTGGTGTTCCAGAACCACAGCCTGCTGCCATGGCTCACCGTCTACGAAAACATCAACCTTGCGGTATCCAAGGTCTTCGGCGGCAAAAAGAGCCGGGCCGAACGGCATGAATGGATCATGCGCAATCTCGATCTCGTGCAGATGGCGCATGCCAAGGACAAACGTCCGGCCGAGATTTCGGGCGGCATGAAGCAGCGCGTCGGCATCGCCCGGGCGCTGGCCATGGAGCCGAAGATCCTGCTGCTCGACGAGCCCTTCGGCGCGCTCGACGCGCTGACCCGCGCGCATCTTCAGGACGCGGTGATGGATATCCATTCGAGGCTCGGCTCGACGACGATCATGATAACTCACGATGTCGACGAGGCGGTGCTGCTGTCCGACCGCATCGTGATGATGACCAACGGGCCGGCGGCCACCATCGGCGAGGTTCTTCCCGTGCCGCTGGCCCGGCCGCGTCGGCGCATTGAGCTTTCCTCCGACCGCACCTTCCTGCGCTGCCGCGAGGCGGTGCTGAAATTCCTCTACGAACGCCACCGCTTCGTCGAAGCGGCGGAGTAAGGCCATAATTGGAAACTCGTCATCATCATTGGCAAATCTGCATCGGCAATGGGCAATCTACCGCATTGCACAAATATTATGCTGCTGTGCAAGGCATTTTGACTAATCTTTGATCCGCTGCCGAGCTTGGTCAAAAGTCGCGCGGCTGCGGTTCATATTGATTTCATTCTATAATTAAGAGCGCTGTCGAATTGGCACGCTTCCTGCTTTCCAAAATGTAGGGTCCGCAAGGGCCAAGTGACACGGCGTCCAATGGCGGGCGCCACAGGCAAAGCTGCCGCTCAGGTCCACACGCGCTCCCGAAATCCCGGACGCGAAGACCTGGCCGGCGGCTTTTTTGTTTTGACGCAATCGACACGCTGGTCCCAAGCGGCGCCAACCGGAGACGACGATGACGAAACGGATCGGAACTGGCGCGTCCCTCGCGGACTTCACGCGCCGCGATTTTCTGGCCGCCAGCGCGCTGACGGCGGCGCTGTTCACCGCCGCGCTCCTCCTCTTTCCCGCCGGCGCCAAGACTGACGGCAAGGGTCTTGAAGTGACCGCGCAAAGGTCGGTTTCAACCAGTTCGCCGATGCTGCGCCGCTGACAGTCGCGAACGAACAGACAAGGGCGGTGCCTCCCACGCCGCAAACCGGAGCCAGAAAATGACCGCAAATCTCCCAGCCGCGCCCAGCCAGGACAGCGCTCCCCGGCAGGCGCTTGCCATGTCCACCATCGCCTTCACCGTCTGCTTCGCGGTGTGGACGATCTTTTCAATCATCGGCGTGCGCATAAAGCAGGAGTTGGGGCTGAACGAGACGGAGTTCGGCCTGCTCGTCGGCACGCCGATCCTCACCGGCTCGCTCGTGCGTATGGTGCTCGGTGTCTGGACCGACCGTTTTGGCGGACGGCTGGTATACACCGCGACCATGCTTGCGGCGGCGGTCGCGACCTTTCTGCTCGCTTTTGCGCACACCTACGGGCAGATGCTGGTCGCCGCATTAGGCGTTGGGCTCGCCGGCGGTTCCTTCGCCGTCGGTGTCGCCTATGTCTCGCGCTTCTTCCCGGCCGGCAAGCAGGGTACGGCGCTTGGCATTTTCGGTGTCGGCAATGTCGGCGCCGCGGTCACCAAGTTCCTGGCACCGTTCGTGCTTCTTTCCTGGGGCTGGCAGTCGGTCGCGCTGATCTGGGCGGCAGCACTCGTCGTCATGGCCGCCGTCTTCTGGTTCACGACTGGCGACGATCCGGTCATCCGCGAGCGCCGCGCCGGCAAGGCAGCGCCCAAGAGAAGCTTCTTGCAGGAATTCGCGCCGCTCAAGAACCTGCAGGTCTGGCGCTTCGCCTTCTATTATTTCTTCGCCTTCGGTGCATTCGTGGCGCTCTCGCTGTGGCTGCCCCGCTACCTGATCGGCGTCTACGGCTTCGGGCTTGCGACCGCCGGCATGATTGGCGCGGCCTATTCAATTCCGGCAAGTATTTTCCGCGCCTATGGCGGCGTGCTTTCCGACCGGATCGGCGCCCGCACCGTGCTCTACTGCACCTTCGCTGTCAGTGCCGTCGCGACTCTCGTTCTGTCTCTCCCCTCGGCAGACTACGTCGTGCGCGGTATCAGCGGGCCGATCGCCTTCCATTTCGAGATCGGCCCGCTTGCCTTCATAGCCGTTGCCTGTGTGCTCGGCTTCTTCATGAGCCTTGGCAAGGCCGCCGTCTACAAGCACATCCCGGCTTACTATCCGCAGAGTGTCGGCGCGGTCGGCGGCGTTGTCGGCATGATTGGCGGGCTCGGCGGCTTTATCCTGCCAATCGCCTTCGGCGTGCTCAACGACCTCACCGGCGTCTGGTCGAGCTGCTTCATGCTGCTCTTCGTCATTGTCGCCACCTGTTTTGCCTGGATGCATTTTTCCATCCGGCGGATGGAGCGCACGGCGTCTGACGAAGCTTCAGGCCTTTCCTACGCGCCTGAGTGAGAGCGGAGTGGATCAGGACATGACCGAGAAACTCGTCATCATCGGCAACGGCATGGCCCCCGGGCGCATGCTGGAGCATCTCCTGGAAAAGGCGCCTGGGCGCTACCAGGTCACCATCTTCAACGCCGAGCCGCGCGTGAACTACGACCGCATCATGCTGTCGCCGGTTCTGTCGGGAGAAAAGGCCTATGAGGAGATCATCATCCATGGCGACGGTTGGTACATCAAGCACGGCATCACCCTCTACAAGGGCCACAAGATCGTCGCCATCGACCGGCAGGCAAAGACCGTCACCTCCGATCATGGCGTGACCGAGCCCTACGACAAGCTCGTCATCGCCACCGGCTCGGTGCCGTTTATCATTCCGGTGCCAGGCCATGACCTGCCGGGCGTGCTCACCTATCGCGATCTCGACGACGTCCGGGCGATGATGCTTGCCGCCCAGTCGCGGGCCAAGGCTGTCGTCATCGGCGGCGGCCTGCTCGGCCTGGAAGCGGCTGCGGGTCTGAACGCGCAGGGCATGGACGTCACCGTGCTGCACGTCATGCCGACGCTGATGGAGCGTCAGCTCGATCCGGCCGCCGGATATCTCCTGCAGCGCGCCGTCGAGCAGCGCGGCATCAAGGTCATCACCAAGGCCAACACCCAGGCGATCACCGGCAACGGCAAGGTCGAGCGGGTGGAGCTTGCCGACGGCACAGTCATTCCCGCAACGCTCGTCGTCATGGCGGTGGGCATCAGGCCGAATGCGGCGCTGGCGAAGGAAGCCGGCATTGCGGTCAATCGCGGCATCGTCGTCGACGCCGGCATGCGCAGCAACGATCCCGATATCTACGCAATCGGCGAATGCGCCGAGGTCAACGGCCAGGTCTACGGGCTGGTCGCGCCGCTCTACGAGATGGCGCGCGTCGCCGCCAGCCATCTGGCCGGCAATGACGCGGCGGCTTTCGTCCACATGGACACGCCGACTAAGCTCAAGGTCACCGGCATCGAGCTGTTCTCTCTCGGCGACTTCGCCGAGGGCGATGACCGCCAGGAGATCGTGCTGCGCGATGCCGCGGCCGGCGTCTACAAGCGCCTGGTACTCAAGGACGACCGCATCATCGGCACCGTGCTCTATGGCGAGACGGCGGACGGCGCCTGGTTCAACGACCTCAAGAAGAAGCAGACCGACATATCCGAGATGCGCGATACGCTCATCTTCGGCCAGTCCTACCAGGGAGGCGCCCCCCTGGACCCTATGGCGGCCGTTGCAGCCTTGCCGGATGATGCGGAAATCTGCGGTTGCAACGGCGTATGCAAGGGAAAGATCACCGGCGCGATCACGGCCAGGGGCTTGACCTCGCTCGACGATGTGCGCGCCCACACCAAGGCGTCGGCCTCCTGCGGCTCCTGCACCGGGCTGGTCGAAAAGCTGATGGTGCTGACCATCGGCGACAAATACAACCCCGCGGCGGTCCAGCCGATGTGCAGCTGCACCGCGCTTGGCCATGACGAGGTCCGCCGGCTGATCAAGGCCAAGGGCCTGAAGACCATTCCCGCCGTCATGCAGGAACTGGAGTGGAAGACCTCCTGCGGCTGCGCCAAATGCCGGCCGGCGCTCAACTATTATCTCGTCTGCGACTGGCCCGACGAATACGCCGACGATTACCAGTCGCGCTTCATCAACGAGCGCGTCCACGCCAACATCCAAAAGGACGGCACCTATTCGGTAGTGCCGCGCATGTGGGGCGGCGTCACCAACGCGGCCGAATTGCGCGCCATCGCCGACGTCGTCGACAAGTTCGAGATCCCGATGGTCAAGGTCACCGGCGGCCAGCGCATCGACATGCTCGGCATCCGCAAGGAAGACCTGCCGGCGGTATGGGCCGATCTCGGCCAGGCTGGCTTCGTCTCCGGCCACGCCTATGCCAAAGGACTGCGCACGGTGAAGACCTGTGTCGGTTCGGACTGGTGCCGCTTCGGCACGCAGGATTCGACCGGCTTGGGCATCCGTATCGAAAAATTCATGTGGGGCTCGTGGACCCCGGCCAAGGTCAAGATGGCGGTGTCGGGCTGTCCGCGAAACTGTGCCGAGGCGACCTGCAAGGATGTCGGCGTGATCTGCGTCGATAGCGGCTACGAGATCCATTTCGCCGGCGCCGCCGGTCTCGACATCAAGGGCACCGAAGTGCTCGGCCTGGTCAAGACCGAGGACGAGGCGCTGGAGCATATCGTGGCGTTAACGCAGATGTATCGCGAGCAGGGCCGCTATCTCGAGCGTATCTACAAATGGGCCAAGCGCGTCGGCATAGCTGAGATCAAGCGTCAGATCATGGACGATGGCGAGAAGCGCAAAGCCTATTTCGACCGCTTCGTCTTTTCGCAGAAATTCGCCCAGGTCGACCCATGGTCGGAACGTGCTTCCGGCAAGGACAAGCATGAATTCCGGCCGATGGCTTCGGTCGGCTTTGCCCAGGCGGCGGAGTAGGCGCGTGTTCCCGAAAAGTGGAATGCGGTTTTCGGACAAGAACACGCGCAAAAGAGGAATGGCCACATGAATTGGGTATCGATCGGCACGCTCTCGGACATTCCGCGTCGCGGCGCGCGCTGCGTCGCCACGCCGGAAGGAAAGATCGCCGTCTTTCGCACGGCCGACGATCAGGTCTTTGCCATCGACGACCATTGCCCGCACAAAGGTGGGCCGCTCAGCCAGGGCATCGTCCATGGCACGGCGGTGACCTGTCCCTTGCACAATTGGGTGATCTCGCTGGAGACAGGCAAGGCGCTCGGCGCGGACGAGGGCGCGGTGCGCACCATTGCGGTGCGGATCGACGGCGAGCGGCTGTTCATTGCGCTGGAAGCGCTGGCCAGCCGCGCGGCGTGAACCATGCAGATTGATGAAGCGCGCGAGGTGAGGACCACCTGCCCCTATTGCGGGGTGGGTTGCGGCGTGCTGGCGAAGGTCGCCGCGGACGGTGAAATAACCGTTCGCGGCGACCCGGACCATCCGGCGAATTTCGGCCGGCTCAGCTCCAAAGGCTCGGCGCTGGCTGAGACCATCGATCTCGACGGCAGGTTGCTATACCCGGAGATCCACGGTCGCCGCACCGACTGGGACGAAGCGCTCGACCTTGTCGCTTCGACCTTCTCGCAAACCATTGCCGAACACGGCCCTGGTTCGGTCGCCTTTTATGTTTCCGGCCAGTTGCTGACCGAGGACTATTACGTCGCCAACAAGCTGATGAAAGGCTTTATCGGCTCGGCCAATATCGACACCAATTCGCGCCTGTGCATGGCCTCGTCGGTCGCCGGCCACCGCCGCGCCTTTGGCTCGGACACCGTTCCGGGAAATTACGAGGATCTGGAACTTGCCGACCTGATCGTGCTGGTCGGCTCCAATCTCGCCTGGTGCCATCCGGTACTCTACCAGCGCATAGCCGCCGCCCGGGAAAAGCGGCCCGAGATGAAGGTGGTGCTGATCGACCCTCGCCGCACCATGACCTCAGACATCGCCGACATGCATCTGGCGATCGCGCCTGATGGCGACGTCGCTTTGTTCACCGGCCTGCTCGCCTATCTCGGCCAGCACAATGCGCTGGACCGCACCTATATCACGGCGCACACGACCGGCTTCGGGCAAGCGCTTTTCGCCGCCTCGGCGCTCGATCTTGCCGGCATCGCGGCTGCCACGGGTCTCAGTGAGGACGAACTGGCCCGCTTCTACAGCCTGTTTGCCGCGACGGCGAAGACGGTGACCGTCTACAGCCAAGGCGTGAACCAGTCGTCTGCGGGCACCGACAAGGTCAACGCCATCATCAACTGCCATCTGGCCACCGGCCGCATAGGCAAGCCCGGCGCCGGGCCGTTCTCGGTGACCGGCCAGCCCAACGCCATGGGCGGCCGTGAGGTCGGCGGCATGGCCAACATGCTGGCCGCCCACATGGAGATCGAAAACCCCGAGCACCGCGAACGCGTGCAGCGCTTCTGGAATGCCCCAACCGCCGCCGAAAAACCCGGCCTGAAAGCGGTCGAGATGTTCCAAGCGGTGGCCGACGGACGCATCAAGGCGCTGTGGATCATGGCCACCAACCCCGTCGATTCGATGCCGGACGCCGATGCCGTCGAGGCGGCGATCAAGGCCTGCCCGTTTGTTGTGGTGTCGGACGTGCTGGCCAAGACCGACACGGTCCGCCACGCCCATGTCCGGCTGCCGGCCACCGCATGGGGCGAAAAGGATGGCACCGTCACCAATTCGGAGCGCCGCATCTCGCGCCAGCGAGCCTTTTTGGCCACGCCCGGTGAGGCAAGGCCAGATTGGTGGATCATCGCTGAAGTCGCCAAGCGGATGGGCTTCGGCGAGGCTTTTTCGCATGAGTCGCCGGCCGACATCTTCGCCGAGCATGCCGCGTTGTCGACATTCGAGAATGACGGGGCACGCGATTTCGACATCGGCGCCTACGCCGGGATCGATGCAGGGACGTATGAGGAGTTGGCGCCATTCCAATGGCCAGCGCCGAGCCAGGGCACCCCCCTCTGGCCTGGCGGCCATCTCCCTCTCAAGGGGGGAGATTGGATGTCGCCACCGGTTTCGCCAATCGTTGCCATTGCTGAAAAGGCGGTGCCGACAAAACTGCCAATCTCCCCCCTTGAGGGGGAGGTGGCCGGCAGGCCAGAGGGGCGCGCGCGGCGCCAGCCGGAGGACAAAAGCACCCGCTTCTTCGCCAACGGCAATTTCTACACACCCGACGGCAAGGCACGCTTCATTGCCATCCGCCCAGCCGCACAAACCCGCACCAGCCCGGACTTCCCGCTGGTGCTCAACACCGGGCGCGTGCGCGACCATTGGCACACCATGACGCGGACCGGCAAGAGCCCGCGCTTGTCGCAGCACATGGCCGAACCGTTCGTCGAAATCCACCCGTCGGATGCGCAGCACTTCGGCATCGGCGATGCCGAGATCGTCCGCGTCTCGACTGCCCATGGCGAGGTGCTGGTCCGCGCCCTGGTGACGGTGCGCCAACGCCAAGGCTCTGTATTCGTTCCGATGCACTGGACCGATCAGTTCTCCGCCCGCGCGCGCGTCGATGCACTGGTCGCGCCGACGACCGATGCGATTTCAGGCCAACCGGCCTCGAAGAATGTTGCCGCCCGCATCGAGCGGTTCGCCGCCACAGCCTTCGGCTTCGCCGTGCTTGCCGAACGGCCCGCATCGATCGACGCCGATTACTGGAGCCTCGCCCGCGGCCCCGCCGGCTGGCGGCTTGAAATTGCGCTGCAGGACAGCCGCGACTGGACCGGGTTTGGCGCCTCCCTGTTAGGCATGGAAGGGGAGACGCTCGCCTATCACGACATCGCCGGCGGGCACCATCGCTTCGCCCGTTTCGCGGGAACTCGGCTGGTCGGCGCGCTCTATCTTGCGCCAACCCCGGTGGCGGTGTCGCGCGGCTGGGCAGTCGAACAACTTGGCGCTGACCATGCCGATCGGCAGGCGCGGCTGGCGATTGTCGCCGGGCGGCCGGGCGGCAACAGCGTCGACCGCGGTGCCACCGTCTGCGCCTGTTTCGGGGTCGGTGCCAACCAGATCGCGGAAGCGGTACGCGGCGGCTGTACCAGCGTCGCGGCAATCGGCGCCGCCCTTCACGCCGGCACCAATTGCGGCTCTTGCCGCGCCGAGATCAAGACCATTATCGACGGGCGGCGTCTGCAAGCTGCGGAGTGAATGCGCCGAGAAACTCTGCCGTGCCGCTGCATGATGCTTACTAGCAATTTACAAACCATGGGCTACCAACGTTCTGACTTCGATTCGCTCGGAACGGGAGCCTCATGAGCAAAGCCCTGACCTCATTCGCGCTTGCCGCCGCGCTGGCGGCCTTGCTGATGGCGCTCTGCCTGATGGTGGCCAGGCATGGCTATCCCTATGGCGCGATCGGCGCCAAGCGCTTGAGCGACATCGCCGATGCGGGGACGTTCATTCCGCTCGCGGCGATGTATTTTTTCAGCGCACTGCTGATGATGGTTCTGCCGATCAGGCTCGCTGGCATCGTCCTGACACATGCCGCCGATGCGATCTTCTGGACGGTCATCTTGTTGTTTGCGGTCATCGTTGGATGTCTCGCCGCGAGATTTGCTTTCGGTCAGCGCGATGTGCTCCCGGCACTGCTGAACTGGCGGTTCCTGTTTGTCGCAGCCGTCGTCGGATGCCATCTCTTCATCAACGAGCTGCGCCGGAACATCCTGTTGCGAAGCCTGTTCTTCGTCGTCTTCGCCGCAGCGACACTGGCCTGCCTGTTTTGGTCCTTCACCATCTGAGCATGTGCGACCCGTCGGGCAGACGGCCTAATTCTTGTCGACCGGCTTCGAACGCATTCGCGAAACGGTCTCACGCTCGGCCCGCTTCGAACGCATCGGCGGCAGGCCGCGGTCGACCAGGTCCATGTCTTCCAGCACCATGTCGCCCATCCGCTTGAAAGCGATGTCGAGCGCACCGGCCCGGTGGGCGGAGCGCAGGAACCCCGGCAATGTGCGGACCGGGTGATCCTGGGCAAGCGGCTCCTCAGGAAAAACATCGCTGGCGGCGACGATATGGCCGCTGCGGACGATGTCCATCAGCGCCGGGAAATCGACCACGCCGGCTCGGCTGAGCAGGATGAAAGCGGCTCCCTTGCGCATCCTGGCAAACGCCTCGGCGCCGAGGAAGCCCTGGTTTTCGCTAGTCACGGAAGCGACGACGAAGACGAAATCGCTGTTCGACAGAACGTCGTCGAGAGAGGCGGGCTCGACGCCGTTTTCGATCAGGATCGACGGCGGCAGCCACGGGTCGAAGACTTTTGTCCGCGTGCGAAAGCCTGACAGCAGCCGGTTGAGCGCACGGCCAAGATCGCCGAAGCCGATAATGCCGACATCCGCGCCGGAAAGAAGCCGTGCCGTCCGGTTGCCGTCGCCGCCCCACAGCTCCTTGCCCTGACGAAAGGCGAGATCGGCGTCGACGATGCCGCGGGCGAGGTTGAGCGCCATGGCAAGGCCGAGCTCGGCCACCGGTTCGGCAAACACCAGCCCGGTGGTGACGACATGGATGCCGCGCGAAAACAGCGTCTCGTAGGGCATGTTGTTGATGAGGTTGCTCTCGACATTGAAGATGCAGCGCAGCGCCTTCATTCTTTCCAGCGTCTCCCGCGTGATAGGTGGCTGGCCGACGATGTAGCGCGCCTCGGCAAGGATATCGGCCGGCAGCGCCGCCACCGCTTCGGGCGATATTTCGATGATGCGGTATTTCGATCGAAATTTCGCCAGCGCAGCCGGCGTGAAGATCAGGTCGAGCGTGCGCGGTTCGGGTGCGCTGATCACCAGTGGCAAGGCGCTGTCGGACATGATGATTTCCTCCCGTGCGATCCGCGTCGCACCACACTAGAATCGTCTTCCCCGCCCCGACACCTATCACATGCCTGTCGAGGAGGAGAAGTTTGCCTGGCTTCGGCCTTGCGGTGCAGCGGTCGGTGGTCCAGATAGACGGCGATCGAAGGACGACAAGGAAGACAGCGACATGATCCCGTTTCGAAAGAACCTCATCGATGGAGAGTGGGTAGGCGATGCCGGCTCCCGTAACATCAACCCGTCCAATCTCGACGACGTGGTCGGCGAATATGCATCGGGAGGCGCCGAGCACGCCCGGCAGGCCATCGCGGCGGCGAAGGCGGCATTTCCCGCGTGGTCCCGATCGGGCCTGCTGGCCCGCCATGCGGTGCTGAGGAAGGCGTCGGACGAGATCACCGCGCGGAAAGATGAAATCGGCCGGGCGTTGGCGCGCGAGGAAGGCAAGACGCTGGTCGAGGGCATCGGCGAGACTGTCCGCGCCGCCCAGATATTCGACTTCTTCGCCGGCGAGACGCTGCGCCTGTCGGGCGAGCTGGTGCCGAGCGTGCGGCCCGGCGTCGGCGTCGAGATCACCCGTGAAGCGGTCGGCGTCGTCGGCATCATCACGCCGTGGAATTTTCCGATCGCCATTCCGGCTTGGAAAATCGCTCCGGCGCTGGCCTACGGCAACACCATCGTCTTCAAGCCGGCGGAACTCGTTCCGGAGAGCGCCTGGACTAT
Organism: Mesorhizobium sp. M1273; assembly: GCF_040318195.1. Classification (NCBI taxonomy): domain Bacteria; kingdom Pseudomonadati; phylum Pseudomonadota; class Alphaproteobacteria; order Hyphomicrobiales; family Phyllobacteriaceae; genus Mesorhizobium; species Mesorhizobium sp. M1273. The sequence continues at coordinate 80,408 of NZ_JAMYLV010000008.1, read as the reverse complement.
TGTCGACATCCTACACCGCGCCGGGCTGCCCAAGGGTGTGCTCAACCTGGTGATGGGCAAAGGTTCGGTGGTCGGCCAGGCCATGCTCGACAGTCCTGACCTCAACGCGATCACCTTCACCGGATCGGTCGGCACCGGCAAGCGCGTCGCCGCCGCCAGCGTCGAGCACATGCGCAAGTTCCAGCTCGAAATGGGCGGCAAGAACCCGCTTGTCGTGCTCGACGATGCCGACCTTGCCGTCGCTGTCGACTGCGCCATCAACGGTGCCTACTTCTCGACCGGCCAGCGCTGCACGGCGTCGTCACGGCTGGTGGTGACGGACGGCATTCACGACCGCTTCGTCGAGGCGCTCAAGGACCGCATGGCCAAGTTGGTCGTCGGCGACGCTCTCGATGCCAAGACCCAGATCGGGCCGGTTGTCGACCAGAGCCAGTTGAAACAGGACGAGGACTATATCGCCATCGGACGTCAGGAAGGTGCCGATCTCGCCTTCGGCGGCGAGCGGCTCGATCGTGAAACCCGCGGCTTCTATTTGCAGCCGGCGCTGTTCACCGAAACCACCAACGCCATGCGCATCTCGCGCGAGGAGATTTTCGGACCGGTCGCCAACGTCATCCGCGTCAAGGATTATGACGAGGCGCTGGCGGTGGCCAACGACACGCCGTTCGGCCTGACCTCCGGCATCTGCACCTCGAGCCTCAAGCATGCCACGCACTTCAAGCGCAATTCGGAAGCCGGCATGGTCATGGTCAATCTGCCGACGGCGGGCGTCGACTTCCACGTGCCTTTCGGCGGGCGCAAGGGATCGAGCTACGGCCCGCGCGAGCAGGGCCGCTATGCCGCAGAGTTCTACACCACGGTGAAGACCGCTTACACGTTTTCCGGCTAAGAAAAGGCGGCAGACCAGCCAGGCAGCGAGCAAGTCGATGGCATCTGAGAATACGGACCTGACCTGGCTCAATCCGCCGCCGCACCACGCCTTCGGCAACAATACGGTGCATGTACGGACCGGCGAGGAGACCGACTTCTGGCGCGAGACGTTCTACGGCTTCTGGCGCGACAATGGCCATTTCCTCTATCGTGAGGTCGAGGGCGATTTCAGCGCCGAAGTCACGGTCAAGGGGCACTATGAGGTGCTTTACGATCAGGCCGGGCTTATGGTCCGCCTGAGCGAGACGCACTGGATCAAGGCCGGCATCGAATACACTGACGGGCTGATGTATTTTTCCGTCGTCGTCACCAACGATGCCTCCGACTGGTCGCTGGCCAGCATACCGGCCGATCCGGACGGGGTCAGGATCCGCCTGACCCGCCATGCCGAGACGGTCCGCGTCCAGTATCGCGACGCATTCGACAAGCACTGGAAACCGGTGCGGCTTGCCTATTTCCCCCCGTCGAAAACGGTCGATGTCGGCATGATGTGCTGTTCGCCGCAGCGCGAGGGCTTCGAGGTGACATTCAGCGATTTTTCGATCGGCCCGCCGATCTCGCGAGAACTTCACGACTAAGGCGCCGCGATCCGGTCGCGCGGTTTGCGTCCGGCCTGCCTCAGTAGGTCGCCCGGCCGCCGGAGACGTCGAAGACGGCCGCCGTTGTGAACGAGCATTCCTCGGACGCGATCCAGCAAATCAGCGCCGCCACCTCCTCGACCTCGCCGAACCGCGCCATTGGTATTTTGGACAGCATAAAGTCGATGTGTTGCTGGCTCATCTGCTGGAAGATCGCGGTGCGCACGGCCGCCGGCGTGACGCAGTTCACCGTTACTTTGGTCTTGGCCAGTTCCTTGCCGAGCGATTTGGTCATGCCGATCACCGCCGCCTTGGAGGTGCTGTAGGCCGAGGCGTTCGGGTTACCTTCCTTGCCGGCAATCGAGGCGATGTTGATGATCCTGCCGTAATTGCGTTCGAGCATATGCGGGACCAGCGCCTTGTTGCAGAAGAAGACGCCGTTGATGTTGATGTCGGTGACCCGGCGCCAATCCTCCACCGAATACTCCCAGGTCGTCATGTTCGGCCCGGTGATGGCAGCACTGGTGACAAGGACATCGACCGCGCCAAGCGCTTCGATCGTCTCTCCGGCGGCGGCTTCGACCGCTATGGGGTCGGCGACGTCTAAGGTGACGCTGTGCAGGCCTGGAACAATGGCCTTGGCCTGCTCGATCTGGGCGGCATCGCGATCCCAGACCGAAACACGCCCGCCTTCGCCAGTGATCCTTTGCGCGACGGCCAGGCCGATGCCTGAGGCGCCGCCGGTGATAACAGCAGATCGTCCGGCAAATCGTCCCGCGAAACTCATCGGCATGTGGTCTTCCTCCCAATGGGCGGCGAATGTGAAGTCAACGGCGGACAAGTTCAAGCGCGGACTTGCAACCTCAGAACAGCTTATGATGGGCCAGCACCGGTCAATTGTACGGCACTGCCTTCTGGCCAAATCGTCTCGCCCGGTATGGAGAGCCCGATACGGAGAGAACGGCTGGAACGACGCGCCCGGTTGGCATCCGGGTGACAGGCGGCGCCGGATGGGTTATATTGCACTGCACAATGCGAGCGCCTGCAGGCGAGGCTCCCATCGGTCCGACGAATCGGCCCACGAGCGGCCCATGAAATCGGCATTGAGCTGCAAGGACGGAAAACCGCTATCGAGATGAAGATTCCAAAATCTCTGTTGATCGATCCGGACAAGAACACGGTCTACGGCAGCTTTGCCGTTGCCGTCTCGATCTGGGCGTTTTCCTACTCGACCATTTTCGGCCAGGCCATGATCCTGGCCTACTATGCGGTCTGGCTACCGCTCATCCTGGTCGACTACCGCAAGATATTAAGGCACGCTTCCAGCGCCTGGCTTCCGCTGGCCTTCGCGACCTATGTCTGCTTCTCGGTGTTCTGGTCGGCAGCTCCCGGCACCACGGCAAGGACGGCCGTCCAATATTGCTCCCATATCGCCTGCGCCTACATTGCCGCGCGCACCGTCAGCGTCCGGACCTTGACCATAGGTGCCCTGATCGGGATTTTCGTCGTCCTGCTCTACTCGCTCAAGGTCGCGAGCTATTCCTACGACGTTCTCGATGGGACGTATAATTTCGTCGGCGCGTTCAGCTCCAAGAACCAGATCGGCTTTGTCGCATCGCTTGGCATCTATTTCTGCGTTGTCTACCTCGCCTTTCTCAGGCGCGGCCGGATAAGCTGTTTGTTGATCGTACCGATTGTCCTTCTATCGGGCTATCTGCTGATGGTGTCGCATTCCGCCACTTCGATGGCATCTACCCCCGCGGTTCTCGCTCTGGTCGCCCTGCTTTCCATCGGCAAGCTGCTTTCGCTCCGCCATCGCCGGGTGATTTTCATGATCGGTGCGGGCGGGCTGGTCGCCTGCACCGTGATTGCGCTGAATCTCGGGCTGATGGACTTTGTCCTTGGCCTTTTCGGCAAGGATTCGACGCTCACCGGACGAACCTACCTCTGGCAACAGGGCTGGAATGCCGCGCAGCAATCGCCCATCCTCGGCGTCGGCTACGCGGCTTATTGGGTGCAGGGCTTCTCCGAGGCCGAGCGGCTGTGGAACGAATTCTATATCGCCGCGCGAAGCGGCTTCCACTTCCACAACACCTACATCGAGACCTTGGTGGAACTCGGCTTCGTCGGCGCGACACTGCTTTCGCTGATCATCCTGCGCACGCTCTGGGGTCATGTCTCGGCGCTGATATTCAGGACATGGCAAGCCGAGTCCGTGATTCTTGCCGGCGTCATGGTGCTTCTGTTCATCCGATCCTTCGTCGAGGTCGAGACCCTCAATCCCTACATCATGGGATCGTTCCTGCTGTACTACAGCTACTTCAAGCTGGTGAGGGTGCCGGCCGTCGCTCCTTCCCGGTGGAGCGCCGTGAACCATCTAGAGGAACCGGACGCCGTGCGAGGCTAGAGCGGGCGGATCCAGGCGGTTCGTTGCCCGAAGGCCGGCTTGTTTTCTGATCCATAAGATCCCAAACGCAAAAACCCCGCAGACCGCTGCCTGCGGGGTTGGTGCTTTGCTCCGGTGGAAAGAAGCTACTGGATGGCCAGGGGCGCCGGTTTGACCTTGATCACGTCCCCTGGCAGCACCGGCGTGTCTTCATCGGCGGTGATTTCGCTGGTCTTGCCGTCGACCACCCGCACCAGGGAAAATGATAAGGCCGCTGGTTCGTTGTTGCCGTAGAATTGCGGCATGGGGCTGCCCGACAAGGCTTCGGACATCAAGGCCTTTTCCATATTCAGCTTCAGCGTCACCTCGTTGAGATCGGCTTCCGTCTGTTGCCGGTCGGTCGCGAGGCTGGAGTTCTGGGTATTCTCGAGATCGATGGCGTCCTGGGTGGCCTTGCTGATCGACTGCTTGGCCGTGAGAATCGCCGTTTCGTAATCCAGGATCTGGCCCTCGAGATCGGCGATGGTTTGCTGCGAGTTCAAAACCCGCGTGTTGACGACCAGGCCCTTTTGCGCCAGCGAGCCGATGCCGTTGAGCTGCTCCTTCGCCAGATCAACCTGCTTCTGCTGGTTGACGATCTTTTTCTGCAGCGAATCGATCTCGCTCTGCAGCAGCGCCTTCAAATCGTCGAGCGCCTGCAAGCGCAGCTTGAGTTTCTTCTGGTCGGCCGCCAGGATCGCCGTCTCATCGGCAACGATGCTGGGCAGCTTCGGATCGTCGGCCACCTCTTTCGGCACCGCGAATGCCGGCTTGTCCGCCAGTTCCGCTTCGATGCGGGCGCGCTTGACGGTCAGCCTGACCAATTGGTCTTGTAATACGTCGAAATTGCCCTTCGCATTGATCAGGTCGCGGTCGTAGCGCTGCCCGCTCTCCGGGTTCCGCCGGGCTCCGCCGGCAATGCTCATCGCTTTCAGCACGGACAACCCAGGCACACAAGGATACTGGCCGGGCGATTGCACCTCGCCGGAGATGTAGAATGGCCGGTACTGTGCCATTTCGACGGAAGCCTCCGGCTTGTCGGCCAGAGCGAGCTTGCGCTGCAGCGCCTCGCCGAGCGATGCGGCGATCTCCGAAGTCGTCTTGCCGGATGCGGGCATCTCGCCGACGAAGGGAACCGACAAGGTTCCAGCGGGCCCGACCGTGTATTCTCCATTGATGGCCGACCAGTCACGGAACGTGCCTTCGACGGTCTGCCATTCCGCCACGCGAATGGTCAGCTTGTCCTGTGCTCCTAGGCGATAGTCGTCGGCGAAGGCAAACTGTGGCAAGGCGAGCGACAGCGTCAGGCCGGTCGCCATTGTAAGGCAAGTCGTCAAAAGCCGTACTCGCCGCATGCGTCTGGAGAGAATACCGGTGCAAAAAATATCGATTATATCTGCTTTCAACTGAGCGTTTCCGATCTGGTTTGCCCCGCCCGATGAGCTGCCGATGCCTGAGTTAGGGGCCTGAGTTCCAGGCCCGAATTCTGGACAGTCGCTCCTCGATGCACGGCCAGCAAGCGGCCGTCAGTAGCAGCCTCGCGACATCCAGACCGCGGGTACGGTCTTGATGATGATGCGGATGTCTTCGAACATCGACCAGTTCTCGACATAGTGCCTGTCGAATGCGACGCGGCTGTCATACGAAACATCGTTGCGTCCGCTGACCTGCCACAGCCCTGTCAGGCCGGGGCGCGATTTAAGATAATAGACGGCCGAATTGCCATAAATCTCCAGCTCATCGCGCACCACGGGACGAGGCCCGACCAGGCTCATATCCCCCTGCAGGATGTTGATGATCTGCGGCAACTCATCGAGGCTGAGCTTCCTCAGCACCGCTCCGACGCGCGTGATCCGCGGGTCGTTCTTCAACTTGCGGGTCGCTATCCATTCGGCGTTGGCCTCCGGATTCGCGGCGAGATAGGCAGCAAGCACCCGCTCGCCGTCTGGAACCATGGTGCGGAACTTGAGGCACGGAAAAATCCGTCCTCCGCGGCCGATCCGGCTGTGACCATAGAAAATCGGCCCGCCATCGGAAAACCTGACAAGCAGCGCTATCATCACGAACAGCGGGCTGAGAGCGACCAGGCCGATCAGCGAACCGACAATATCGAAGCTGCGTTTGAGCAGGCCGCCAATCGGTGGCGGAAAATCGACGCCGGCCTGCGAAAAATCCGCATCGGCCGGCTTGGCTACGTCCCTCATGCGTAAACTCCATACGTTGAACGGATGGTTTACCGCACGATACCAAAAAAATGTTGCAGCGCAACACACAATTTCCCAGACGGCTGTAATAGTCGCGTCATGAACTGACTAAATAATAAACTCGTCCTGCACAAAATTTCGCCTTTATGTCGCAAAAGAGACAGATTATGGGCAATTTTGGAAAAACTAGTCCAATTTTGGGGCTGATTTTAGGCGAATCGCTCTTTATACCCTCCTGTGGAGCTTTGCCGTCATTTAGAATTTCAAGATAATGACTGATGTTATGCTAAAATACTATTCAATATTATAAATCTTACTGGAGCGAGTCGATATCCGGCAATCAGTGGTGATGCCGACGTGTGCGTTGCACCATGGCAGAGTCGATCCCGAGGATTCGTTTAAAATTTATTGCGCAGCTGCCCTTGCCGCCTATTGCGCGGCTCAATAGAGTTGCAAATTGTTTCTGTCGGACTATGGACAGATTGGGCTAGGCCGGAAGCAACCGGCCAGAAGCGGGCAACCTAAATAAGCTCGCAGAGTTTAAGGGAGGTGCTCGGGGTGGGCTTGTCGACATTTTTTCCCGAGCCGGTTGATGGGCTATCGGGTATGTCACTGCCAAAGTTCATTATCGGAATGTGTTTTGCGCTGGCGATCGTGATCGTCTGGTCCTATTTAGGCGGCGCGTCGCTCGGTACGACGCTGTTTCGTGTCATCGGCTGCGCTATAGCCATCCAACTGGGTTATTTTCTGCTGGTCTTTGCCATGGTTGCCAGAAATGCCCCGACCCCGGCCGACAAAATCCGCGACGCTGAACGAAAGCTGAGTTCGAACGAAGCGGCCGAAGCCGAGAAACTCAGCGCCAGGAGAGGCCTTCACTGATTTCGGGCCTGGCCGCGGTCTGCGATGTCCATGTGACCTGTGGTTAAGCTCGCCGGTCCCCTGACGAATTGCTCGCCTCAACGACACCGGCAGTCGGCATTCCTGTTCTTTCAATTCCTTGACACTGCGGGCCTCGACGCGCTCGCTCCGCCCCGCCGCCGTCCGGTCGGCGAGGATCAGCAACTGGTTTCTGCCAGTTGAGCGCTCTGATGGAGCGTGTAGGAACGGCTCTGCCAAGCGGCGCATTTCTGGAGCCGTCCCGATTGAGGCTCGCCGCGTGCCCAACCGGGCCATGACACCCAGCAAAATGAAAAACTGGACGGCGCCGATGATTTTGGCGATGCTTGCTTCGCAATTGCAGCATAGGCGTTTGGGCCGATGCATTTCAGAATGGGCGGTGGGGCATTGAGCGGACGGGGCGAGGAAATCCGCAACGGCTTCTGCAACCGAGAGGCATGTCCATGACATCATTCCAGGTCTGCGTGATCATCGCCGCCCGCAATGCGGCGCGGACAATCCCGGCTGCCATTGCATCGGCATTACGCGAGCCTGAGGTTGCGGAAGTTGTCGTCGTCGACGACGCGTCCACCGACGACACCGCGAAAGTCGCCAACGCGGCCGGCGACGGCACGGGCCGTCTTTCCGTCATCCGCTTCGACGCCAATCGCGGCCCATCCTTTGCACGCAACGCCGCGATTGCCGGTTCCAGGTCGCCGTTCATCAGCATTCTGGACGCTGATGATTTCTTTTTCGAAGGCAGGTTTCACAGACTGTTCGCCAGCACCGATTGGGATTTCGCCGCAGACAACATCATGCTTGTCAGGGATGACGCGGCAACCGACGTTTCGAAAATCGTGGCTCCACCGTTCTCGCCCGAGCCGGAATTCCTCGATTTCGAGGGTTTCATCGACGCCAACATCTCCAGGCGCCGTGTGCAACGAGGGGAACTGGGGTTCCTCAAACCCGTGATCAGCCGCGCCTTCCTCGATCGGCATGGGCTGCGCTACGACGAGAAGCTGCGCCTGGGTGAAGACTATGAACTCTATGCGCGCGCGGTTGCCCTTGGCGCGCGCTTCAAGGTCATCAAATCCTGTGGCTACGGCGCGATCGTGCGCGCCGATTCGCTGAGCGGACGGCACAAGACCCAGGACCTGAAGCATCTGGCCGATGCCGACCTGGCACTGCTTGCGATCGACAGTTTGCCGGAGGCATCGAAGGCTGCGCTGAGAAGGCACGAGCGGCACATCCGCGACAAATACCGGTTGCGGAAGTTTTTAGACGTGAAGGCTGAGCGCGGGTTGGCACCGGCCGCGGCCTACGCCTTGGCCGGCTCGTCCAACCTCACAGCCGTCGTCCGCGGCGTTGCCTCCGACAAGCTGGATGCGCTGTTTCGCCGCGCTGGTCTCGCTGCGAAGCGTCAGCATGTGCCGCCGCTGCGCTTCCTCATGGCCGGAACCAGCACGGCCAACGAAAGCTAGGCACGTCAACGTGCGATGGCGGTAGCCACTCCCTTACCCTTCGGTCGGCTCGCACCATTTCAACGAGATTCATGAGTTTACGATCTAGGTGGTTGCCTATGCGCGCAGGGAATGGCAATCTATGTTGCGGTGCAGCAATTTTGGACGGCCAACCGAACTGGCCCGAGACATACCCTGTCGGAGGAGCTGGACGATGCAAGAAATGTCTTTTGAATGTGGACGGGCACTAAGGCCGTTCACCAGCTCGACGATGATGGGGCGCTGACTGCATGGCCTCGATCTTTCGCTTCCGGTCGAGAGATCCGGCGCGCGACACGCAGACCGACACCTCGCGCCTTGATCGGTTGGCAAAGCTGCTGGACCAGATCTCGGCCGAAGTCGAGGCGGAGAAGAGCGGCCTTGAGAACCGCTACAGGACAACGGCTACCAATGCCGCCTTTCTGGTTGAGGCGATGGAGAACGGAACGGTCTCCTCTCGCAGGTCTTCCGAAGTCGGCGAACTGACCAGGTCGATCCTGAATTGCGAGCGGCGCATCGCAGCGCTGTCGCGCCAGATGCAGAAGATGAAGGATCTCCGTCATTCGCTGGATGAAATCTTCGAAGAGAAGCGGCAGAACGGTCCCGACATAAGGACCGATTTTGTGAAGCCCGCCGATTCCGGCACAGGCTGAGCGAACACCCGGGTCGGCGCAATGGTTTTAGGCACAACACGGAGCTTGGGAGCGACAGAGGTCAAGATCAGGTTGTTTCGTCACGGTTCGAACGATCGCTTTGGGGGCGCACAGCACAAGGTGAGTTTGATATGAACGCAGATCTTAAAAGCACGCCCGCCCCGGCAACCCGAGGCACCCCGTTCACGCGCCCGATCCCAGGCAAGCTGCGGCGGCTCCGTTCAGACGGCGCGTTTCTGCTGGTCGTTCTCGGCAGTCTGGTTGCGGGCCTGGTGCCCGCCGGCGCGCAGGATCTCCCAACCGCGCCGTCCTTTGTCGATGATTTCACCAGCCTCAGTCGCGCGCGCTGGTACATTTCCGACGGCTGGACGAACGGCAAGCATCAGAACTGCACCTGGTCCAAAAGCCTGATCGGGCTTTCCGACGGCATGCTGACGCTCGGTTTCGAGAAGCGCAAGCTGAAGGATCGCGAATTCGCCTGCGCCGAGATCCAGACCAAGCAGCGCTTCGGCTACGGCACCTACGAGGCGCGGATGAAGACCGACACGGGCTCTGGCGTCAACGCGGCATTCTTCAGCTTCGTCGGCGATGCCGACAAGCAGCCGCATGATGAAATCGACTTCGAGGTGCTGACCAAGGACACGTCCAAGGTCCAGGTCAATGCCTACATAGCCGGCAAAGGCAAGAACGAGAAACTGGTCGACGTCGCCGGCGGCACCGACAAGGCCTTCAACGACTACGCCTTCGTCTGGGAAAAGGACCGGCTGCGCTGGTACGTCAACGGCAAGCTTGTCCACGAGATCACCGATCCGGCGAAGCTGCCCACCCATTCGCAAAGGATCTATTTCAGCCTGTGGGGCAGCGATACGATGAAGGGCTGGATGGGGCCGTTCTCGGATCCGGGCCGCAAGCTCACCATGCAGGTGGATCGTGTTGCATTCACTGCACTTGGCCAGCCCTGCCAATTCCCCGAATCGCTGGCATGCAAGACAAACTAGAAGCGCATCTGAACCGGCCGGGCCGAAGGTGGTCGGAAAACCGAAGCTCGAACAGGCCCGAAGCCTTGAACAGGGATGAAACCGAATGAATTTGACTGTCTTTGGAATCGGCTATGTCGGTCTTGTACAGGCGGCGGTGCTTGCCGAAGTCGGCCATCAGGTGGTCTGCGTCGACATCGATGCAAAAAAGGTCGAGCGGCTCAACCAGGGTCATGTCCCGATCTTCGAGCCTGGGCTCGAAAACATGGTCAAGGAGAACCATGCCGCCGGCCGCATCAAGTTCACCACCGACGCCGCCGCGGCGATCAAGCATGGCCAGATCCAGATGATCGCCGTCGGCACGCCGCCGGGCGAGGATGGTTCGGCCGACCTCAAATATGTGCTGGCCGTCGCCGAGGCCATCGGTCGTGAGATGGACGAGCCCAAGATCGTCGTCGGCAAGTCGACCGTGCCCGTCGGCACCTGCGAAAGGATAAAGGCCAGGATCGCCGCAACGCTGAAGGCGCGCGGGCGCGAGGATCTGGCTTTCGACGTCGCCTCCAATCCGGAATTCCTCAAGGAAGGGTCCGCTGTGAGCGACTGTATGAAGCCCGACCGCATCATCGTCGGCACCAGCAGCGAGGACACCGAGGCGGTGATGCGCGAGCTCTACGCGCCGTTCAACCGCAACCACGAAAAGATGATCGTCATGGATGTGCGCAGTGCCGAGTTCACCAAATACGCGGCCAATTGCATGCTGGCGACCAAGATCAGCTTCATGAATGAAATGGCCAACCTGGCCGAGCAACTGGGCGCCGACATCGAGGAAGTCCGCAAGGGCATCGGCAGCGACCCGCGGATCGGCTACCACTTCATCTATCCGGGCCTCGGCTATGGCGGCTCGTGTTTCCCGAAGGATGTGCGTGCCCTGATCAAGACCGCCGAGGCTGTCAAGTTCGACGCCAAGCTGCTGCGTGCCGTCGAGGAGCGCAACAACCAGCAGAAGTCGGTCCTGTTCGAGAAGGTGGACCGCTATTTCAAGGGCAATCTCAAAGGCAAGACATTTGCGCTGTGGGGCTTGGCCTTCAAACCCAATACCGACGACATGCGCGAGGCCCCGGCCCGCACGCTGATGGAAGCGCTCTGGGCCGCCGGTGCCAATGTCCAGGCCTACGATCCCGAGGCGATGCAGGAATGCCAGGCGATCTACGGGCTGCGCGACGACCTGCAACTATGCGGCACCAAGGAGGCCGCGCTGCGAGGCGCCGATGCGCTCTTGATCGTGACCGAGTGGAAAAGCTTCAGCGCGCCGTCTTTCGATGCGCTGAAGAACGCGCTGACCACGCCCGTTATCTTCGACGGACGCAATCTCTACGACCCCAAGGTCATCGCCCGCCACGGCATCGAATACCACAGCATCGGCAGAATGGCGGCGTGACGCAAGGGCGGTCCAGCAAGGAGCCAGGTCCATGAAAGTTCTGTTTGCGGGCGGCAACGGCTACACGCCGCAGTTCAGCGGTGGCGTTCAGTCGAGCACGCATCATCTGGTCGAGCAGCTGCGCGAGCACGGTCATGACGCCTCGGTTCTGGCGGCGCTGTTCGGTGACGGCATGTTCGGCTTCAAGGCGCGCGCCAAGATGAAGCTGCTTCGCCAGCGAGCGGTCATCGACAGCTATCCCGGCTACCCGGTCGTGCGGGCATGGTTTCCCTGGGAGGCGGCGCGCTTCGCGGTCGAACGGCTCGATCCCGATGTCGCCGTCGTGCAGTGCCACAAATCGGTGCCGATCGGAAAGGCGCTGCAGGCGCTCGGAATACCGCTGGTGGTCTATCTGCGGAACGTCGAATTCCACGAATTGGCCGGCGACCTGCGCGAATTGCATTCGGCGCTTTATATCGCCAATTCCGAATTCACTGCGCGCACCTATAAGGAAAGGTTCGGCATCGACTCGACCGTGATCCCGCCGACCATCAATCCCGGGCTCTACAGCACGCCGACCACCGGTGAATTCGTCACGCTGATCAATCCTTACAACGAAAAAGGGTTCGAACTCGCCGTGCGCATCGCCGGCCAATGCCCCGAAATTCCGTTCCTGTTCGTCGAAAGCTGGAAGCTCGACGACGACCATCGGGCGCAGATCGAACAGATCATCGCCCCGCTGCGCAACGTCAGGCTGGAAAGCCGCACCAGCGACATGAAGACCGTCTATGGCCGCACCAAGATTCTGCTGGCGCCCAGCAAATGGGAAGAGGCCTGGGGGCGGGTGGCATCCGAGGCCCATTGCAGCGGCATTCCAGTCGTCGGGTCCCGTCGCGGCGGCCTGCCGGAAGCGATTGGCGCCGGCGGCGTGGTGCTCGACTATGACGCACCGCTCGACGACTGGGTCGCCGCGGTCAGGCGACTATGGAGTGACAAGGCCGAGTACGATCGGCTGTCGGCGGCGGCGCAGCTGTTTTCGGAGCGGCCGCAAATGAACCCCGACAGCCAGTTCGCGACTTTTCTCGGCGTTCTCGACCGCGCCAGGCAAGGCGCGCTGGAGCGTGCCGCCTGATGTATTTCGTCCAAAGCCATGCATGTCGCCTAAAAGCCGGCTCTCGCGCCTGACCAGGGTGGGAGCTGCTTTGGGACAACGACACGCACAACACCGGACGCTTGAGGCGCCTCGCACGGCGGCGACGGGCGTCATCCCTCATCCGCGCGAGCAGATCGCCGACCGGCCTCGAAAGATCGTCCATTCGATGAAGATTTGCTTCGTAGTTGATAAGTTCCCCTCTTTGTCGGAGACCTTCGTCCTCGACCAGATAGAAGGGTGCCTCGAGCGCGGCATGCAAGTCGGCGTCGTCTGCAACGAGACGTCCTTCGGCAAGGACAGCAACATCGACGATCGCCGCTGGCAGGCTCTCCCTGGCAAGGTCGTCTGCTGGTGGGGCGGGCTGGGGCGCTTTCGGCCGACGCTCAGGAGATGGTCGGGCAGGTTCTGGGATAAGCTCTCGACCGCTGTCGACATCGCTTTTGCGCGCAAGTTGCAGAACGCCGATGTGATCGTCGCGCATTTCGGCAATAACGGCATGCGCGTCGCCCGCGCCATGAAACGAGGCCGGATTTCCGCTCCGCTGGTGACCATATTCCACGGCCGCGATGTCGGCGAACCGCTGCATGACAACACGCTCACGCGCTACAAGGTTGTCTTCGACAAGGGCGTTCTCCAGCTCCCGGTGAACGCGTTTTTCCGCGACGCCCTGATCGGCGTCGGCGCACCCCCGGCGCAAGTCATGGTTCACCATATGGGCGTGCGGCCCGGTGAGATCGGCTACCATTGGCGTTCCTGGGACCGGGACACGCTGTCCTTCATCTCGGTCTGCCGGCTGACCGAAAAGAAGGGCATCGAATTCGCCCTTCGGGCGCTCGCCAGCCTGCCGCGGCGCGACTGGGTCTATTCGGTGATTGGCGGCGGCGAATTGCTGGAAGAGTTGAAGAAGCTCGCCGCAAATCTCGGCATTGCCGACCGGGTGACTTTCCTCGGGCCGCGTCCGCATGCCGAGGTCAAGCAGCGCCTGCGCAATGCCCACGTATTCCTGCTGCCTAGCGTAGCCGCGCGAGACGGCGATCTCGAGGGTATTCCGGTGGCGCTGATGGAAGCTATGGCCGCCGGGCTGATCGTCGTCAGCACCTATCACTCGGGCATCCCCGAACTGATCGAGGATCAGGAGACAGGCTTCCTCGCACCGGAGCGAGACGTTGCGGCGTTGGCCCGCAAGCTTGTCTGGGTGGCAGAGAACCCGGACAAATGCGAGCGCATCGCATATGCGGCGCGCCGCAAGATCGAGCAGGATTTCAACGCGGACGTACTCAACGAACGTTTTGCGCAGATCGTTGCTCAACTGGCCGAAGCCAGGCAGCCGGCATGAACGCCAACCCGCCCCCCCAGTTCGGTCGCGTCGCCCTGCGCGGCGGCATGGTGACGATCGGCGCGCAAGGCTTCAAGATGGCGATCCAGTTTCTCTCGGTCATCGTGCTTGCCCGTCTGCTCGTGCCCGAGGATTTCGGCCTAGTGGCTTCCGTCGGGCCGATCGTGGCCTTTGTCGGGCTGCTTCAAAATCTTGGCCTGCAACAGGCTGTGGTCCAGCGCAAGGATATCAGCACCGAGCAGCTCAACCAGGTATTCTGGATCAGTGCGCTGGTGGGGATGGGCAGTGCCGTGGTGGTTGCATGCCTGGCGCCCGCCATCGCTGCCTTCTATGGCGATCAACGCATGGTCGGGATCACCATCGGCTCTGCCTTGCCGCTGCTGCTTGGCAGCCTCGCCGCGGTGCCGCTGGCGCTGATGAACCGTCACTTGCGCTTTGGCCAACTCGCGCTGAACGACGTGATAACCGCCGCTGCCGGACTTGCGACTACCGCAATCGCCGCCTATGCGGGGCTGGGCTACTGGTCGCTGGTCATTGGCCCGGCGGTTTCGGCTGTTGTCGCGCTGGCCGCGGCATGGCAGGTGGCGCGCTGGACGCCGTCGCGGCCGGACCTGAAGGTCGATACCGACATATTGTCCTTCGGCGCCAATCTGACCGGCTTCAATCTGGCCAACTTCTTCTCGCGCAATCTCGACAACATCCTGATCGGAAAATATTCGGGCGCGATCGAGCTCGGCTATTATGACCGCGCCTACAAGCTCCTGCTGTTTCCGCTGCAGAATATCAACCAGCCGCTGACACGCGTGATGGTGCCGCTGCTGAGTCGCATCCATGAGGACAAGGCGCGGTTTCGCGACATCTATGTGCGAACCAATTGGATGCTGGCGGCCATCACTATGCCCGGCATCGCGGCGCTGACGCTGACGTCGGACCAGGTCGTCGGGCTTCTCTTCGGCGAGCGCTGGACGGCGGTGGCGCCGATCTTCGCCTGGCTGGGCATCGCCAGCCTGATCCAGTCCGTCTCGAGCACCACCGGCTGGATCTTCATCTGCCAGGGCAAGACCAAGACCATGTTCCACTGGGGCATCTACTCGTCGCTGACGACGGTCGCCGCCTTCATCATCGGCCTGCACTGGGGCGCCGTCGGTGTCGCGGCGGCCTACGCGATCAGCGGTTATGTGCTGCGCGTCCCGGTACTTGCCGTTCTTGTCCACCGGGTCGGCCCGGTGACCGCAGCCGACTTCCTGGTCATGCAGGGACTATTCATCGCGTCGTCGCTGCTTGCCTGGTCCGTGTACCGCGAGTTGCCGGCATCGCTGACCAGCCAGTCAGACCTGCTCGCGGTGGTCCTGGCGGGTGCCCTCAATTATTCGATCGGCCTGGTCCTCATGCTCGCCCTTCGCCAGTCGCGCAGCGCCCTGTTCACCACGCTTTCCAGCGCCATGCGCAACGCCCGCTAGGCCGGCAATCACCGGCCTCAAAAGCTCACCTGCCGACATCGCCGACGCATGCTCCTCAAGCACTGCCTGAAGGCTCGTCCTGCGATAGAGGTCGAGATTGGCGGTAAGTCTGCCGAGCTTCGCGCTCGCTTCCTCGGGCGTCACCGTGTCGATGTCGAGCAGCAGGTCGGCGACGCCGATCCGCTTGGCAAGTTCCTTGGTCTTGAATTCATAGGCAATCGGCAGCACCGGCGTGCCGACGCAGAGCGACATGATCATCATGTGCATGCGCGTTGCGACGACGAAGTCGAAGCCTTTCACCAGTGCCATCAGTTGCTCCGGCGTGTGGAACGAAGCGTCCACGCTGACATGCTTGGCGATCTCCGGATCGAGTTCGGCAACGATAGCCCGCGCCGTCTTGGAATCATCATGGGCGTATTCCGGCACGCCCTGGCAGGTGGAGACGAAGGTGACCTCCTTGGCGTGGTCCCTGACCAGGATGGTCGCGATCGCGCGGATCGAGTCGATGTAGCGGCGCATGCCGCCCTCGCCGTCGCTGACATAGTTCCAGTGACGGACGGAAATGGCGACGCGGCCGGTGACGGTCGCCGACTGGCCGGAGGCCAGAAAACTTCCGATCCTGTCGGTATCGGCCAGCGCAAAGACGGCGTCGGCCACGACATGGCATTTGCCGGGGTCGTTCACCATGTCCACAATGTGGCCTCGCGAACGTTCGTCGCGCAGCAGGATGAGCGGGCTCCGGTCGAAGATCGGGCTCAACTCCTGGCGATTGTAACTTTTGTTGAACGGGCCGAGCGATTGCGTGAAGAAGACCGGGTCCTTGCCCAGAATCGCGTCGATCCGGAATTGATTGAGGCGCCGTTCTAGATTGTAGGTCTCGACGAGATAGGTTCCGCCTGTCGTGACCACGAGGTCGGCGTCTTTGTAGATCTCGAGACCACGGCGATTGCTTGAGCTGAACAAACGCCCGAGAACGCCGCGGATGCCGAACCGCCGCAGGGCATTGAGTACGAGCCGATTGTAGATCGGCTTGAACAGGTTCTTCAGCCCACTGCCGTATTTGTAGCGGAACAGCGATTCCGACAGCAGCTTGTGGAATTCGAGATCCGGATACTCCTTCTTCGTGTAGAGCCTCGCCGCCACCTCCGGCTGGCTGTCGAAGACGTAGAACTGGATATCGTCCTGCATGATCGTCTTGAAAACATGGCGAATCGCCAGGAGAATCGCTGCGTCTCCGGTATTCAGGCAGACGGTGTTTTCAACCGCGATCTTCATTGAATGACCTCATTTCGTGAGTAGTCCCGCGGTTCGGTCGTCGGATGCCGAGGTGCGGGTTGGCCGAAAATGCTGCACGCCAAGGATGGTCCTCGCGTCGTGATTATTGGCGCGTAGCCCGACGGCAGGGCCAACGCGCGGTCCATGCGGCCCAAGCAGAGCGAGATTAACCCATCGATTTTGCAGTGCAACAAAAAATGTGGATCTTTGCTACGCTGCAACCAAAAATGTTGCGATGCAGCAAGAGCTGTACTAGCATTGTCGCGGGGCGGGCCAACAGCGGTCGAGTTTTCATGCTGCATGTCTTGTACTTGGTACACGACGTCTCCGACCCGGCAGTGCGCCGGCGGATCATAATGCTCAAGGCAGGCGGCGCCCAGGTTACGCTGGCGGGCTTTCGTCGTACGGCAAGCGCGGTTGCTGATGTCGAGGGCTTGCAACCGATCGATCTCGGCCCGACGCGTGATGGCCGATTCGCCCAGCGTCTGGCGGCGATCATGAAGGCGGTGGTCTCGACCGGCTCCAAGCTAGGTTCAATGCAACGGCCCGACCTCATTATCGCGCGCAATTTGGAAATGCTGGCGCTTGCCCGGCGGGCCAGGTCGGCTTTCCAGGCAACGGTGCCGATCGTCTACGAGTGCCTGGACATCCATCGCCTGCTACTTCGCGACGATCCGCTGGGCTGGGCGATGCGCGGCGCGGAACGCTTCCTGGCCAGGGATGTGAAGCTTCTGGTGACCAGCTCGCCGGCCTTCATCGCCAATTATTTCAAGCCGTTCGGACAGATTGCCGCGCCGGTCGAGCTGCTCGAAAACAAGTATTTCGAGCCAGCCGCGGCCTCGCTGGATGACCGCGCGGCGCCGGAGAACCCCGTTGCGCCGCCTTGGCGGATCGGCTGGTTCGGGGCGCTCCGCTGCCGCCGATCCCTGGAGCTTCTGGCCGATTTTACGCGCCGCCTCGACGGCCGCTTTGAAATCGTCCTCAGGGGCCGGCCGGCGCTGTCCGAATTTCCCGATTTCCACAGTTTCGTCGAGTCCGAACCTTGGCTCTCGTTTGGCGGGCCTTACCGCAATCCCGAGGATATGGCGGCGATCTACCGCCAGGTTCACTTTTCCTGGGCCATCGACTTTTTTGAGCAGGGCCTGAATTCCGAATGGCTGCTGCCCAACCGTCTCTATGAGGGCTGCCGCTTCGGAGCCGTGCCGATTTCGATGGGAGCCACCGAAACCGGCCGGTTCCTCGACCGGCAAGGCATAGGGGTTCTTTTGCCAGAAGCCACGCCCGAGGCGCTCGAAGCCGCCGTCGGCACGATGGAGCAGCGTCGGTTCGAGACATTGAGGGCGCGTGTTCTCGCCCGCAATCCGCGCACCTGGAGCTACGACCGCGCCGATTGCCGGGCACTCGTCGAAAAGCTCCGCGGGCTGACTGCGGCTCCCGGTCCATATGCTGCCGAAGCATTGGCATAGAAGGACTGCCGATGACGCAAACCGAAATTCCATCCTGCACGATCGTGGTTCCGTGCCTGAACGAAGCGGCCCATATCGGCGCGTTGCTTCGAGAGCTCCGCCCTGCGGCCGAGAGGCTGGGCGCCGTGATCATCGTTGCCGATGGCGGCAGCACGGACGGCACCAGGACGATCGTCGCGGACATCGCCGCAAAAGATCAGCGGGTGATCCTGCTGCACAATGAAAAGCGCTTGCAGAGCGCGGCAATCAATCTCGCCGTCGCCAGGTTCGGGGAAGGCGTCGACTATCTCATTCGCATCGACGCGCATGGCGGCTATCCTGCGGATTATTGCGACCGGCTGGTCGAAGAAGCGCAGGCCACCGGTGCGGATTCGGTCGTCGTCTCGATGCTGACCAGTGGCAGCGGCATGGTTCAGAAAGCAGCGGCAGCGGCGCAGAACTCCAGGCTCGGCACCGGCGGCTCCAAGCACCGGCATCTTTCGGCGGGAGAATGGGTCGATCATGGCCACCACGCACTGATACGGATATCGGCGTTCACCGCGGTCGGCGGCTATGACGAAACGTTCAGCCACAATGAGGATGCCGAACTCGACTATCGGCTCCGCCAGGCCGGTTACCGCATCTGGATGACCGGCAAGACGCAAATGGTCTACTACCCGCGTTCCTCGCTGAAGGGCCTCTATTTTCAGTATCTCGGCTATGGCCGTGGCCGGGCGAAGAACGTTCTCAAGCACCGCATGATCCCGAAGATCCGGCAGATGGTGCCGCTTCTGGTGTTCCCCGTGGTTCTTCTCGCCGCCTTTTCCTTCGTCCACTGGCTGGCGGCCGTGCCGCTTTTGCTATGGGCGTCGGTCTGCCTCGGCTACGGCTTTTGGACCGCTCTCAGCCAGCGCAAAGCCGACATTGCGCTGGCCGGGGTCTCGGCAATGGTCATGCATTTCGGCTGGTCGGTCGGTTTCTGGCTGCAACTGCTCGCACCGCGACCGCAGCGCGGGGTAGCGTGATGGACCCGGTCAGGAAAAATCGAAGCATCGATATCTGCGTCTGCACATTTCGCCGGCCGGAGCTTGCCGACACGCTTCGCTCCATAGCGGCCATGGATATGCCCGCGGGATTCGACGTCGGTGTTATCATCGCGGACAACGACGATACGCCGACGGCCGAACAGATGGTGACGACGCTGGCTGCGGAGTTGAAGCTGCCAATGACCTACCGGCACGCCCCGGCCCGCAACATCTCGATAGCGCGCAACGCTTGCCTCGATGCCAGTGCGGCGGATTTCGTCGCCTTTATCGACGATGACGAGACGGCCACCGCTGGCTGGCTTGCCGAACTGGTGGCGACGGCGGAAGCAACAGGTGCTGCGACGGTGCTTGGGCCGGTGCAAGCCCGTTACCTGCCGGATGCGCCCGCCTGGATGCGCAAAGGCGATTTCCACTCGACCTTGCCGGTCTGGGTGAGCGGCGAAATCCGCACCGGCTACACCTGCAACGTCCTGCTCAGGATTGGCGCTGAGAGCCTGCGCGGCCGGCGCTTCAGCCTGGCACGTGGCCAGACCGGCGGCGAAGATACGGAATTCTTCGACCAGATGGTCAAGGCCGGCGGCCGCATCGCCTTTTCGCCGGAGGCTTGGGTCGACGAAGCGGTGCCACCTGCCAGGGCGGCATTCGACTGGCTCGGCCGCCGCCGGTTCCGCGTTGGGCAGACGCATGGTCATCTTCTGGGGCGCAACGCACACGGCCTTGCCCGGCTCAAGCAGGTCGGCATTGCCGCGGCAAAGGCCGCCTACAGTTTCCTGTCGGCAATTCCGGTCGCCATCGACCCCGTACGTCGGAACCGCAGCGTGCTTCGCGGCATTATGCATGTCGGCGTCGTCAGCGGCCTCGTCGGGGTTCGTGAAATCCGCCAATACGGCCTGTCTTCGCCGCAGCAAGGGGGCAAGCGTGCAGCCTGACGTGAGCTTCGTGATTGCCGCCTACAATGCCGAGGCGACCATCGATCGGGCGATTGCCAGCGCCGTCGCCCAGCGCAATATCAGCGTCGAGGTCATCGTCGTCGACGACAAGTCGCGCGACCGGACGCTCGACCTGGCGAGATCCTACCCCGAAGACATCGTACGCGTTGTCGCGCTTGAGCAAAACCGTGGCCCCGGCGGCGCCAGGAATGCCGGCCTTGAGCTTGCCCGCGGCAGGTGGGTCGCGGTCCTAGATTCGGACGACGCGGTCTATCCCGGGCGAATCTGCACCATGATCGAGCGCGCGGAGAAAGCGGGCGCCGAGATCGCGGTCGATAATCTGCAGGTCGTTCGCGAGGATGGCGTTGCCGAAGAGACGATGTTCCCGGCCGACTATCTGGAAGGCCTCGGTTCAATCTCGCTGGCGGATTTCATCGGCGGTAACGTCCTCTTCGAATCGAGCTTCAATCTCGGCTACCTCAAGCCGATCTTCCAGCGCCGGTTCCTGAACGAGAACGGGCTTCGTTACGATGAAAGCCTGATCATTGGCGAAGACTATATCCTCCTGGCCAGTGCTCTGGCTAAAGGCGGCAAATGCATGGTCGAGCCGACGACGGGCTATATCTACCACATTCGCACCGGTTCCATCTCCCGGGTGCTCGAACTTCATCACGTCGAGGCGATGCGCAGGGCCGATGCCACCTTCGCCGCGACCCATTCCATGGATGCTGCGGCCGAGGCGGCGTTCGCCAGGCGCGCTCGCAGCCTGCGGCGGGCGGCATCATTCCTGTCGCTGGTTCAGCACATCAAGGCGCGGTCGCCGCTCAAGGCGATATGGACGGCGCTCAGCGATCCGGCGGCGGTTCGGCATATGAGCATGCCGATCGCCGTCCGGCTGCGAAGGGTAGCGGCACAGTTTGCCGTAGTGGCGGGGAGGTGAAGGGCTGCAGGTGAATGAAGACAGTTTCGCCGCCTGCGACAGGGTTGAAATCGATCTCCTCAGAAGGAACATGCAATGAAAAAAGTCAGGAAGGCAGTCATACCGGTGGCGGGGCTCGGAACGCGGTTCCTGCCGGCGACCAAGTCCATGCCGAAGGAAATGCTGCCGGTGGTCGACAGGCCTGTCGTGCAATATGCGGTTGACGAGGCGTTCGAGGCCGGCATCGAGCACATCGTCTTCGTCACCGGCCGCAACAAGGCGGTGATCGAGGACTATTTCGACCTGCATCCTGAACTGATCGGAACCCTGGAGCAGAGCGGCAAGAAGGCGCAACTCGAATCGCTTGAAAGCCTGCTTCCCGTCGCCGGCGCGACGAGCTTCATCCGCCAGCAGTCGCCGCAAGGCCTCGGCCATGCCGTCTGGTGCGCGCGCGAAGTCATCGGTGACGAGCCCTTCGCATTGCTTTTGCCGGACATGGTGTCCTTCGGCGGGCGTGGCTGTCTCGCCGAAGTCGCTGATCTTTACGCACGGACTGGCGCAAACGTCATCGCCGTCGAGCGTTGCGATCCGACCGAGACCAGCAAATACGGCATTGTCGGGCGCGGCGCTGATGTCGGCACGGGCTTCGAGGTAACGGCCATGGTCGAAAAGCCGGCTCCTGCCAACGCGCCGTCGAACTTCTACATCAACGGCCGCTACATCCTGCAGCCCGAGATATTCTCGTTGCTTGCCAGCCAGCAACGCGGCGCCGGAAACGAGATCCAGCTGACCGACGCAATGGTGCGTCTCGCACAGACCCAGGCCTTCTTCGCCCAGCCTTTCGACGGCCGCATGTTCGACTGCGGTTCGAAGGAGGGGTTCATCCAGGCCAATATCGCTTTCGCGCTGGCGCGGGAGGACATGAAGGGCCCGATCTTCGAGATGCTGCAGGAATTCGTCCGGTCGCATCAGCGTCGGGAAGAAGCCGCATAATGTCCATTTTTTCGAGGCATTGTGGGTGCGGCTGATGACGCAGGACAGGCCGTTGCGCCGCGCGTAACGCGCACTGTCCGCCGCAAGGTTTGCACCCTATGTCCCGACCTTCGAGGCGGTAGCGCCTGCAAACTAGAATTGGACCGAAGATGAACTATGCCAATTTTCCTGTCGACAAGAGGACGCCATTGCCGGCTTCTAATGCGGCAAACGCCGAAGACTTCATCGACATCGAGCGCCTGCTTGGCATGGCCGCGCGGCAGGCGAAAGTGGTTGCCGCCTGCGCCGTCATCGGTCTCTTTCTCGGCGTGCTCTATTTGCAGACGACGCCTCCTACCTATGTGGCGACGAGCAGCGTGCTGATCGACGAAGGATTGAACAAGGTCGTCGACGACATTTCGGCGGCGTCGGTCAGCATGCAGACCGACTCCGCCGTTCTGAGCCAGATCGAAATACTACAGTCGGCCAGGCTGGCTGGGGTGGTCGTCGACAAGCTGAAGCTCGATCAGAACGACGCTTTCATGAACCCTCCGACGTCGGCCCTGTCGAAGGTTGCTGGCTTTGTGCGCGGTATCGTCCAGTCTGTCCGCCCCAAGCGCGCCGCTAGCACAACCGATGTCACTCAGCTTGATGCTGCGACGCGTGACGCGATCACCGCATCCTCATCGCCCCGTGACTACGCAATCTTCAAACTGCAGACCCAACTCGATGCCGAGCGGATCGGCCGGAGCTTTGTCATCAGCATCTCCTTCCAGGCGACGGATCCGGCGCTTGCGACCGCCATCACCAAGGCCTATGCCGATGCCTATCTAGCCGATCAACTCGATGCCAGCTTCGACGCGACCGAGCGGGCGGCGGTCTGGCTGCAAGGCCGGCTGACCGAGCTTCGTGAGAGCTCCCAGGCGGCTGCACTGGCGGTCGAAAAGTTCAGGGCCGAACACGGATTGGCCGTCAATGACGGCCAGCTGATCAGCGACAAGCAATTGTCCGATCTCAACACCCAGCTGATCGTCGCGCAGGCGGATACAGCACGTGCCGGCGCCCGCTATCAGCAGTACAAGTCGATCGTCGAAAGCGGCTCGGACAACGCGTTCAAGGACGCTGCGATATCGAACGATCAGCCGAGCAGCTCGGTCATCACGACGCTGAAGAACCGCTATCTCACCGTATCCAAGCGACAGCAGGATGTCGAAGCCAATTTCGGCCCGCAACATCCGCAGGCCGTCGCGCTCGCCAAGGAGAAGGCCGACATATCGGCGCAGATTTTCGGCGAGCTGAAGCAACTGACCGAAAGCTACCGCAACGAATACGAGGTCGCTCTGGCGCGCGAAACCGCGCTCCGCGCAAATGTCGCCTTGGCGGCTGGCAAGAGCTCCATCGACAACCAGTCGCAGGTCAAGCTGCGTGAGCTGGACCAAAAGGCGACGGCGCTGTCGACGCTCTACCAGACGTTCCTGAACCGCTATGAGGAGGCCGCCCAGCAGCAATCCTTCCCGGTCGGCAAGATCCGGGTCATCTCGGACGCGACGATGCCGCAGTCGGCCGCAACCCCCCGCACAGCCATCGTGCTGGGGCTTTCGCTGGCGCTTGGCATGATGCTGGGGGCAGGGGTTGGTGGCCTGAATGAATTCAGGGAACGCTTCTTCAGGACCGGCGAGGATGTCCGCGACCGTGTCGGCCTCAAATTCCTCGGCTACTTGCCGGTCATCGGCAAGGCTGGCAAGGATGACCAGCGCAATGGCGGTCAGCCTGACGTCAAAGTCGTTGAATCCAAGACCGCCAAGTCCTCCAAATCCCAGCCCTCCAAAACATTGTCGGCAGCCGAAAAACGTGCGCGGATGCGGGTAACCGTCGATGCCCCGGCATCGATGTTCTCCGAGACGCTGCGCAACGCCAAGATCGCCTTCGACGTCGTGCTGGAGGGCCAGGGCAGCCGGGTCATCGGCGTGGTCTCGGTGCTTCCCGGCGAGGGCAAGTCGACGGTGGCGGCCAATCTTGCCGGGCTGCTTGCCGTCAACGGATCGAAAACGCTGCTGATCGATGGCGACCTGCGCAATCCCGGCCTCAGCCGCAGCCTCGGTATGGAGGCCGAGCAGGGCCTGATGGAAGCTGTGGTGAGCGGGCAGACATGGCAATCGGTCGGCAAGATCGACCGGCAGACCAAGCTGGCTATCATTCCGGCCGTCCTGCGTGGCCAGTTTTCGCATACCAGCGAGCTTCTGTCTTCAGCCGGCATGCGGCGTTTCATCGATAACGCCAAGGAAACCTTCGAATACATCATCGTCGATCTGCCGCCGCTCGGGCCTGTCGTCGACGCCAAGGCCTTCGCTCCGCTTGTCGACGGCTTCGTGCTGGTCACCGAGTGGGGACGCACGCCGCGTGCGATGGTGCAATCCATGCTCAGCTCGGAGCCCTACATCGCCAAGAAGATCATTGGCGCGGTGCTGAACAAGGTCGAACTGAAGAAGCTGGCCAAATATGGCGCGATCGGCGGCTCGGAAAAATTCTTCGACAAATATTCGAGCTACTATCTGGAAAAATCGGAAGCGCGCACCAAGGCAGCCGCCTGAGCGACGACATCGCGCTCAGGAAAATATCAACCTGGCGCGGTTGTCGACGATCCTGAGGGCGGTCAGCTGGCCGGTTTGGAAGGCGCCGGTGTCTATGCCAAGCCGGCGTCCCTCGAGCTTCGGAGTGTCGACCGGCGTATGTCCGTGCACGACATAGCGGTCGAGAAGATGCGCAGCGTCGAAGAAGTCCGAACGGATATTCAGCAGGTCGTCCTCGTCCTGCGCGGCGAGGTCGATGCCGGGCCTGATGCCGGCATGGACGAACACGAATTTCGCCGAACAGACCATGACCGGCAGCGCGCGCATGAAGCTAATGTGGTCGGCTGGAATGACTTCCCGAATGCGCTTGTCGACCTCCTCGCTTGACCCATAGAGATCGGCCATGCGCGACGGGTCGACGCCGTAGGAAAACAGCGTTTGCAGGCCGCCTATCGCCAGCCACGACTCTCTCGAAATGATCCCGTCGACGTAGTTCAGCATCACGACTTCGTGGTTGCCGGCAAGGCAGATGCGCTGGAAATCACGGAGCGGTGGCGCCAGCAGATGATCGAGCACACGCGCCGACTGGGGTCCACGATCGACATAGTCGCCAAGCATGATTATGACCTTGCGCCCTTCGAAGGGCGCCGAATCGAGCACGATCTTCTGCTCCAGGGCGCGGAGTTCCTTGTAGCAGCCATGCACGTCGCCGATCGCATAGACGACTGCGCCCCGCATATCGATCTCCAGCCGCTGGCGTGCCGCGGCCTGGGGCTTTCTCGATCGCTGGAACAGGGTCACGTATGGCGTCTCGCATGGCTGTGGGTGCGTCTCGATTCCGAAACAACATGACGACACCGCGCGTGGATACCACGTCCGGCGCCGGTCGTTCCATACCGGAGCTTCGGACACAACTCGGCTTCGGCGCCCATTACAGGCCGATGCCGCGGCGGTTCAGCGCGGCGGTGATCTCGTCGAGGATGGCCGGGTCGTCGATCGTTGCCGGCATGGCCCATTCCTCCTTGTCGGCGATCTTCTGCATGGTGCCGCGCAGGATCTTGCCGGAGCGCGTCTTCGGCAGGCGCTTGATCGTCACCACCGTCTTGAAGGCAGCGACCGGGCCGATCCGTTCGCGCACCAGGGTGACAACCTCGTTTTCGATGATGCCGGCGTCGCGGTCGACGCCGGCATTCAGCACGACGAAGCCGAGTGGAACCTGGCCTTTCATAGCATCGGAAATACCGACGACGGCGCATTCGGCGACGTCGGGATGCGCGGCCAGAACCTCCTCCATGGCGCCGGTCGATAGCCGGTGACCGGCGACATTGATGATGTCGTCGGTGCGAGCCATGACATAGAGATAGCCGTCCTCGTCCATCATGCCGGCATCCGCGGTTTTGTAGAAGCCGGGGAACTCGTCGAGATAGGCTTGGCGAAACCGCTCGTCGGCATTCCACAGCGTCGGCAGGCAGCCGGGGGGCAACGGCAATTTCACCACGACATTGCCAAGCGCACCACGCTTGACCTCATGGCCGGCATCGTCGAGCACGCGGATGTCGTAGCCGGGCATCGGCACGCCGGGCGAGCCGTATTTGACCGGCAGCAGGCCCAATCCAGCGGGATTGATGGTCATCGGCGAGCCGGTCTCGGTCTGCCACCAATGGTCGATCACCGGCACGGTCAATTTCTGCTCCGCCCATTTGATGGTTTCCGGATCGGCGCGCTCGCCGGCCAGGAACAGCGTCCGGAATTTGGACAGGTCGTATTTCGGGACGAATTCGCCCTTCGGGTCCTGTCCTTTGATGGCGCGAAAGGCGGTTGGCGCGGTGAACAGCGCGACGACGTCATGCTCGGCGATCACACGCCAATAGGTGCCGGCATCGGGCGTGCCGACCGGCTTGCCCTCGAACAGGATCGTTGTGCAGCCATGCAGCAGCGGGCCGTAGACGATATAGGAATGGCCGACCACCCAGCCGACATCGGAAGCCGCCCAGAACACTTCGCCCGGTTTGACGCCGAACTCGTTTTCCATCGACCATTTCAGCGCGACCATATGGCCGCCATTGTCGCGCACGATTCCCTTCGGCTGGCCGGTCGTGCCCGACGTGTAGATGATGTAGAGCGGATCGGTGGCAAGGACCGGAACACAGTCGACATTGGCACCCGCGGCCCGCTCGCGCGCCACGGCGTCGGCATAGTCGATATCGTGGTTTTCCCTGAGTTCGCAGCGCAGTTGGTCGCGCTGCAGGATAAGGCAGCTTTCCGGCTTGTGCCGCGACATCTCGATCGCCTTGTCGAGCAGCGGCTTATAGGCAACGACGCGCCCTGGCTCCAGGCCGCAGGAAGCAGAGATGATCAGCTTCGGCTTGGCGTCATCGATGCGGGTGGCGAGCTCATGCGAGGCAAAGCCGCCGAAGACCACCGAATGCACGGCGCCGATCCGCGCACAGGCAAGCATGGCGAAGGCTGCTTCCGGTACCATCGGCATGTAGATGATGACGCGATCGCCTTTTTGGATGCCACGATTCTTGAGCACCGAGGTCAGCGCGACCACCTCGCGCTTCAACTCGGCATACGTGAATCTCCTGATTGTGCCCGAAATCGCGCTGTCATGGATCAACGCGATCTGGTCGGCACGGCCGCCCGCCACATGACGATCGACGGCATTGAAGCAGGTGTTGCACGAGGCGCCAATGAACCACCTGCCATAGACGCCGGCATTGGCGTCGAACACCGTCTCGAAGGGCGAGAACCAGTCGATTGCGCCCGCGGCATCGGCCCAGAATTTTTCCGGGTCGCGTTTCCAGCCGTCGTAGACCTCGTGGTAGCGTGACGCCATCCAGCTTCCTCCCCAGGAATGTTTGCTGTCCTTGAAATAGCGTATGCTGGTTTGTGTAACCATGTATTTGTGCGTTTCGTTTGCTGTCGTTCTAACTTGGCCGCAAGTGCGGGTCATGAATGGTCTGGGGGCCGGTGTCGTTCGAATTTTCGGCATTAGGGGGTAAGGGCGCGATGAAATTGCGATATGAGCTTGGGTTTGCCGCGGTTGCGACGCTGGCGGTGGTGCTCGCTTCAGCTGCGCAGGCCGGCGATGCGGCGGCAAGGCGCATCATCGGCTTTTCGCCCGACGGCAACTATTTCGCCTTCGAGCAGTACGGCACGCTCGATGCCGGTGCTTCGGATTCGGGCTGGTCGGAGATCGACATCATCGACACGCGGACCGATGAGTTCGTCGGCGGCAAGCCGATCGTCATCGCCGACGAGACGGAGGATTCGACATTGACGCTTGCGCAGGCGAGGGCACAGGCCGCCGAACTGGCGGCGCCTTTGCTGGCCAAATATGCCATCGCGCCGCGCGGCGAGCGGACTGCCTTGGACAGGTTCACCTTTCCCGACGACATGGTCGCCTACAATGACATTGCGCGCCTCGAGCAGGTTTCGCAAAAATGGCTTTCGCCGGCCTATGACGAGCTTGGCACCATCCAGCTCGAGCAGATCCGTGCCGACAGCACGGCGGATTGTTCAGCGAGTTTCGACGCGACGCTGCAAGGCGAAACGACCGGCAAGGCGCTCGGCTTTCGCCTGACGCTGCAGGGTCAGGACGGCAAGCCGATCAAGCTGCTGCATGAGGACAAGGCGGTGCCCGGTTCGAGGAATTGCCCGACTTCCTACAGCCTGTCGGAATCTTACGCATTCACCCCGGATGGAAAACCGGGCGTGCTTGCGGTGCTCGTGCAGCGCTTCAGCCAGGGATTTGAAGGGCGCGACCGCCGTTTCATCGCCGTGACTGGCCAGGCGCACTGAGGCAACGCGCTGAGACGTAGTCCGCTACCCGAGTTTGTTGTCCCTAAAGCGGGAGGGCAGCGAGCATAAGTCCGACCCCGCCGACGATCAGCAAGGCGGCTGCCAGCACCTTTCCATGGCGCTCGAAACCCGTCGGCGCCCGATCCCAATTGTAACGCATGCTCGAACTCCCCAAACCCGCAGATTCTTTATCTTACGCAGGGTGAGGAGGGCAACTGTCTGGCGATGCGCGGCGTTGCCGATACCGGTCTTGTCACCGACTATTTCTGGGGCATTCTCCGCCGCTACATGCCCCAGCGCAGCGCGGCCGTATGTACCGGTGCATCCCACCAAACAGCCGCCTCGTCGTCGAGCATGCTCAGCGTGATCGAACAGCCGGCCATATCGAGCGAGGTCACATAGGACCCGACCAGCGACCGGATCACCGTCACGCCGTGCTTCTCGAAGATTTTGCGGGCGCTGTTGTACATCAGATAAAGCTCCATCAACGGTGTGCCGCCAAAGCCGTTGACGAAGAGTAGCGCCTGGCCTCTGGCACCGTCGCCCAGGTCACCCAGGATTGCGGTACAGATCTCCTCGGCGATAGCATCGGCGCTTTTCAATGTGTCGCGCCGCCTCCCAGGCTCGCCGTGGATGCCGACCCCGAACTCCATCTCGCCGTCGCCGATATCGAAGGTCGGCTTGCCCGCCGCCGGCACGGTGCAACTGGTCAGCGCCACGCCCATCGAGCGCGTCGCGCCGTTGACGCGCTCGCCGAGCGCCTTCAACGGCTCCAGTGCCATGCCTTGTTCGGCCGCCGCGCCGACGATTTTCTCGACCACCAGCGTGCCGGCGACGCCGCGCCGGCCGGTGGTGTAGGACGATTTTTCGACCGCAACGTCGTCATTGGTCACGATTTGCATCACGCCTTCCGACATTTCAGCGGCCATGTCGAAATTCATCACGTCGCCCTCGTAGTTCTTGACGATGAACAGGCAGCCGGCGCCCGTATTGACGACTTCGGCCGCCGCCATCATCTGGTCAGGCGTTGGCGAGGTGAATACCTGGCCGGGGCAGGCCGCATCCAGCATGCCGTGCCCGACGAACCCGCCATGTAGCGGCTCGTGACCCGAGCCACCGCCGGAGATCAGCGCCACCTTGCCCGGTGTGAGCAGCTTGCGGCGGACAAATTTGTGTTCCTCGCCAAGCGCCAGGATATCGGCATGCGCGGCAACGAAGCCGTCGAGGCTCTCGGTCAGCACCGTATCGACCGAATTCAAAAATTTCTTCATGGCCGTCCTCCCGAAATAGCCCAGCGTCAGCTGCCCTTGCCGGCGATGCTGGTGATCTTCTGGATGAAATCGTTGACCGCCCGGTCGAGCGCCGCGTTCTGCTTGTCGTCGCCGAAATCGGGAACGATCAGCGAGACATGGCGTGTCTTGCGCAAGCCTGCGGCCAGCGACATCTTTCCCGGATGCGCCCGATGGTAGGCCTCAAGGAAATGATCGCGTTCGGCCGGGCTGAAATGGCAGACGGAGAAGATAGCCGGCAAATGCTTCGACGGGATCGGCGTCGAATAGGCCGGGCTGGAAATCTGCGTGACGAAGCTGCGATGCTTGCCCAGCGCATCAGCGAGGCGCTGGCGCATGCCGGACGGGCGCTGGTCGATCACCTGCGACAGGATCGTCTTGTAGGCGCGGATCGCCTCTTCGGGGCCGGATTGCGACGCCTTGTCTGCCATACCGGGGCCTAGATCGAAACGTCCGCGATGGCCGCCTTGGCCATCGCGAGTTGGGCGGGAGCGACGGAGAGGTCACGCAGGCCGGTTTCGAGCAGCGCCGGGATCGAGGCGGGGTCGCCGCCGGCATCGCCACACAGGCTGACCGGGATATTATGCTCGCGGCCGAAGGCGGCAACCGAGGCGATCAGCCGGAGCACGGCCGGGTGCCTGACGGAATTCAGATGTGCGACCGACGCATTGTCGCGCGCGGCGGCCATCACGTATTGGGTCAAATCATTCGAACCGATCGAGAAGAAGGCGGCCTTGGCGAATGCCTCCGGTGCGATGGCCACCGACGGCACCTCGACCATGATGCCAAGCGGCGGCATTTTGTGCACGATGCCGCGCGCCAAAAGGTCAGCCTGCTCCTCAGCGAACAGCGCGGTGGCGCGTTCATACTCTTCCGGAACGGCGATCATCGGGAACATCACCTTCAGATTGCCGCGCATGGCGGCACGTAGCAAGGCGCGGATCTGCACGCGAAAGACCTCCGGACGCATCAGCGACAGCCTGATCCCGCGCAGGCCAAGGAATGGGTTACCTTCCTCGACGGTCAGGCCCGGCACAGGTTTATCGCCGCCCGCATCGACAGTACGGATCGTCACCGGCCTGTCGCCTGCCCATTCCAGCACTCTACGGTAGGCGCGATATTGCGTCTCCTCGTCCGGCAGCGTCTTGCCGAACAGGAATTCGGTCCGCATCAGCCCGACACCGTCGCACGCCGCAGCATCGATGCGGTCGACATCGGACGGATCGGCAATATTCACCTGCACGTGGACCGATATGCCGGTCTTCGTTGCTGCCGGCCTTGTCAAATAGGCTGCCGCTTTGTCGCGATGCGCCGCGAAAGACGATGACGATCGCCGGAATGCGTCGATCTCCGCTTTCGAAGGCGCCAACACGATGCCGCCATGTTCGGCATCGAGCAGTGCGATTCCGGCAAGGTGAGCCGGCGAAGCACCGGGCCCGGCTACCCCACGCGCTACGAGCCCCAACCCCACCACCATTGGCACGCCGCGTGAGCGTGCCAGCATTGCGACATGACTTGCGGCACTTCCGGCCGTAAGTGCTATGCCGCCGCCGGCACTCCAGTCGGTTTCGAGGAAGCGCGTCGGTGCGATATCCTCGCCGTAGAAGATCGCACCTGCCGGCGCGGCAATGTCGCCGCCCCCGGCAAGCGCGCGTAGCACCTGGTCGCGTATGTCGCGCATGTCGGCCGCGCGCGCCCGGAAATAGTCCTGCTCGGATGTTTCATAGCCGGCTATCTCGGCGTCGAGCGCTTTTCGCCAAGCCGCATCAGCAGCCATGCCCTCGGCAATTCGCGCAAAGGCCGGGCCGGTCAGCGAGTCGTCCTCCAGCATGGCGAGCTGGAATTCGAGGATCCCGGCCGCCTCGCTGTCGCTGGTTTGGATCAATGTCGCGAGCCGGCCTGCGGCAATAGAGATGGCGGCCTCAAGCGCCGCCTTCTCGTCCGCGGCAGTCGCCTTGCGGACATAACGCACAGCAGCCTGGTCCAGATCGAACAGCGGCCCCTCGGCATAGCCGGCCGATGCCGAAATGCCCTGCAGCCTAAGCGGTTCGGGCATGGTCCTTGCCTTCGTCGAAATCGCGCCGCACCAGCTCGACCAGTGCGCCGACCGCCTCGCCGGCGCCGTCCCCTTTGGCTCTGATATGCAGGACAGTGCCTTTCGGCGCTTTCGCCGCCATCACCTTGACGATGCTCTTGGCGTCGAACCATGGCCCGTTGGCGGCGAGCGCAATCTCGACGTCGGCCGAAAACGTCTTGGCAAGCTTGGTGAACTTCACCGAAGGACGCGCATGCAGTCCCACCTCATGGGTGATCAGGACGCTGGCTTCGGCTGCTGCGGACATGCTTGTCAAAATTCCCGTTCGTTCACGACGGCGACAATTCGTGCGCCGTCGCCACCACTTCCCTGAGCGAGGCGCCGCCGGAAGCCTCGGTCGCCGCCATCACCGCGCCTTCGACGATCGGCGCATTGCAGACGATGATCTTCTGGGCGCGTGGTTCGCCGATCATCTCGACCGCCATCTCGCTATTGGTCTCGGCACCGCCGAGATCGACGAGGATCGCGACCCCCGCCTCCGACCAGGCCTTGTCGATGGCGTCCATGATCGCCTCGACATTGGTTCCCAGCCCGCCATGGCCGTTTCCCCCGCACCATGCAAGCGGCACTTCGTTGCCGACCATCTGCCGCACCATGTCGGCGGTGCCTTCGGCGACCAGCGGCGAATGCGATACGATGACGATGCCGACATTGCTCATGCGCGCCTCTCGATTGCCTCGGCTACGGCCCGCACCAGAAGCGCAGTCGAGCGTGCGCCGGCGTCCATATGACCGATCGAACGGTCGCCAAGGAACGAGGCGCGCCCACGCAGCGCCTTCATCGGCACGGTCGCGTCGGCCGCGTTGTCGGCGATCTCGACGATGTCCGCTGCCGTCTTTCCCTGCAGCAGGGCCTCATGCACCGGCTGCAGCACGTCTAACATGGTTTTTTGCCCGGCCTGCGACTTGCCTCTGGCGGCAACCGCTTCGATCGCCTTGCCGAAGGCCGCCGCCAGGTCGGCGCGACCCGGCGCGGCGGAAATCTCCTTGCCGAGCGCCATGAACAGCGTGCCGAACAACGGACCGGAGGCTCCGCCGACGGTCATCACCAGTTTGGTGCCGATCGCCTTCAGCGCCTCGGGCAACGGCTTTGTCGCAAACGCGCCGGCCTCGGCCCGCACTGCCTCGAAGCCGCGTCTCATGTTGAGCCCATGGTCGCCGTCGCCGATGGCCTGGTCGAGACTGGTCAGCTCGTCGGCATGTGCGGCGATCGTGTTTGCCGCCGCCTCGATCAGCCTGGAAATATCCGCTGCCGCCATATCACCCATGCTCCTGGCCCCTGTGCTGCCGGCAGTACGAGAAAATTGCATATCCGGCAATTGAAGCATTCTTTTCCCCAGTCAAGCGGGTTCGAGCAACGCAGCGAGGGCAGTGAAGACCTCGGCGACGGCAAAGGCGCCGGGGTCGACCACGCCGTCGAGCTGGCTGCCAATATAAGCGGACCGCCCGGCCTTGGCCTTGCGCATGGCAGCGGTGGCCTCGGCGCCGCGTTGCGCCGCGACCGCCGCATCTTCCAGACTCCCCCTATCCAGCGCCCTCAAGGCGGGTTCCAGGGCATCGATCATCGTGCGATCGCCGACCCTCGCTCCACCATAGAAGGACATCCGATCGAGGCCGGCGAGAAGCGCCTTGGGAAGCGTTTCGCCAGACTCCAGCGCCTGCGCGGCGGCGGTGAAGAAGATCGACAACAGCACGCCGCTAGAGCCGCCCATGCTGGCGCTCAGGATGTCGCCGACGACGGCGAGCGTTGCGGCAGGGTCAGCGAGCGGCAGTGTTGCAATGCGGCCAAGCACACTGCGCGCACCGGCCGCCACTGTCGATCCGGTGTCACCGTCTCCCGCCTTGGCATCCAGTCCGTTCAACGAGCCTTCAAGCGAGATCAGCCGTTCGCAGACCGCGACAACCAACCGGTCGGTGCGTGCGTCCTGGCTGGCTTTCGACGCGTTGTTCGGGCCGGCGGCTTTGGCCATCGGCACGACGCTGGCTTGGCGAACGGCTCTTGCCGGCAGCCAGGCGTGGGGGCCTACCGGCGCCCGCAACGCCGCTTCGCGCGACGCATCGAGCCGGATCAGCGACAGGGAAAAGCCGTTCATGTTGAGCGCGGTCATAAGCTGCCCGGGCCCGATTGTCAGCGTCACCTTTTGCGCCAGCGGTGAAGCCAGTACCGCATTGGCGACAAGCAACATTTCCAGCGGTGGCACCGAACCGAGATTATTGATCAGCAAGGCGTAGTGGCTGACCGGATCAAGCCGCGCGGCAAGGCGCTCCGACATGATCGCAACCAGCCTTTCGGCACTTTGCACCGCAATCCGCTCAACGCCCGGTTCGCCATGGATGCCGAGGCCGAGTTCGGCATCGTCCGCCCCGAATCTTTCTTCATGGCTCTGGCCGGGGATCGAGCAGGATGACAGCGATATGCCGAGCGAAACGATATCCGCCGCCACTGCCCGCGCCGCCCCGGCAATCGCCGCCAGGTCAATGCCGGCTTCCGACTGGTGGCCGGCGATCTTGTGCACGAACAAGGTGCCGGCCAGGCCACGCGGCTGGGCAATGTCCGGCAGGGCGATATCGTCGGCGACAATCACCATCTCGACCCGGAAGCCTTCGGCGCGCGCCTTCTCGGCTGCCAGGCCGAAGTTGAGGCGATCGCCGGTATAGTTCTTGACGATCAGCAGACACCCGGCGGGACCGGTCACCGCGCGGATGGCGGCCAATACCGCTTCCACGCTCGGCGAAGCAAAGATCTCGCCCGAAACCGCCGCCGTCAGCATGCCAATGCCAACAAAGCCGGCATGGGCAGGTTCGTGCCCGGCCCCGCCGCCGGAAATGACCGCAACCTTGGTCTTATCCCAGTCCGCGCGGAGAATGACCTTGATCTCGGGATAGCCGTCGAGGCGAGCGAGATCGCCGGCGCCGGTAGTATCGAGGAAGCCGTCCAGGGCCTCAGTTACGATCGTATCCCTGCGATTGAAAAAATGCTTCATCGAATTGGTCCAGTCCGGTGCCCGAAATTGCCGGTTGAAAGGTGCCAGGAAAACACTCGCGCAGCGCTCACATCAGCCGTCGCCCATCGGGGCCGAAATACAGCGGCGAGCGATAGCGGATCATGATCTTGTCGCCCTGAGCCAGGTCGGTGTCGGGGTCGGTTAGCGTCACCAGCTTCCTGGTCCCCACCGTCACATGCAGATGGTTCTGGTCGCCGAGATGCTCGACCCAATCGACGACGCCGTCGGCATGGCCGTTCGCCGCCTTCTCGATCGAAAGATGTTCGGTGCGAGCACCGATCGTCTTTGTTCCCGCCGGCGCGCCGCCATCCGGCAGCAGTCCGACCGGCAACAAATTGATTGCCGGTTGGCCGAGCCGTGCGGCGACGTGTAGGTTTGCCGGCTCAGAATAGATCGCGCGCGGGGAACCGATCTGCACCAGCACGCCGTCGGCGAGAATGCCGATGCGGTCGGCCATGGTCATCGCTTCGATCTGGTCGTGCGTGACGTAGAGCATTGTGGCGCCGAGTTCCGCCTGGATGCGCTTCAGCTCTAGCCTGAGATCGGCGCGCAGCTTGGCGTCGAGCGACGACAGCGGCTCGTCCATCAGGTAGATCGACGGCTTGCGCACCAAGGCGCGGCCGATGGCGACGCGCTGCATCTCGCCGCCAGAGAGTTTGGTCGAGCGATTATTCAGCTTGTGGTGGATGCGCACCATCTTGGCCACGTCCTCGACGCGGCGGCGGATCTGATCCTCCGGCATTTTCCGTGCTGGCGAGCGCAGCGGAAAGGCGAGGTTGTCGTAAACCGACAGATGCGGATAGAGCGAATATTGCTGAAATACGAAAGCGGTGTCGCGCTCGGCCGGCGACAGCGTCGTCGTGTCGTGGCCGGCAATATGGATCGAGCCCGCTTCCGGACGCTCCAACCCGGCGATCAGCCTGAGCGTCGTCGTCTTGCCGGCGCCGGTCGGCCCGAGCAGCACGACGAATTCCCCGTCGGCGATATGCAGGTCGAGATTGTCGACGGCGACATGCTCGCCAAAAGCCTTGGTCACGCTTTTGATGTGAACGTCAGCCATGATGTGCTCTCCCCTGGGAGGCCGAGTCATGGATTTCGGTGCGCACCGCACGCCCGGATCCTTTTGCGAACAGCGACAGCCGCGCGCTGCTCAGCGCCAGGCCCACATGATCGCCCGGATTGAGCCGGATTTCGGCCGGCACCCTGGCCTTGATGATGCCGTCCGCTGTCTCCACCGCGACGATCTGAGTGGTGCCGAGATATTCCGTGCCGTAAATAGCACCGCGCAGCTTCGAAGCGTCATCGAAGCGGATGTGCTCCGGTCGGATGCCAAGCGCCATCTCGGCCGGCGCGACGTCCTCGCGGATCTCCGGCACGGCCACCTTCGCGCCTTGCACAACAATTTCCCTGGCGCCCTTTGAAAGCCCGCCGCCGAAGCCGAGGAAATTCATCGGCGGCGAGCCGATGAAGTCGGCGACGAACATCGTCGCCGGCCGGTCGTAGATCTCGCGCGGCGTGCCGAACTGCTCGATGACGCCGTGGTTCATCACCGCGATCTTGTCGGCCATCGACATCGCTTCCATCTGGTCATGCGTGACATAGACGGTGGTGGCGTGAATGCGGTTGTGCAGTTCTCGCAATTCATGGACCATCAGGTCGCGGAATTCGGTGTCGAGCGTGCCGAGCGGCTCATCCATCAGGAAGCATTTTGGCCGCCGTACGATGGCGCGGCCGAGCGCCACGCGCTGGCGATCGCCGCCGGCAAGCCCGGAGACCGATTTGTTGAGCAGATGGTCGATCCGCAAAAGCTTCGCCGTCTCCTCCACTCGGCTCCGGATTTCAGCGCCTGGCACGCCTTGCGCCAGCAGTGGAAAGCCGATGTTCTTCCGCACATTCATGTGCGGATAGAGCGCGAACAGCTGGAAGACGAAGGCGATGTCGCGCTCGCGGGCACGCCGCATGGTGACGTCCTCGCCGCCAAGCAGGATCTTGCCGCCGGTTGGCAGTTCGAGCCCGGCGATCATGCGCAACGTCGTCGTCTTGCCGCAGCCGGACGGCCCCAGCATGACGAAGAATTCGCCGTCCTCGACGACGAAGTTGGAATCTTGCACGGCGACGAAATCGCCGAATGCCTTCCTCAGATGTTCGACCCTGATCTCGGCCATCGTCTACTCCGGAAATTTCGAGACGATGATGAACATCGCCGTGCCCGCAAGCATGGTGATGAAGGAATAGGTGTAGAGCACCAGTGCGAAGGGCTGGAACAGCATCAGGAAGCCGATGGCGATGATCGCGGTGGCGACGTTTTCCATCAGCCCGCGCCTGGCCCAGACGGGCCAGCGCGATTTGCGTTTTGCGGTCATGCTCATTTACGCACCGCGCCAAAGGTGATGCCGCGCAGCAATTGCTTGCGAAGCAGGATGGTGAAGACCAGGATCGGCACCAGAAAGATCGTCGTGCCGGCCGCGACCGCCGGCCAGTCCTGACCGCCTTCGCCGATGATGGTCGGAATGAAGGGCGGCGCGGTCTGCGCCGTGCCCGAGGTCAGCAGCGCAGCGAAGGCATATTCGTTCCAGGCAAAGATCAGGCAGAAGATGGCGGTTGCGGCAATACCGGTGGTCGCCTGCGGCAGCACCGTGCGCCAGAACGCCTGCAGCCTGGTGTAGCCGTCGATCATCGCCGCTTCTTCATATTCGCGCGGGATCTCGTCGATGAAGCCTTTCAGCAGCCACACCGCCAAGGACACGTTGACCGCCGTATAAAGCAGGATCATGCCGAGAGCCGTGTCCGACAGGCCAAGCTCCCGGTACATCAGGTAGATCGGGATGGCGACCGCGATCGGCGGCATCATCCGCGTCGACAGGATGAAGAACAGAAGGTCGTCGGCGAGCGGCACCTTGAAGCGCGAAAAACCATAGGCCGACAGCGTGCCGAGGAAAACCGCGCAAAACGTCGAGCCGAACGCGATAATCAGCGAATTGACGAAGCGCGGCATGAAGTTGGACGGGCCGGCGATCACCATATTGCGCTTGCGCACCGTCTCGTCGCACAGGCCCGTCGCCGGTCCCAGCGAGTTGATGTATTCCGGTGTTTGCCGAGTCCGGGTCGAGAACAAATTGCAGTAGCCCTCGAGGCTGGGCTGGAACAGGATCTTCGGCGGATAGGCGATCGAATCCGGCGGCGTCTTGAAGCTGGTGGCGAAGATCCACAGCAGCGGCACGATCGAGATCAGCGCGTAGGCGACGATGATGGCGCCGGCGACGCGCTTCGACGTGGCCGACGGCGCGACAACGGAATGGGCTGACGTCAGGCTCATCTCTGCTTCACCTTGTTGAGCGCCTTGACGTAGATGTTTGCGAGGCCAAACACTGCGACGAACAGGATGATGGCGAAAGCCGAGGAATAGCCCGTCCGCCAGCTTTCGAAGGCCTGCCGCTTCAGCGTGATCGAGGCCACTTCGGTGGTCGATCCCGGCCCGCCGCCGGTGAGCAAATTGACCATGTCGAACATCTTGAAGTTCTCGATGCCGCGAAACAGCACCGCCAGCATGATGAAGGGCAGCGCCATCGGCAGCGTGATCGACCAGAACTGCCGCCAGTTGGAGGCGCGGTCGACCTCGGCCGCTTCGTAGATGTATTCGGGGATCGAGCGCAGGCCGGCGAGGCAGATCAGCATTACGTAAGGCGTCCACATCCAGGTGTCGACGATGATGATCGACCATGGCGCCAGTGACACGTTGGAGAGCATGCTGATCTCGGTTGCCGGAATGCCGGTGACGAACGAAACGGCGTAGGCGAACAGCCCGATCTGCGGCTCGTAGAGAAAGCGCCAGAAATTGCCGACCACCGCCGGCGATAGCATCATCGGCACCAGGATGATGGTCGTCCAGAAGGCGTGGCCGCGGAACTTGCGGTCGATCAGCCAGGCCAGAGTGAAGCCGATCAGCGTCTGCAGCAGGATGGTCCAGAACACGAAATGCGCCGTCGTCTGCATGGCGATCCAGATGTCCTGGTCGGCGAGGATGCGCTTGTAGTTGGCCAGCCCGAGGTTCTTCACAACCTCGTTGGGCCGATTGGCGCGAAAATTGGTGAAGGACAGATAGATTGCCCAGAACAGCGGAAAGATGTTGATAGCTAACAGCAACAGGATCGTCGGCGAGATGAACAGCCAGGCGAGGCCCTTGTCGCTGATGCCCCGGACCTTGCGGGCCAACGGCTCGGGCGTAGCCCGGGCAACGCTGTCCGCCGTCCGATTGAGCATGGTCAGTCCTGCTTCGGTCACTTGGCTCGTCTCTGACAATGGAATTTATCTGAACTGTGTCCCGTGCCAAGTGGCACGGGACGGTTCGGTCATGGGCTCGGGAGGAGCCGGTTACATCTTGCCCCGGCTACATCTTGCCATCGTCCTGGAAGACCTCGGTCCAGTCCTTGACGAGGCCGTCGAGCGCATCCTTGGCCGAGCCTTGCCCGGCAACGACATAGTCGTGGAAGCGCTTCTGCGATGCCTGCAACAGCGGGGCATAGCTCGGCTCGGCCCAGAAGTCCTTCACGATGGCCATCGAGTCGAGGAAGGTCTGCGCATAGGGCTGGCTGGCCGGGAAGGCGGGGTCCTTGACGACCGCGTTGAGGCAGGAATAGCCGCCGAGCGACCACCATTTGGACTGCACGTCCTTGTTGGCGAACCATTTGATGTATTTGAGCGCGGCTTCCTGCTTGTCGGAATAGGAGACCACCGAGATGCCCTGGCCGCCGAGCTGGGCGAACTGGTCCCCGTCCGGACCTTTGGGATTGACGAAATAGCCGATCTTGTCGCCGCCGACATTCTCGTCCTTCTGCAGGCCTGGCCAGGTGAAGGCGAAGTTCATGTGCATCGCCACCTGGCCGGATTTGAAGGCATCAACGCCTTCGCCCATGTAGCTGTTCGAGGCGCCGGGAGGGGTGCAGCAATCGTAGAGGGCTTTGTAGAACTCCAGGCCCTTCACCGATTTATCGGAGTTGACGAAGCCTTCCATCTCGTAGGGTTTTTTCGGGTTTTCGTACTGGAAGCCAAAGCTGTAGAGCACGTCCATGGCGCCCATGGTGATGCCTTCCGAGCCGCGCTCGGTGTAGATCGACGCGCCATAGACGGTCTTGCCGTCGATGTCGCGCTTCTGGAAGAATTCGGCGATCTGCTTCAATTGGTCGAAGGTCGTCGGCGGGCCGAGATCCCAGCCGTACTTTTCCTTGAATTCCTTCCGCAGCTCCGGCTTGGAGAACCAGTCCTTGCGGTAAGTCCAACCGACGACGTCACCCATGGCCGGCAGCGCCCAGTAATTCGGCGAGTTCTTCGGCCATTCCGAATAGCCGACGACGGTCGCAGGCACGAAATCATCCATGCTGATCTTCTCCTTGTCGAAGAAGTCGTTCAGCTTGACGTAATGGCCGTTCTCGGCGGCACCGCCGATCCACTGGCTGTCGCCGATGATGAGGTCGCACAGCTTGCCGTGCGAATTCAGCTCGTTGAGAAAGCGATCGGCATAGTTGGTCCACGGCACGAATTCGAATTTCATGCCGATGCCGGTTTCCTTGGTGAAGTCCTTGGACAATTCCACAAGCGCGTTGGCCGGGTCCCAGGCTGCCCAGCAAAGCGTCAGATCTTCTGCCTGCGCGACATTCGAAACGGCTGTCGACGCAAAGAGTGTCGATGCCAGTCCCAACGCCAATTTCAAGGTCGATTTCATGCCTTCCTCCCATTTGCGAAACGCGTCCGGATGACGGTTTCAAGAGCCCGCTAAACCCCTCCTCGGGGGCCCAAACACAACGACGCGGCGGCGCACCGGATGTTTAGTAATTTGTTTAGTGATGCAATTTTTACTAAACAAGGCAAGCGAATTCGTTGCTGCACCGCAGCATGCTGGACAGGAAAGCAACGTGAGAAGTTGCGGCGACCTGTCTAGGTCACCGTCTTGTTGCTGACGGCCACCGGACGGATAACTGGGGCCGGCGGCAAAAGCGCGCGGATATCGGCGAAGGGGAAGACTGGCTCGAAGCGGAAGGCCTCGGCAAACGATCCGGCCGGGCCGTTGCACTGGCCGGCGCGAAAGGCGTTCTGCGTGCGCGCCGCGTCGACGAAACGCTCGGGATCCTGCGACTGGTGCGCCCTGATCGCCTCCGCCTTGAGATCGAAATGCCTGGAGGTGTCGACGTAGTGCGTTGGCGAAAACCCGGTGCCGCCGAACGTGTCGGCATGTAGCACCGGCACCGAGAATGACGCTGCGATGCGCACGCCATCCGACAGCGCGCGGTGGTCGCCATGATAGTCGTTCGGCGCATGCGTTATCACCAGATCCGGCCCTATCTCGCCGATCAGTGCTTTGAGCGCCCCGATCAGCGCGGCATCCGCGACCAGCCCGCCATCGGGAAAGTCGAGGAAGCGCGGCGTCACGCCAAGCAGGCCGGCCGCCGCCGTCGCCTCCTTGCGGCGCGTGCGGG
This sequence comes from Mesorhizobium sp. M1273, assembly GCF_040318195.1. Lineage (NCBI taxonomy): Bacteria > Pseudomonadati > Pseudomonadota > Alphaproteobacteria > Hyphomicrobiales > Phyllobacteriaceae > Mesorhizobium > Mesorhizobium sp. M1273. The sequence continues at coordinate 39,082 of NZ_JAMYLV010000008.1, read as the reverse complement.
CAAGTGCGGCCGGATCGCCATAGCCGCCCCTGGCGCCATCCGTGGCTATGGCAAAAAAGAGTTCTGCGCCTTGCGCGGCATAGGCGGCCATCGTACCGAACATGAAGATCTCGATGTCGTCCGGATGCGCGCCAAGCGCCAATATCTTCACTCTCATCTCTCCCGGAAATGGAAAAACGTGCCCAACGGAATTCTGCTCGCGCTCATCGCCTATGCAAGCTATTCGTGCAGCGACGCGGTTGTCAAAAGCCTGGGCGGGCAGTTCAACGTCTTCGAGATCGGCTTCTTCTCGACATTGTTTGCCGGCTGCTTTCTGCTCTTTGCCAGGCCGGCAGGCGAGCGCTGGCTCGATTTCTGGCGCACCAACCGGCCCTGGGCGGTACAGGCCCGGGCCTGGGCCGGCATCGGCTCGGGCGTGCTCAGCGTCTATGCCTTCACCACCATTCCGCTGGCGGAAGTCTATGCGCTCATCTTTCTGGCGCCGCTGTTCGTCACTATCCTGGCCACGCTGGTCCTCAAGGAGAAGGTCGGCCCGTGGCGGTGGCTGGCGGTGGTCGCCGGCTTTGCCGGGGTCATGCTGGTCGTCAGGCCGGGGTTTCGCGAATTGCATCTTGGTCATCTGGCGGCGTTCATCATCGCCTTCCTGGCCGCCACCAATGTGATCCTGATGCGTTCGCTCGCCGCGCAGGAAAAGCGCACGACGATGCTCGGCGTGCTGATCGGCTACGGCCTGCTCTTCAACGGCGCCGGTGCGGCGGCTACCTCGTTCTCGCTGCCGGATGGCAGGCAATGGGCCTGGCTGGTACTGGCCGGCGGCTTTACCGCCGGCGGCCAGCTGCTGCATCTGCTGGCGGTCAAATACGCACCGGCCAACCGCATCGCGCCGACGCATTACTCGCAGATCGTCTGGGCGGTGGTTCTGGGTGCGCTGTTCTTCAGGGAATATCCGGATTTTCTGTCGCTGGTCGGCTTGGCCGTGGTCGGCGGTTCCGGCCTGCTGACCATGGTGCGCGAGGAGGTGCGGCTCGGCACGGTGCGCTGGAACCCGTTTTCGCGGACCAGGCTTTGAGTCGGCGCCGAGGTTGCGCCGCGACCGCCACCGCTGATATGCGGTTGCTGCCAACTGGCTGCACAGCATAGCACAATGACGACAAAACCCTTGCCGGACCTGCCGGTCTCCGTTGTCTTGCCGGTGCTCAATGAAACGCTGAGCCATGGTAACAGCGCCGTGCTGGTGGCGCCACCCGGTGCCGGCAAGACGACGCTGGTTCCACTGGCGCTGCTCGACGCTGAATGGCTCGGCGCCGGAAAGATCATCCTGCTCGAGCCGCGCCGCCTCGCCGCCCGCGCTGCCGCCCGCCGCATGGCCGAATTGCTCGGCCAAGAGCCCGGCGAAACCGTCGGCTATGCCATGCGCATGGAAAACCGCAGTTCCGCAAAGACCAGGGTTCTCGTCGTCACCGAAGGCGTGCTGTCCCGCATGATCCTCGACGACCCGGAACTGCCTGGTGTCGCGGCGGTGCTATTCGACGAGTTCCACGAACGCTCGCTCGACGGCGATTTCGGGTTGGCGCTGGCGCTTGACGTGCAGGGTGCGCTGAGGCCCGAACTCAGATTGCTGGTGATGTCGGCAACGCTCGACGGCGCGCGTGTCGCAAAATTGCTGTCCGGCGCGCCTGTGATCGAGAGCGCAGGCCGCGCCTTCCCGGTCGACATCCGCTATGACGAGCGGCCGGCCGGCGTCACGATCGAGGACGCCATGGCCAAGGCGATCCGCTCGGCGCTTGCCGGGGAGGAGGGCAGCGTGCTCGCTTTCCTGCCCGGCCAGCGCGAGATCGAGCGCACCGCCGAGCGGCTGGCGGGCAAGGTCGGCGCCGATACCGACATCGTGCCGCTCTATGGTATGCTCGACAACAAGGCGCAGGACGCGGCGATCAAGCCGGCGCCGCTCGGCCGCCGCAAGGTCGTGCTGGCGACGTCGATCGCCGAAACCTCCATCACCATCGACGGCGTCCGCGTCGTCATCGATTCCGGCCTGTCGCGGCTGCCGCGCTATGAACCGGCGAGCGGCCTGACGCGGCTGGAGACGGTGCGTGCTTCCCGCGCTTCCGCCGACCAGCGCGCCGGCCGTGCCGGACGCACGCAGCCGGGCGTCGCCATCCGGTTGTGGCGGGCCGAGCAGACAGCGGCCCTGCCGGCCTTCACGCCGCCGGAAATCCTCGAGGCCGATCTTTCCGGCCTGTTGCTCGATAGCGCAGCGTTCGGCGTCGCCGATCCGACCAGTCTATCCTTCCTCGACCCCCCGCCGGCTCCGGCGCTCACCGAGGCGAGGGTACTGCTACGTGCGCTCGATGCTGTCGATGCGGCAGGACGCCTGACGGATGCCGGTGCCGCGATGCGTAGGCTGGCGCTACCGGTGCGGCTCGCCCATATGGTCGCCGAGGCGGCAAGGACCGGAGAGGCGCTCGAGGCGGCGATGCTCGCCGTATTATTGACCGAGCGTGGCCTTGGCGGCGATGGTGCCGATCTCGAACGGCGGCTGCTGCGCTTTCGCGCCGAAAGATCGCCGCGCGCCACCGCCGCCCGGCAGCTGGCTGAGAGGCTGGCAAAGCAGGCTTCACCCTTCCCCTCCAGGGGAGGGTCGGCGAGCGAGCCGAGCGCAGCGAGACGAGCGAGACGGGGCGGGGTCGTCGATGGCGTGCCCGAAGCGGCCCCACCCCTATCCGCTACGCGGATCGACGCGCCGGGGCGAGCCACGGGTCTCGCCCGTCCTTCCGACCCCCTCAAGGGGGAGGGCAGCACAGCCGGCGCTCTCCTCATCCATGCCTGGCCGGATCGGGTCGCCAAAGCGCGCGGCGAGCGTGGCCGCTTCGTGCTTGCCAACGGCTCGGGCGCCATGCTCGACGCCTCCGATCCGCTGGCCGGCGAGACCTGGCTCGTCGTCGCCGACCTGCAGGGCAAGGCGCAGAACGCCCGCATCACCGCAGCGGCAGCCATCGATGAGGCCGACATCCGCACTGCGCTGGCGGAAAAGATCGAGGCCCGCCGCGAGGTGAGCTTCGACCGCGACAGGCGCGCGGCGCGGGTGCGCGAAACGGTTCGCCTCGGCGCCATCACGCTGTCCGAACGCATGCTGCCGGCGCCGACCGGTGCCGACGCGGATCGCGCCATCCTCGACGCCTTGCGCGAACACGGCCTGTCCCTGTTGCCGTGGAACAGGGAGGCGGAGACGTTGCGGCAGCGGCTCGGCTGGCTGCATCGCGGCCTCGGCGTGCCATGGCCCGATGTCTCCGATGCCGCGCTCCTCGAGCGCCTCGACGACTGGCTGCTGCCGTTCCTTTCCGGCGCGGCATCCTTTGCGGCAATCGATCCCAGCGTGCTTTCGCAAGGCCTGATGACGCTGGTGCCGCACGAATTGCAGCGCAAGATCGCCACATTGGCGCCGACCCATTTCGACGCGCCGTCGGGCAGCCGGCTGCCGATCCGCTATGACGGCGAATGGCCGGTGCTGGCGATCCGCGTGCAGGAACTGTTCGGCCTCGACCGGCATCCGGCGATCGCCAACGGCACTGTGCCGCTGACGCTCGAATTGCTGTCGCCGGCGCACCGGCCGATCCAGACGACGCGCGACCTGCCCGGCTTCTGGCGCGGCTCCTGGGCCGATGTGCGGGCAGAGATGCGCGGCCGCTATCCCAGGCATGTCTGGCCGGAGAACCCGCTTCTCGCCGCCGCCACCAGCCGCGCCAAGCCGCGCGGTACCTGATGCTTCCAGACTGTCATCCCGAACCGAGGCCCAGCTTCGACGGTTTTCGGAAAAGACCTCCGGCTGTTTCCCCTCTATAATCACTGGCCATGATAAACATCCTGCACGCACCCGACTTCCAGCAAAGCCAGCGGCTGCGCCTCAACACGCTGATCAGGTTGCGCTGGCTTGCCATCGTCGGCCAGAGCCTGACCGTGCTTGTGGTCGCTTACGGGCTGAAATTTCCGCTGCCGGTCAGCATGTGTTTTGCGCTGATCGCCTGTTCGGCCTGGATGAACCTTTTGCTGACTTTCCGCTATCCGGCGGCGCATCGGCTTACCCCGTTCTCGGCCTTTGCCATCCTGACCTTCGACAGCCTGCAGCTTGCCGGCCTGCTCTACATGACCGGCGGCCTTACGAATCCGTTTTCGCTGCTGATGACCGTGCCCGTCGTCGTCTCGGCGACGTCGCTGCCGCTGCGGCTGACCGCCATGCTCGGCGCGCTGGTGATCGTGGCGGCGACGCTGCTGGTCTTTTACCACCTGCCGCTGCCCTGGCATGAGGGGGCGCCATTGGCGATGCCGTTCATCTATGTCGCCGGCATGTGGATGGCGGTGTTCTGCTCCATCGCCTTTACCGCGATCTATGCGTTCCGGGTGGCCGAGGAGGCGCGGCTGCTTGCCAACGCGCTTGCCGCCACGGAATTGGTGCTGCAGCGAGAACAGCATCTCTCGGCCCTCGACGGCCTCGCCGCGGCCGCCGCACACGAACTCGGCACGCCGCTCGCCACCATCACGCTTGTCGCCAAGGAGATGGAGAAGGCGCTTGGCGAAGATCCGAAATACGGCGAGGACGTGAAGCTGCTGCGTTCGCAGAGCGAGCGCTGCCGCGAAATCCTGAAGCGCCTGACCAGCCTGTCCTCCGAGAGCGAGGTGCACCTCTCGCGCCTGCCGCTGACCTCGCTGGTCGAGGAGGTGACGGCGCCGCACCGTGATTTCGGCATTTCGATCAAGCTTCGGCCGGGCGAGCGCATCGGCCCGGAACCGGTGGGCCGGCGCAATCCCGGCGTCATTTACGGCCTCGGCAATCTGGTCGAGAACGCGGTCGACTTCGCCCGCAACAGCGTGACAGTGCGCTGGAACTGGAATGAGGCCGCCGTCAGCTTCTCGATCATCGACGACGGGCCGGGCTTTCCACCGGAGATCATCGACCGAATCGGCGAACCCTATATGTCGACGCGACAAGGCACCGAAGCTGGCGGCGGCCTCGGCCTCGGCCTATTCATCGCCAAAACCTTGCTCGAACGCTCCGGCGCGACGCTCGATTTCCGCAATTCAAGCGAGCCCGGCGAGGGCGCCATCGTGCAGATATCGTGGCCGCGCAGCGTCTTCCTCAATCCCGAGCAGGCTTCGGCCACCATGTTCGACACGGCCTAAATTGGACAATAGCGTTGCGAAACTATATTTGCGTAAAAATCAGGCAGCAGGATTTTCAGCACGATGAGTACTGACGAAACGATTGGCGCAATGGTCGAAGGCGAGGACACCTCGCTGCTGATCGTGGACGACGACAAGCCGTTCCTGACGCGGCTTGCCCGCGCCATGGAAACCAGGGGTTTCGTGGTCGAGACGGCGGAGAGCGTCGAGGAGGCGGTTGCCAAGGCGCGCGCCAATCCGCCGGCCTATGCGGTCGTCGACATGCGGCTGGCCGACGGCAACGGCCTCGACGTCGTCGCCGCGATTCGCGAGAAGCGCGACGATGCCCGCGCCATCATCCTCACCGGCTACGGCAACATCGCCACCGCGGTGACGGCGGTAAAGCTCGGCGCCATCGACTATCTGTCGAAGCCGGCCGATGCCGATGATATTTTTGCCGCCCTGACCCGCACCGCGGGCGAACGCGCAGCGCCGCCAGAAAATCCAATGTCGGCCGATCGCGTGCGCTGGGAACACATCCAGCGCGTCTACGAAATGTGCGACCGCAACGTCTCGGAAACCGCACGCCGCCTGAACATGCATCGCCGCACGCTGCAACGCATCCTCGCCAAGCGCGCGCCGCGCTAAAGGGCTCTCATTACAGGCTTGCCCGGCCAGCGCTGTTTGCGCATCATCGCTTGGCGGTGTCGGACCTTGCCGCTGATACGACGGAGGCGACATGCAGGACGAAAAGCGGCTGGTCTCCATGCTGCGCGAATTCCTCGACAGCGAGGCGGCCGGCGGCCTCATCCTGATGGCTGCGGCGGCCTTGGCCCTGATCGTCGCCAATTCGCCGCTGGGCGAGGCTTATTTCTCCGCCCTCCATGCCTATCTCGGACCGCTCAGCGTCTCGCACTGGATCAATGACGGCCTGATGGCGGTGTTCTTCCTGCTGGTCGGTCTCGAGATCAAGCGCGAAATGCTTGACGGCCAGCTGTCGACCTGGCCGCGCCGCGTGCTGCCCGGCATCGCCGCCGCCGGCGGCATGGCAGCGCCGGCACTGGTCTACGTCGCCATCAACCGCAACAATCCAGCCGCTCTGTCCGGCTGGGCGATCCCAACCGCCACCGATATCGCCTTTGCGCTCGGCGTGCTGTCGCTGCTCGGCAGCCGCGTCCCGGGTTCGCTGAAGATATTCCTCACGGCGCTTGCCATCATCGACGATCTCGGCGCGGTGCTCATCATCGCGGTGTTCTATACCAGCGGCCTCTCGCTCGCCTATCTCGGCGCCGCCTTCGCCGTGATCGCGCTGCTGGTGGTGCTCAACCGCATGCGGGTGCTGACGCTGCTGCCGTACATCTTGCTCGGCATCGTTCTGTGGGTTTTGGTGCTCAAATCGGGCGTCCATGCGACGCTCGCCGGCGTCGCGCTGGCCCTCACCATACCGCTGAAGATATCGCCGGGCAGCGGCCATGATCTCGACCATTCGCCGCTGCACCGGCTCGAACACGGCCTGCACAAAGTCGTCGCCTTTTTCGTCATCCCGATTTTCGGCTTTGCCAACGCCGGCGTCTCGCTCGCCGGTCTCAGCGCTGCCGCCCTGGCCGAGCCGCTGACGCTCGGCGTCGCCGCCGGCCTCGTCTTGGGCAAGCTGGTCGGCGTGTTCGGGTCTTCCGCGCTTGCCATCCGGCTTGGCTTCGCCGATCTGCCGGTCAATGCCGGCTGGCTGCACATGGTCGGCATTTCGCTGCTCTGCGGCATCGGTTTCACCATGAGCCTGTTCATCGGCTTGCTCGCCTTCGCCGGCGACGCCGCCCTGCAGGACGCGGTCAAGGTCGGCATCCTCGCCGGCTCTTTCATCGCCGCGCTCCTAGGCGCCGCAGTGCTGCTGGTCGCGCCGGCCGCAGGCGAGGCGGAGGAGGCGGAAGAATAGGCGTCTCCTCGCGGGCGCTACCCGTGAGCGACCATGACGTGGCGGACGGCGGTATAGTCCTCCAGCGCGTAGAGCGACATGTCCTTGCCGTAGCCGGATTGTTTCAACCCGCCATGCGGCATCTCGTTGGTCAGCATGAAATGGGTGTTGATCCAGGTGCAGCCATATTGCAGCCGGGCGGCCGTCGCCATGGCCCGCGAAACATCCTTGGTCCACACCGACGACGCCAGGCCGTAGTCAGAATCATTGGCCCAGTTCACCGCTTCGTCGACTTCGGAAAAGCGGGTGACCGAGACCACCGGACCGAACACTTCGCGGCGCACGATCTCGTCCTCCTGCAGCGCGCCGGCGACGACGGTCGGCTGGTAGAAGAAGCCGGAGCCCTCGCCCGGCTTGCCGCCCGTGGTGATCTCGATGTGCTTGAGCTCAGAGGCGCGCTCGACGAAGCTCGAGACGCGGTCACGCTGGCGACGCGAGATCAGCGGGCCGATCTCGTTCTCGGTATCGTCGGGGCGATCATACTTGATGGTCGAGACCGCAGTGGAGAGGTCGGCGACGAGCTTGTCGTAGATCTTCTTGCCGGCGTAGATGCGGCAGGCCGCGGTGCAGTCCTGGCCGGCATTGTAATAGCCGAAGGCGCGCAGGCCGTTGACCACCGCGCCGAGATCGGCGTCGTCGAAGACGATGACCGGCGCCTTGCCGCCGAGCTCGAGATGCGTGCGCTTGACCGATTTGGCGGCAGCCTGCAGCACCTTCTTGCCGGTGGCGACGTCGCCGGTGATCGAGATCATGTTGACCTTCGGGTGGTTGATCAGCGTGTTGCCGACGCTGTCGCCGCGACCGAGCACGACGTTGACGACGCCTTCCGGCAGGATCTCGGCAAGGATTTTCGCCAGCTTCAGCGCGGTCAGCGGCGTCTGTTCCGACGGCTTGAAGACGACGGTGTTGCCGCCGGCAATCGCCGGCGCCAGCTTCCAGGCCATCATCATCAGCGGATAGTTCCACGGCGCGATCGACGCGACAACGCCGATGGCGTCGCGGCGGACCATCGAGGTGTGGCCGGGAATGTATTCGCCGGCGACCTGGCCGGGCATCGAGCGGACCGCGCCGGCAAAGAAACGGTAGCAGTCGACGATCGCCGGGATTTCGTCATTGAGCACGGCATTGATCGGCTTGCCGCAGTTCAGCGCCTCGAGCGCCGCGAAATCCTGTGCAGCAGCCTCGATGCGATCGGCGATCTTCAGGAGATAGCCGGCGCGCTGCGCCGGTGTTGTGCGGGACCAGGTGACGAAGGCTTTTTCGGCAGCAAGCACGGCCGCCTCGATCTGCGCTGGGCTGGCCTCCGGCAGATTGAGGATGGTCGCCCCGGTCTTCGGGTTGAGGATCGGCTCCTCGGTCTCGGTGCCTTTTTCGAATTTCGAGCCGATCAGCATCTGCGTGTCCATGGAAGTCTCTCCCTTGTGAACGAGATCATTTGCCCGAACCGGCGATCTGGTCGCCGTCGCGGGTCAGGTAATAGGCAGCGAGGATGGGGAGCAGCGTCACCAGCACTACCACCATCGCCACGACATTGGTGACCGGACGCTGGCGCGGACGGATCAATTCTTCGAGCATCCAGATCGGCACCGTCTGCTGCTGGCCGGCGGTGAAGGTGGTGACGATGACCTCGTCGAAGGACAGCGCAAAGGCAAGCATGCCGCCGGCCAGCAGCGCGGTTGCGATGTTGGGCAGCACGACATGCCGAAAGGTCTGGAAACCATCGGCGCCGAGATCCATCGACGCCTCGATCATCGAGCCGGACGTGCGGCGGAAGCGGGCGACCGCATTGTTGTAGACGACGACCACGCAGAAAGTGGCGTGGCCGAGCACGATCGTCCAGAACGAGAACGGGATTTCGGCCAGCGCGAAGGCCGAGCGCAGCGCGATGCCGGTGATGATGCCGGGCAGCGCGATCGGCAGGATGACCAGCAGCGAGATGGTTTCGCGGCCGAAGAATTTTGTGCGGGACACGGCAGCGGCGCACAGCGTGCCCAGGACCAGCGCGATGGTAGTCGAGATCGCCGCGACCCGCACAGACAATGACAGCGCCTGCCAGACGTCGGGGCGGTTCCAGGTGACGGCGAACCATTGCGTGGTCAGGCCCGGCGGCGGCCAGACGAAGCTCTTCTCCTCGGTGGTGAAGGCATAGACGAAGATCAGCAGGATCGGCAAATGCAGGAAAAGCAGGCCGCCGGTGGCAGCGAGCTTCAGGCCGATCGGCGCGGATGGGCCACGGTCAGAGCGCATCGAAAGCCCCCATGCGCTTGGCGCCCCAGAGGTAGAAGCCCATGATGACGATGGGCACCACGGTGAAGGCGGCGGCGAGCGGGATATTGCCGGCGGTGCCTTGCTGCGAATAGACGGCCTGGCCGATGAACAGCCGCGAGGTGCCGATGATCTGTGGGATGATGTAGTCGCCGAGCGTCAGCGAGAAGGTGAAGATCGAGCCGGCGACGATGCCGGGCAGCGCCAGCGGGAACAGCACGTTGCCGAAGGTCTGCCCGGGCGAGGCGCCGAGATCGGACGAAGCCTCGACCAAATTGCCCGGCACGCGCTCGAGTGCGGCCTGCACCGGCAGGATCATGAACGGCAGCCAGACATAGACGAAGACGATGAAGGTACCGGTTGAGGAGACCGACAGCGAGTTGCCGCCGACGACCGGCAGCGACAGCCAGGCATCAAGCAGCCACAGAAGATGCAATTTGGCCAGCAGCCAGGTCAGGATGCCTTCCTTGGCGAGAATCAGCTTCCAGGCATAGATCTTGACCAGGTAGCTCGACCACAGCGGCAGCATGACGCCGAGATAAAACAGCGCCTTCCAACGGCCGCGCGCATAGCGCGCCGCATAATAGGCGATGGGAAAGGCGATGACCGCCGCCGCCAGCGTCACCAGCGCCGCCATTGTCACCGTGCGCAGGATAATGTCGAGATTGGCGGCCTGCAGCAGGTCGCCATAGGTCTTCAGCGTGAATTGCCGGTTGATCAGGCCGGAGAACTCGTCGATCGAAAAGAAGCTCTGCAAAAGCAATGCGAAGAGCGAGCCGATATAGACGATGCCGAGCCACAAAACCGGCGGCAGCAGCATGAGGAGCAACAGCAGCTTCGGCTGTCGCCAAAAAATATCCGACACCGCGCCACGCAGGCCGCCGCGTCGCGGCAGGATGGCGGGCGGCGTGGCGCGCGGCATGACGGTGTCGAGGCTCATCCGAGCTCGTCCATCAAATGCAAATGCTCGCGCTTGAAGGTGAGCACCACCGCCTCGCCTTCCCCCGGCAGCACAGCACCCGCCGGCACGATGGCATGCAGTCGCAAGCCCTCTGCATCGAGCGCCAGTCTTGTCGTGGCGCCGAGATAGTTGGTCGAGACCAGGCGGGCGGCAACCCCTTCGCCGTTGGCCCGGCCAATACGGATGGATTCGGGCCGCAGGCTGCCCCAGCGATACTGGCCGGCATAGCGCTGGACGAAATCCGGCGGCAGCACGTTGGACGAGCCGACGAAATCGGCGACGAAGCGGGTCTTGGGGCGCTGGTAGATGTCTTCCGGCGTACCGACCTGCATGATCTTGCCGTCATTGAAGACGGCCACGCGGTCGGCCATCGACAGCGCTTCGCCCTGGTCGTGGGTGACGAACACGAAGGTGATGCCGAGCGCCTTCTGCAGCGATTTCAACTCCTCCTGCATGTTTTCGCGAAGCTTGAGGTCGAGGGCGCCGAGCGGCTCGTCGAGCAACAGCACCTTGGGCTGGTTGACCAGCGCACGGGCGAGCGCGACGCGCTGGCGCTGGCCGCCGGAAAGCTGGCCAGGGCGACGGGCGCCGTAGCCGGGAAGCCGCACCAGCGCCAGCGCTTCTTCCGCCGCCTGTTGCCGCTCCGGTCTGCCGACGCCCTTGACCATCAGCCCATAGGCGACGTTGTCGAGCACGTTGAAATGCGGGAACAGCGCATAATCCTGGAACACTGTGTTGACGTTGCGGCGATAGGGCGGCACGCCCTCGGCGCGTTCGCCGAAGATCGAGATCGAGCCCGCCGTCGGCTGCTCGAAACCGGCGATGAGGCGCAGGCACGTCGTCTTGCCCGAGCCGGAAGGCCCGAGCATAGCAAAGAACTCGCCCGGCACGATGTCGAGATCGACCGCGTCAACGGCACGCACGCTGCCGAAATGGCGAGAGACGTTTTGGAAGGAAACGGCGGAGGTCATGGGGCTGTCCTGATCTGTCAGGCTCATCAAATTTCAGGCGATAGCGCTGCCTCTTATCCGCCTGTCGGCACCTTCTCCTCGTATAGTGGACGGGGAGAAGGGAGGCGCTGCAACGCTGGCGACCCCCCGGTTCTTCACCGGGAGAGGGTAAGGGTGAGGGGCAGCGCCGAGCTTCGTAGGTGAGGCGAACTCACCGCCCGCCGATGACGCCGATATAGTCCGACACCCAGCGGTAATAGGGCACGCACTGGTCGTTCTGGGTGGCGCATTTCGAGACCGGCGTCTTCCAGAACTTGATCTTGTCGAAATTGTCGTAGCCGTTGGTCTTGCAGCCTTCCTCCCCGAGCAGTTCGTTGCCCTTGCAGGCGGCGGGCACCACCGGCAGCGAGCCGAACCAGGCGGAGACGTCGCCCTGCACTTTTGGCGACAGCGAATGCTCCATCCACATGTAGGCGCAGTTCGGGTGGGCAGCATCGGCCTCCATCATCGTGGTATCGGCCCAGCCGGTGACGCCCTCCTCGGGGATAGTCGAGGCGACCGGCTTCTTGGCCGCGATCAGCGTGTTGACCTGATAGGGCCAGGAACCGGAGGCGACGACGCCTTCGTTCTGGAAATCGTCGACCTGGATGGCGGCGTCGTGCCAATAGCGTCCGACCAGCGTACGCTGGACCCGCAGCAGGTCGAGCGCCGCCTTGTACTGATCCTCGGTCAGTTCGTACGGATCCTTGATGCCGAGCTCCGGCTTGTGAGCCATCAGGTAATTGGCGGCGTCGGCGATGTGGATCGGCCCGTCATAGGCCTGGACGCGGCCCTTGTTCGACTTGCCGTCGGGAAGCTTCATTTCCTCGAAGACCACGTTCCAGCTCTTCGGCGCCTCCTTGAACACTTCGGTGTTGTACATCAGCACGTTCGGCCCCCACTGATAGGGGACGCCGTAATGGACTCCGCCGACGGTGAACCAGGGCGCATCCTTCAGCCGGTTGTCGACCGTCTTCCAGCTCGGTATGAGGTCGGTGTTGATCGGCTGGACGCGCTTGCCGGCGACAAGGCGCAGCGAAGCGTCGCCCGAGGCGGTGACGAGATCGAAGCCGCCCTCGTTCATCAGCGAGACCATCTCATCGGAGGTGTTGGCGGTCTTGACGTTGACCTTGCAGCCGGTTTCCTTCTCGAACGAAGTGACCCAATCATAGGCCTTGTCGGTTTCGCCGCGCTCGATATAGCCCGGCCAGGCGACGATATTGACCTCGCCTTCGCCTTTGCCGAGCTCCTTGACCTGGGCGATGGCCTGGCCGGAGAAGCTCAGCGCGACCGTCAAGGCAGTGCATGATTTCAGCAATGAATTCATCGTCGATCTCCCATTTTTGCATGACCTCGAAACCGGTTTCGGGTTTCGGAAGAAGATCATGCGCCCGTTCAAAAACGTTGGATGCGCGGCTCTGAAGGGCCGTGCTCCTCGCATCGACCCGAAAATCGGAATCGATTTTCGGAAAGCCCGATGCGAAAACTAAAAGTCTTAGAGCGTACTATGTGCGTCCAATTGGACGCACGTCGCTCTAACGGCAGCTTTGTTCCCTGACCGAAAAGTGCTGCGAAATTTCCGGTTTCGCAAATTCATTTATCAGAAAGCCGATATCGATTTTTCCGATACGTCAGCGGCCAATCTTCTCGGGCCGTTGGCGCACCATGCGCTGCGACTGGGCAAGTCCGATGAAGTCGCGCGCCGCCTGCGGCAGACCGGAGCCGCGCCGCCAGACCATGCCGACCTGGACGACCGGCAACGACCCCGAAATATCGCGCGATTCGATGCGGTCGCCTTCCAGCGACCATGGCCGGTAGACGAGGTCGGGCAGCAGCGCCACGCCGGCGCCGGTAGCGACGAGGCTGCGCACCGCTTCGACCGAGCGGGTGCGGAAGGCGACATGCGGCTTGGCGCCGATTGCCGTCAGCAGCTTTCCGGTATTCTCCTCGATCTCGTCGACGGTCAGCATGATCAGCGGTTCCGAGGCGATGTCGCCGATGCCGATGATGTCGGCACCGGCCAAGGGGTGGCCGAGCGGCAGCCACAGCCGGTAGGCCGAGACTTCGAGGATTTCGGACTGCAGTGCCGTGCGGTCGCGCAGGTTCGAGGTGACCATGACGGCAATGTCGAGCTTGCCGCCAATTAACAGGTGCTCGAGATAGTCGCCATTGTCCTCGATCGCCGAGACCTCGACACCCGGATAGGCGCGGCGGTAGCGGGCAAGAAGATCGGAAAGCACATAGCCGGCGACCAGCGAGGTGACGCCAAGTTGCAGCCGCCCGCTTGCCGCGGCCTGTTCGCCGAAGAAGGCGCGGCGCGCATCGGAAACGTCGGCCAGGATCTTTCTCGCATGGCGCAGGAACTGGTGGCCTTTGTGGGTGATGTTCAAGCCGCGCGGGTGGCGCTCGAACAGCTCGACGCCGAGATCGTGCTCCAGCTCCTTGATCGCCTCGGTGACCGACGATTGCGAGATCGACAGGTTCTGGGCGGCGCCCGACACCGTGCCCTGCTCGGCGACGGCGATGAAGAACTGCAATTGGCGGATGGTGAAAGCCATGGCCGGACTAAACACGGCAGACGCGGCGCTGGGAAGTGGGTGCTGGAGCAGATCTCCCGACAGAGCTCACGATAGAGCTCAGCCCTCGCTTCCGCCATCGGCAATGCTGAGCCGTGCGCCGGCCTGGGCGAGGGCGGCGCCGATGTCGTGCGGCGGCGGACGGTCGGTCGCGAGTTCGGAAAAGCCGCCGAAGCCGCAGACCTGAACAAGGCCCTGGCGGCCGAATTTGCTATGGTCGGTGACGACAAGCGAACGCTGGCCGCGCGACAGCACCATGCGGGCGAATTCGGCCTCTTCCAGATCATAGTCCATGACGCCGGTTATGGCATCGACCGCACCGGTCGATATCACTGCATGGCTGACGGAAAAGCGGCTGACGAATTCGATGGCCGAGACGCCGAAGGCAGCACCGGAATCGCTGCGCAGCTCGCCGCCGGCCATGTAGACCTTATTGCCGTTGACGGTGGCCAGTGTGCGGGCGATGTCGGAGGAGTTGGTGACGACCGTCAGCCGCCGGTGGCCGAGCAGTTCCCGGGCCAGGAAAGAGGTGGTGGTGCCGGTGTCGAGCATGATCGATTCGCCGTCGCGGATGGTGGCGGCGACCATGCGCGCTATTGCCCGCTTGGCATCGGCGTTCTCGCGCATGCGCCGCTCGAACGGCGCTTCGCCGGCAATCGACGGCAGGCCGACGGCGCCGTGCATCTTGAGGATGGAACCGTCGCTGGTCAGTGGCTTGACGTCGCGGCGTACTGTCTCCAGCGAGACGCCCAGCCGGTCGGCCAGGCTCGCAATGGTCACCGTGCCTTCCTCCTTGAGGAGGCGCAGGATTTCGCCATGCCGCTTCGAGTGGACCATCGGTTCCATCCGGTCGGATTGTTGCACCGCTGACCGCTTCTACGGCATAAATGCCACTAACTCCAAGGAATTTAGCAAAATTCGGGCAAAAAGCCAAAAAATACCACAATTTCGCGTTGACAACACCTCCAGCGTGGCGCGACATTATCGCTGTGACAGGCTCGGAACGGAGGACGACGGCTGAGCCGCACGAAAAATCGCTTGCCCGAACGCCCGGGAGATCGTCGGGTGCAAGGGTACCGAAATTCAGGATCCGCGGGGGCGGATGCCGGCGTCGAAGAACCCGGCACAAAGGGGCTCGTCGGTGCGGTGCGGGATACCGATCCCGAGATCTGCACCGACGAGATCTTCGCGTTGCCTCCATTCCTCCGTCCGATTGTCATCGCTGGCCAGCCGTGACATGCGTGGAAAACTGACCCAATGTTGGACGAGATCGTGACTGTCGAAGACCGCATCCGTGCGCTGCCTTGCTGGACCGGCAGCATCGACATCGCGCCGCTGCCGGGCGGGCTGAGCAATGCCAATTATCTGGTCAAGGACGCGGCCGGGCGGCACGTCGTGCGGCTCGGCCAGGACTATCCGTTCCACCATGTCTTTCGCGAGCGCGAGATGATGACGGCGCGGGCAGCGCACGCGGCAGGCTTCGCTCCGGCCGTCCACTACACTGGACCCGGCGTCATGGTGACGGAGTATCTCGGCGCCAAGGCCTATGTCGCGCAGGACGTGCGCGCCGATCTCGGCCGCGTTGCCGCATTGCTGCGCGGGTTCCACCGGGAGATGCCCGGTCATGTCTCCGGCGCCGGCTTCATGTTCTGGGTATTCCATGTCATTCGCGACTATGCGCGCACGCTGGAGGAAGGCCGCAGCCGCAAGCTGGGCGACCTGCCGCGCCTGCTGACGCTGGCGAACGAGCTCGAGCGCGCGCAAAAGCTGCTGCCGATCGTATTCGGCCATAATGACCTCTTGCCGGCTAACATAATCGACGACGGTCACAGGCTGTGGCTCATCGATTTCGAATATGCAGGCTTCAACACCGCGATGTTCGACCTTGCCGGCGCAGCGTCGAATGCAGGCATGAGCGACGAGGAGTCCTTCGCCTTCCTGACCGCCTATTTCATGAAGGAGCCGGACCCGGCGATACGGCGCTCGCACGCCGCCATGCAATGCGCGTCGCTGCTGCGTGAGGCGATGTGGGGCATGGTTTCCGAGCTTTACCTCGACGCGCCCGGTGTCGACTACGCCGCCTACGCCGACGAAAACCTGGCGCGGCTCGAAGCCGCCCTGGAAAACTACAGGACAAAATACGGGACGCGGACATGACCTTGCCCGCCCAGGCCGGGATCGTCGTCATCGGCGGTGGCATCATCGGCTGTTCGACGGCCTATCATCTGGCGCGCGACCACAAGGCCGAAATCGTGCTGCTCGAACAGGGCAAACTGACCTCGGGTTCGACCTGGCATGCTGCCGGGCTGGTCGGCCAGCTACGCTCGTCGGCGTCGATCACGCGCGTGCTCAAATATTCGGTCGATCTCTACAAGGGGCTGGAAGCCGAAACCGGCCTCGCCACCGGTTGGAAGATGACTGGCTGCCTGCGCCTCGCCACCAATGGCGACCGCTGGGTCGAGTATAAGCGGCTGGCAACGACGGCTAAGAGCTTCGGCATGGACATGCATCTGCTGTCGCCGGCCGAGGTCAAGGAAATGTGGCCGCTGCTGGAAACCGGCGACCTCGTCGGCGCGTCCTGGCTGCCGACCGACGGTCAGGCAAGCCCTTCCGACATCACCCAGTCGCTGGCCAAGGGTGCGCGCATGCATGGCGCAAAATTGTTCGAGGAGGTGCGAGTCACCGGCTTCGAAATGAGAGACGGCCGCATCACCGCGGTAAAGACCAGCAAAGGCGATATCGCCTGCGACAAGGTGGTGAACTGCGCCGGGCAATGGGCGCGGCAGGTGGGTGCGCTGGCCGGGATAAACGTGCCGCTGCAGCCGGTGAAGCACCAGTACATCATCACCGAAAAGATTGATGGCCTGCCGACCGACGCGCCGACAATTCGCGACCCCGATCGCCGCACCTATTTCAAGGAGGAGGTCGGCGGGTTGGTGATGGGCGGCTACGAGCCGAACCCGCAGGCGTGGACGACCGGTCTGCCGGGCGGCGATGTGCCGGACGATTGGGAGTTCCGGCTGTTCGACGATGATTACGATCATTTCGAGCAGCATATGAGCCAGGCGATCGAGCGTGTCCCGGCGCTCGCCAATGCCGGCGTCAAGCAGATGATCAACGGGCCGGAGAGCTTTACGCCGGATGGCAATTTCATCCTCGGTGTGGCGCCGGAATGCGCCAATATGTTCGTCGGCGCCGGCTTCAATGCCTTTGGCATCGCGTCCGGCGGCGGCGCCGGCTGGGTGCTGGCGCAATGGGTCGTCGACGGCGAGGCGCCGCTCGATCTGTGGGTGGTCGACATCCGCCGCTTCTCCGATCTCCACCGCGACCGGCAATGGGTCCGCGACCGCACGCTGGAAGCCTATGGCAAGCACTACACGATCGGCTTCCCGCATGAGGAATATGTCAGCGGCCGGCCGCGCATCGTCTCGCCTTTGTACGAGCGGCTGCAAAAACATCGCGCCGTGTTCGGCTCGAAACTTGGCTGGGAGCGGCCGAACTGGTTCGCGCCGGAAGGCATCGAGCCGAAGGACGTCTATTCGATGGGCCGGCAGAACTGGTTCCCGGCGGTTGGCGACGAGCACCGCCACGTGCGCGAAAAGATCGGCATTTTCGACCAGTCGTCTTTTGCCAAATACGAAATGACCGGAGCCGACGCGCTGAAGGCGCTGGACTGGATCTGCGCCAACGACGTCGCCAAGCCGGTCGGCCGGCTGACCTACACGCAGCTCCTCAATACGCGCGGCGGCATCGAGGCCGATTTGACCGTGGCGAGGCTCGGTGAGGAAAAATTCTACGTGGTCACCGGCACCGGTTTCCGCACGCATGATTTCTCCTGGATTGCCGATCATATCGGCAGGGCGTTCGACGTGACGCTGACCGACGTCACGGAGGATTTCGGCACATTGTCGCTGATGGGGCCGCGCGCCCGTGACGTGCTGTCAGCGGTGACCGATGCCGACGTCTCGAACGCCGCCTTTCCGTTCGGCCATGTTCGCGAGATCGCCATTGCCGGTCACGCCGTCCGGGCACTGCGCGTCACCTATGTCGGCGAACTCGGCTGGGAACTGCATGCGCCGATCGCGGCGACGGGCGAGGTTTTCGACGCGCTGATGACGGCGGGCGCTGTCCACGACATTCGCCCGGTCGGCTATCGGGCGCTGGAATCGCTGCGGCTGGAAAAGGGCTACCGCGCCTGGGGCGCTGACATTACACCCAACGACACGCCGCAGGAGGCCGGCCTCGGCTGGGCGGTGAAGCTCAGGAAGAACACCGATTTCCTCGGCCGGCGGGCGCTTGAAAAGCTCGATGGCTCGACGCTCAGCAAACGCTTTGCCGGCTTCACCGTCGATGATCCGGACGTCGTGCTGCTCGGGCGCGAGACCATCCTGCGCAACGGCGAGGCGGTCGGTTATCTCACCAGCGGCGGCTATGGCTACACCATCGGCAAGAACATCGGCTACGGCTATGTGCGCAATGCCGATGGCGTCAACGATGATTTCCTTACCTCCGGCAACTACGAACTGGTGGTGGCAATGGAACGGACGCCGGCTAAGATACACCTCGAGCCGCTTTACGATCCGGCAGGAGCAAAGGTGAAGGCATAGAGCCTTCCGGTTTCAGCCTTAGTTCACGATGAGCACCAGCCCCCGGCTCGGCACGGTATCGGCCTCGCCTGGCATCGAAACATAGGGCGGCGTCTCTTCGGCGCGCGTGACGGTGCCTTGCGCCTCGAGCTCGGCGATCCGCGCGGCAAACCCGGCATCCCACAGCGTGTTCTTCACTGTCAGCACGATCACCCCGCCCGGCCGGCAGATGCGGATCAGCTCGTCCAGACCCTCGGCCCCGACATGGCCGGACGTGAAGACGCCGGCTGAGATGATCCCGGCATAGGCGTCGTCCACGAAGGGCAGCGGTCCGCCAAGCGCCAGGCAGTGCAGCGCTGAATAGACGCCCTTGCGCGCGGCTTGCGCCAGCATGCCTTCCGAGATGTCGAGCGCCTCGACCTGCGGATAACCGGTAATGGCAAGCCATTCGCCGATGAGCCCGGTGCCGGCGCCGGCATCGAGCAGAGGAGCGGCGCCGCGCGCCAGATGGCGGGCCAGCAAGGCAAGGCAGATGGTGGGATGGCGATAGCCAGCCGCCGACATGTCGGCGTCATAGGTGCCGGCCCACCTGTCGTAAAGAGCCGCGATGTCTTCCGGCCGCTTCGCCGCATAGGCTGCGGCGAGCGCGCTCTGATGTTTGCTGTTTGTCATTGCTGTCCGTCGCCTGGTATCGATCCGCAACACGATCATAGCCAAACGGCGAAAACTGTGGAACCGTCGTCGTCCCAATAATACGGGGAAAGGAGCGAAATCCATGGCGGACGACCGGGCGCGCGCCGCACTTGCGGCCATTCCGATGCTGGCCGGCTATGATGGCCCTCTGGAACGGCTCGGCGGTCTCACCAACCTCGTCTTCCGCGGTAAGGATTTCTGCCTGCGTATCCCCGGCAAGGGTACCGAGGAATACATCAACCGCGCCAACGAGGCAGTGGCGGCGCGGGAAGCGGCGAAGACCGGCGTCAGTCCGGATGTGCTGCATGTCGATGCCGAGACCGGCGTGTTGGTGACCCGCTTCGTTGCCGGTGCCGAGACGATGTCACCGGAAAAGTTCAAGATTCGGCCGGGCAGCCCGGCACGCGCCGGCAAGGCCTTTCGCAAACTGCACACATCCGGCGCGGTGTTCCCCTTCCGCTTCGAGCTGTTTGCGATGATCGACGATTATCTGAAAGTGCTGTCAACCAAGGACGTCGCCCTGCCTGCCGGCTACCACGATGTGGTCCGCGAGGCGGAGGAAGTGCGCTCAGCACTTGCGGCTCAACCTCTGACGATCGTCGCCTGCCACTGCGACCCGCTCTGCGAAAACTTTCTCGATACGGGCGACAGGATGTGGATCGTCGATTGGGAATATTCCGGGATGAACGATCCGCTCTGGGATCTCGGCGACCTCAGCGTCGAAGGGGAATTCGACGCCGCGCAGGACGAAGAGATGATGCTGGCCTATTTCGGCGGCGAGCCGAGACCGGCGGAGCGCGCCCGCATCGTCATCTACAAGGCGATGTGCGACCTGTTGTGGACGCTCTGGGGCTTGATCCAGCTTGCCAACAAAAATCCGGCCGACGACTTTCGCGCCTATGCCGACGGCCGGTTTGCGCGCTGCAAAGCACTGATGGAGATGCCGGAATTTTCGCGGCATCTCGCAGCGGTGCGCCGGGGTTAATTCACACCCTTCGGCACGTTTTCCGGCGGCACGGAATCGACCACCTTCTGGCGGTGGAAGATGAACAGGCCGGCCAGCACGACGATGGCCGAGCCGATCAGGATGCGCGGCCCAGGCACATCGCCGAAGAAGGCGAGGCCGAAGACCACTGCCCACAACAGCAGGCTGTAATGCAGCGGCGCCAAGGTCGAGGCCGGCGCCAGCTTCAACGCCCTGGTGATCATCAGATGCGCGCCGCAGGAGACGATGCCGAGAAGCAGCATGGCGCCGAAATCGAGCGAGGACGGCGTCTTCCAGCTGCCGAGGGTCAACGCAGCGCCGACCAGCAGCGTGCCGATGGTTTGCCAGGTGACCAGCGAGGTGTCGCTGGTGCCGCGCAGCCGCCGATTGAGGATGATGGCGAAGGCAAAGGAAATGCTGCCGGCGAGCGCGAACATCGACGACAGCGAGAACGCGGCCGAGGACGGCTTCAGCATGATCAGCACGCCGCAGAAACCGACCAGGATAGCCGCCCAGCGGCGCCAGCCGACCCTTTCGCCGAGCAGGAAGTGCGACAGCGCCGCGACATAGATCGGCCCGGCCATGTAAAAACTCATCACATCGGCGAGCGGCAGATAGACGACCGCCGCGTAGAACAGCGCCGTGTCGAGCGTCGTCATCACCACGCGAAGCAGCTGCAGCTCCGGCCGCTCCATGCGAAACAGCTTGGCCGCACCCTGATGTGCAATCATCGGCCCGAGTATGAAAAACGCGCCGATCGAGCGGATCAGCACGACCTGGCCGACAGAAAAACTGGCGACCAGCCACTTGCCCATCGCGTCGTTCAGCGCAAACAGGAAGTCGCCGGCGAGCATCAGCAGGATGCCGGCCAGCAGCACGTTCATGATCGTTGAGCACTGGGCTGCGGGCCGCGCCATTCCGTTACCGGTTCCTCGCCGTGGGGTACGGTGACCCGCGTCGTAGTCGCAAGCTGCGGCCATGACGAGGCGAAAATCGAGAATTCGGTAAGACCAGCGCCGGAAATCGGCTGGACTAATGCATGTCGCGCAAAAGTGTGCAGCGGTTTTGCGATAACGACACGCTTAAAAACAAGACCTTAAAGCGCGTCGCGTGGGTCCGTTCAAACGCGACGCGCTTTAAGCGTGGCGCCGGTTCACCGTGCCCGGCCTTCCGGCGATCGAAAGCCGCGTGTCCTGCCGGCTGCGCTCGGCCACCACCTTGCCCCTGGCGATGACGCAGAGGCGCTCTGGGCGCAGCCGCAGGGCCTCGACTGGGTTGCCGGCATCGAGAACGACCAGGCTGGCGCGCTTGCCGACCGCCAGGCCAAGGTGGTCGAGGCCCATGATGGCGGCATTGACGTTGGTGACCATATCGAAGCAGCGCGCCATCTCGGCCGGGCTCGACATCTGCGCGACATGCAGGCCCATGAAGGCGACGTCGAGCATGTCTGCGGTGCCCAGCGAATACCAGGGGTCGAGCACGCAATCCTGGCCCCAGCCGACGCGGATGCCTTGCGCCAGCATCTCCTTGACCCGCGTCAGTCCGCGGCGCTTGGGAAAGGTGTCGTGGCGGCCCTGCAGCATGATGTTGATCAGCGGATTGGGGATCGCCGAAACGCCGGCCTCGGCAATCAGCGGCAATAGCTTCGAAACGTAGTAATTATCCATCGAATGCATCGATGTCAGGTGCGAGCCGGCCACTCTGCCCTGCAACCCGAGCCGCTGCGTCTCATAGGCAAGCTGCTCGATGTGGCGCGACAGCGGATCGTCGGTCTCGTCGCAATGCAAGTCGACCATCAGGCCGCGCTTCGCCGCGATTTCGCAGAGCTCGGTGACGGAGCGCGTGCCGTCGGCCATTGTGCGCTCGAAATGCGGAATGCCGCCGACGACATCGACGCCTATGTCGAGCGCCCGGATGGTGTTGTCGCGCGCCGTCGGCGAGCGGTAAAACCCGTCCTGCGGGAAGGCGACCAGCTGCAGGTCGATATAGGGGCCAACCGTCTTCTTCACGTCGAGCAGCGCCTCGACCGCCAGCAGGCGGTCGTCGCAAACATCGACATGGGTGCGGATGGCGAGCAGGCCCATCGACACCGCCCAGTCGCAATAGGCGAGCGCACGGTCGCGCACCGCTTCGCAGGTCAAAAGCGGCTTCAACTCGCCCCAAAGCGAGATGCCTTCGAGCAGCGTGCCCGAGACATTGATGCGCGGAATGCCGAGCGAAAGCGTGGCGTCCATATGGAAATGCGGATCGACGAAGGGCGGCGAGACCAGATTGCCATGGGCATCGATCGCCGTGCCGGCGCTGACGTTCAGCTCGGGCTCTATCGCTGCGATCGTTTCGCCGACGATGCCGATATCCGCGATCCTGCCGTCGGGCAGCATCCCGCCGCGCACCACAAGGTCAAAATCCATCTAGCGCCACCTCGTTCAAAAAAGCCGTTTCTTTCCATGCAGCGTGCTGCCGCAAGGCGGAACCTTCAGGCGCGGCCCTTCCCTTCTTCCCTTGTGGAAGAAGGTGGCCGCGAAGCGGCCAGATGAGGGGTGTTCCAGCTTGGCGCCGGCGGCACTCCGTCCAGCACCCCTCAACCGTCTTGGCGCTGCGCGCCAATCCACCTTCTCCCACAAAGGGAGAAGGAAAAGCCTCTATTCCGGCACGTACCGCACCGCCCCCTTGGCGGCACTTGTCGCCATCGCCGCATAGGCGCGCAAGGCCGTCGTCACCTTGCGCTTGCGCTTTTCTTCGGGCTTCCAGGCAGCCGTTCCCCTGGCCTCCATCGCGGCGCGACGGGCGATGAGTTCGGCGTCGTCGACAGCAAGCCTGATGGTGCGGTTGGGGATATCGATCTCGATCGTGTCGCCTTCCCTGACCAGCCCGATCAGACCGCCTTCCGCGGCTTCCGGCGAGACATGGCCGATCGACAGGCCGGAGGTGCCGCCGGAAAAACGACCGTCGGTGATCAGTGCGCAGGCTTTGCCGAGACCTTTCGACTTCAAATAGCTGGTCGGGTAGAGCATTTCCTGCATGCCGGGTCCGCCGCGTGGCCCTTCATAGCGGATGACGACGACATCGCCGGCCTTGATCTCGTTCGACAGGATCGCCTTGACGCTGGCGTCCTGGCTTTCGAACACTCTTGCCGGACCGGTGAATTTCAGGATCGATTCATCGACGCCCGCCGTCTTCACGATGCAGCCATCGATTGCCAGATTGCCTTTCAGCACGGCAAGGCCGCCATCCCTGGAGAAAGGATGTTCGACCGAGCGGATGACGCCCTTCTCGCGGTCGAGATCGAGATCGTCCCAGCGGCGGTCCTGGCTGAACGCGACTTGCGTCGGCACGCCGCCGGGTGCCGCCAGGAAGAAATCGCGGACATTCTGGCTGGTGGTGCGCGAAATATCCCAATGATCGAGCGCTTCGCCGAGGCTTGCGGCGTGCACCGTCGGCAGGTCGCGGTTGATCAGCCCGGCGCTATCCAACTGGCCGAGGATGGCCATGATGCCGCCGGCGCGATGGACATCCTCCATGTGGACGTCAGCCTTGGCCGGAGCCACCTTGCACAGCACCGGCACCCGCCGCGACAGCCGGTCGATGTCCTCCATGGTGAAGTCGACCTCGCCCTCATGTGCTGCGGCGAGGATGTGCAGGACCGTGTTAGTCGAGCCGCCCATGGCGATGTCGAGCGTCATGGCGTTCTCGAAGGCGCCCTTCGAGGCGATGCTGCGCGGCAGCGCGGTGTCATCGTCCTGCTCGTAATAGCGCTGGGCGAGATCGACGATCAGATGACCGGCCTCGACAAACAGCCGCTTGCGGTCGGCATGCGTGGCCAACGTCGAGCCGTTGCCGGGCAGCGAGAGGCCGAGCGCCTCGGTCAGGCAGTTCATCGAATTGGCGGTGAACATGCCGGAGCAGGAGCCACAGGTCGGACAGGCCGAGCGCTCGATGATCCTGACGTCCTCGTCGGACACCTTGTCGTCGGCGGCTGCGACCATAGCGTCGACCAGGTCAAGCGCCTGGGTCTTGCCGGCGAGCACCACCTTGCCGGCCTCCATCGGCCCGCCGGAGACGAAGACGGTCGGGATGTTGAGGCGCAGCGACGCCATCAGCATGCCGGGCGTGATCTTGTCGCAATTCGAGATGCAGACCATCGCGTCGGCGCAGTGCGCGTTGACCATGTATTCGACCGAGTCGGCGATCAATTCGCGCGACGGCAGCGAATAGAGCATGCCGTCATGGCCCATGGCGATGCCGTCATCGACGGCAATGGTGTTGAACTCCTTGGCAACGCCGCCGGCTTTTTCGATCTCGCGGGCAACCAGCTGGCCGAGATCCTTCAAATGGACATGGCCCGGAACGAATTGGGTGAAGGAATTGACCACGGCAATGATCGGCTTGCCGAAATCAGAGTCCTTCATCCCGGTGGCGCGCCACAGGCCGCGGGCGCCGGCCATGTTGCGGCCATGGGTGGTGGTGCGGGAACGGTAGGCGGGCATTGAACTGTCCTTGCTGTCTGCGTCGCGCCCAAAGGCGCGGAAAACCGGAATTAAGCCGCAGGCCTTATAGACGCCACACTCTGGTCTGGCCACAATTTTGCGCTGCGCCAGGGTGCGGAACGAGCGGCCAGCCAAAGACGCAGCCGGCCCAGACCGTAAAAAAGTCAGAGGTGCTGTCGGATCGGGTCTCGTTCGAGCGTCCTTGGGCAGACGGCGGAACCGGGCATCAATTGCCAGCCAGCCGTTTTGCGAGTGAAAACAAAGCCAAAACCAGCCCGAGGAGCAAGAGAATGCAAAAGATCACCCCCTGCCTGTGGTTCAACGATCAGGCCGAGGAGGCCATGAACCATTATGTCTCCATCTTCAAGAATTCGAAGGTGCTGAGCGTGATGCGCTGGCCCAAGGGCAGCGGCGATAATGAGGGCAAGGTGCTGATGGTCTCATTCGAGCTCGACGGCGTTCAGTTCCAGGCGCTGAACGGCGGGCCGCAATTCAAGTTCACCGAGGCGGTCTCGCTCTCCATCGACTGCAAGACGCAGGAAGAGGTCGACTATTTCTGGGACAGGCTCATCGCGGGCGGTGGCCAGCCCAGCCAGTGCAGCTGGCTGAAGGACAAATTCGGCCTCTCCTGGCAGGTCGTTCCCGAGCAGCTGCCCAGGCTGCTGCTGGACGCCGACAGGGAAAAGGCCGGCCGCGTGATGCAGGCGATGATGCAGATGAGCAAGATCGACATCGCCAAGATCGAAGAGGCTGCGAAAGGGTAAACGAACGCGATCTTTCCTTCGTGCCGGAGAAGGTGGATCGGCGCGCAGCGCCGAGACGGTTGAGGGGTGCTGGACGGAATGAGACGTTGGTGTTTCCTGGAACACCCCTCATCCGTCGCCTTCGGCGACACCTTCTCCCACAAGGGGAGAAGGGAAGGGGCGCATCAAGCCGCCCTGTCGCGGACCTGATAATCCTTGACCGCGGTGAAGCGGATCGCCTTCCAGCGCTCGGCCTCGTAGTTGAGCGAGAAGGCGTGCTGGGCGAGGAACACCGGATCGTTGTCGAGATCGCGCGCGATGTCGCCGCGATGCGCCTCGATGAAGCGCTGGAGTTCGGCCTTATCGTCGGCCGATATCCAGCGGCAGACGGAAAAGCGCGACATCTCGAAATCGACCGGCAGTGTGTATTCGAAGTTTAGCCGCTCCTTCAAGACGTCGAGCTGCAGGGCGCCGACGACGCCGACGATGGCTGGCGAGCCGTCCTCCGGCGAGAACAATTGCACGACGCCTTCCTCGGCCATCTGGTGCAGTGCTTCCTTGAGCTTCTTGGCTTTCATGGCATCGCCGAGGCGAACGCGGCGCAGGATTTCAGGCGCGAAATTCGGCACACCGCGAAACAGGATCTCCTCGCCTTCGGTCAGCGTGTCGCCGATGCGCAGCGTGCCGTGGTTGGGGATGCCGACGACATCGCCGGCGAACGCCTCGTCGGCCGTGACGCGGGTGCGGGCGAAGAAGAATTGCGGTGCCGACAGGCTCATCGGTTTTCCCGTGCGCACCAGCTTGGCCTTCATGCCGCGCTCGAGCTTGCCGGAGCAGACGCGGACGAAAGCGATGCGGTCGCGATGGTTGGGGTCCATATTGGCCTGGATCTTGAAGACGAAGGAGGTCATCTTGTCCTCGGTCGCCTCGACCTTGCGGCTGTCGGCCTCCTGCGCGCGCGGCGGCGGCCCGTAGGCGCCGAGCGCCTCGATCAGGTCGCGCACGCCGTAATTGCGCAGCGCCGAACCGAAATAGACCGGCGTCAAATGGCCCTCGCGGAAGGCATCGAGGTCGAGCGGGCGACAGGCCGCGCGCGCCAGTTCCAGCTCCTCGATGAAGGCCTCGCGCTCGTTCTCCGGCAACAGGCCGGCGACGCGGTTGGAATCGGGTCCATTGACCGGCGTGCGCTCCTTTTCGGCGTCGCCCTTGCGCACCGCGTTCAGCGCCAGATGGTAGGTCCCGGAAAAGGTCTTGCCGCGGCCGATCGGCCAGGTGATCGGCGCTGTATCCAGTGCCAGCTTCTGCTCGATCTCGTCGAGGATGTCGAATGGGTCTCGGCTTTCGCGGTCCATTTTGTTGACGAAGGTGATGATCGGGATGTCGCGCAGCCGGCAGACCTCGAACAGTTTCAGCGTGCGCGGCTCGATGCCCTTGGCGGCGTCGATGACCATGACCGCGCTGTCGACCGCCGACAGCGTGCGATAGGTGTCGTCGGCGAAATCCTCGTGGCCGGGCGTGTCGAGCAGGTTGAAGACGGTGTCCTCGTATTCGAAGGTCATCACCGAGGTGACCACCGAAATGCCGCGCTCGCGTTCGATCTTCATCCAGTCCGAGCGGGTCTGGATGCGGTCCTTCTTGGCCTTGACCTCGCCGGCAAGCTGGATGGCGCCGCCGAACAAAAGCAGTTTTTCGGTGAGCGTCGTCTTGCCGGCGTCGGGGTGGGCAATGATCGCGAAAGTGCGGCGGCGCGATACCGCTTGTTCGATGTCTTCAGCCAATTTCATGGAATCCTGTCTGTGGCGCGGGCTTCTAGCAGCGCTTTTCCAGCGTGTCGAACGGAAACACCGCTGATACCCCGGCAGCAGGTTCAGTCTCTGACGATAGCCGCCTGCGTGACCGAGCCAACGTCATCCAGGCGCATAACCAGCCATTCAGAGTCGATCGAAAAAAATCCTCTTTCCGAACCAAGAATATAAACCAGACTCCAGTCCTCGAAATAGTCCGTCTTCGGCGGCTCGCCGAGCATGGCAACAACTTCTGCCCGCGATTTCCCAACCAACGCCCCGGTCAGCACCAAACCGTCAGCGATGCGATGGCGTTTATGCAAAGGATCCAGCCAGTTGTCGTCCTGCCACCAAGATCGAACGAACGGCAGCGGGCCAAAGAAGACGGCATAGACAATGGCGGCTCCGGCTGCAGCAAAAACCAACCCTTTTATCCAGCGGCGCAAATGACCCTCATGTGATTGAGCTGAACGTTTCCAGTGAGGCGATCGTCATCGACCCGCTTCGAGAGCGGTCCCGGCAACGCCCTTGGTAAGTCTGTAGCATGGTGGCAATGAGGGCAAGAAGTCCTGGGCGTTTGAAGGTACACGGCCGTGAGCAAGAACATCATCGTCATTGGATCCGGCATCATTGGCGCCTCCATCGCTTGGCACCGGCAGAGCTAAGCTGTCGACCTCTCCGGCTGCCGCCGGTTCACGTCCCGACGTCAGGCCGATTCGGTCGCTCGGCTCTCGAAGGCCACCTCCGGAATCCACTCGGCAATTGTGGCGCCGATCCTGTCGGCATGGTCCTCCTGTAGATAATGCGCGCCGGGTCCGAGATCGATCAACCGGCAGTTCTTCAGGCCGGCCGCGAATTCCCGTGCCGCATGCGGCGAGACGAGGGCCCCCGGATCGCCTGAGAAAAGCAGCTTCGGGTAGGAGGAGAGCCGGAGCGCCCGATGGTCGTACTCGCTGATGGCAGCGACATCGGCGGGCTGGCCTTCAATCGGCAGGTCGCGCGGCAGCCGCAGGATCGGCTTGCGCGATTGGGGCGTCGGGAACGGTGCCCGGTAGGAGGCCATTTCCTCATCGCTCATCGTGCGCAGCACCGCAGCCGGAAGCACCTTTTCGACGAAGACGTTGTCTTCCAGGACAAGCTTCTCACCGACGCCAGGCGTGCGCATTGCCTTGAACAATTCGCGCGCCTGCGGACGCTGGTGAAAATCGTCCCAACTCTCGAAGGGGCGGATGAATTCCATGAAGGCGAGGCCGAGGATCCGCTGCGGCCGCCGGGCCGCGAGATGGAAGGCGAGCGCGGTGCCCCAGTCCTGCGCGACGACCACCACGTCACTGATGCCAAGCGTCTCGATGAAGGCGTCGAGATAGCGGACGTGGTCGAAGAAGCGATAGTCGATGTCCGGCTTGCCGGATTGGCCATAGCCGATCAGGTCGGGCGCAATGCAGCGGCCGAACGGCGCCACGTGCGGGATGATGTCGCGCCAGATGTAGGACGACGTCGGGTTGCCGTGCAGGAATAGCACCGTCGGACCGGCAGTACCTGCCTCGACATAGGAGATGGTGGAATCGAGTACCGCGACTTCCGAGCGCGGCACCGTTGTGCGGGATTGCTGCTTTTCGAGTTTCGGGTTCATCGGATCAGCTCCTTTTTTACGAAGACTGTTTTGAAGACGATATTCTTGAAACGCTCGAGCGGTTCGGGACTGCGCTCCACCTTCATGCGCAGCATCGCGCCTTGCCAGGAACTCAACAGGAAATCGGCGAGGTCCTCGGCATCGAACGCGTCGGTGATGTCGCCAGCCGCCTGGCCCTCGGCGATGCATTCGGCAAAGGGCTTGCGCCAGCGTTCGAAGATGGCGACGAGTTGCAGCCTCAGCGCCTCACTGTGAGCAGCCGTCTCGAGGCTGAGATTGCCGATCATGCAGCCCCGTGCCCAATCATGCGCCTCCAGCTTCGACGTGATGATTTCGAGATAGCGGCGCAAGCGCCCGACCGGGGGTGTGCCGTCCCGGGCAAGGGCCTGCTCCGCCAAACCGCTCACATAGGCGAAATAGCGGTCCAGCACCTCGCCGGTGAACGCCTCCTTGGAGGCAAAATGATTGGTGAAGGACCCCGGACGGGCATCGGCCGCGGCGACGATGTCGCGTACGCCGGCGGCCGAATAGCCGGAGCTCCAGATGGTTTTGAAACCGGCGTCGAGAAGTTTTTCGCGAAGTGAATGTCTAGCCATGCCAGGTAAAATACGTACGTACGTATTAAAGTCAAGAGGCACATTTGATACGGCTCGCTCTTGGCAGAACCCACGGGCAATGGCATCGCAGTGGTGGCGTTGGAACGAGGAGTGAAGCATGACAGCTGCGAAAGAAGTGATCGTCATCGGCGCCGGTATCATCGGCGCCTCCATCGCCTGGCACCTGACCAGGGCTGGAGCAAAGGTGACGGTCGTTGCCGGCAGCGGCGCCGGCGGCGTCGCGACACCGAATTCCTTTGCCTGGATCAATGCCAGCTGGGGTAATCCGCAGCCTTACTTCCGACTACGGACTCGATCGATGGCCGAATGGACGCGACTGGCGAACGAGGTGCCCGGCATCCCGTTGCAATGGTGCGGCGGCCTGTGCTGGGACCTGCCACGTCCCGAACTCGAAGCCTATGCGGCCGAGCACTCCGCATGGGGCTACGGCATCGAGCGTGTCGACCGTGCCGGAGCGGCCCGCATCGAGCCCAATCTGACCGAGCTTCCCGATTTCGCCCTTTATGTCGCCGAGGAAGGCGTTGCCGAGCCGGTCGCCGCCACGCAAGCACTGCTGGCCGACGCCGAACGGCGCGGCGCGCGAATTGTAGCCGGGACGACCGTCACCGCTCTGGTGCAAGCCAACGGCAGGCTTGCCGGCGTCGATACATCCGGCGGGCGGATTGCTGCCGACGAGGTGGTGATCGCGGCCGGAGCCGGCTCTCCGGCAATCGCTGCCACAGCCGGGATAGAACTGCCGATCGAAACGCCGCCCGGCCTGATCGTGCATTCGCGCCCCTACGAAAAGCTGCTCAACGGCCTGGTGATCGGCGACCGCCTGCATATGCGCCAGACGGCGGAAGGCCGCGTCATCGCCGGCTCGGATTTCGGTGGCGCCGATCCCGGCATGGATGCCCCGGCCACCGCCCGCGACCTGTTTGCGGCGATGAAGGCGATGCTGCGCGGCGCGGATGGGCTGGAACTCGATTTCCACACCGTTGGCTATCGGCCGACGCCGGTCGATGGCTTTCCGATCATAGGCCGCGCCGAAGGCACGAGCGGCGTCTATGTTGCGGTCATGCATTCCGGCATCACGCTGGCGCCGGCCGTCGCCCTGTTCGCCGCCCGCGAAATCCTCGACGGCGAGCGCGATCCGCTGCTTGATCCCTACGGACTGGCGCGGTTTACTCAATAGCCGGGCGGACGGCGAAAGCCGCCGGCCAGCGGCTCGATTGCCCTGGCGATCCCGAGCAGGCGCCGCTCCGACCAGCGTTTGCCAACAAGCTGTAGTCCGATGGGCAGGCCATTGCTGTCCTGTCCGCAGGGCAGCGACAGTGCCGGATGGCCGCTGTAGTTGAACACCGCGCCATAGGCCGGCAGCATCCAGTAGCTTTGCGTCTTGCCGTCGACCTCGATCGGCGTTCCCGGCTCGCAATGCGGGAAGGCGGTGGCCATGGCGACCGGGCACAGCAAGGCGTCGCAGCCGTCGAAGAACCGTTCCCACGCCAGGATGGAGCGGTCGCGGCGGGCGAGCGCCTCGAACCAGCGCGAGACCGGCGTCGGCTTCTCCGGTGGTTTGGGCTGCGCCGCCTCCAGCATCATGCCGATCAGCGCACCGCCTTGTGCTAGGTCGTCGTGCAGGTCGAGCTCCGGCAATTTGGCATCCTCGACGATGGCGCCTGCCGACTGAAGCTCCTTTGCCAGACTTTCGACCGCCGCGCTGATCTCGCCGGCCACCGGAAAGCCCGGAAAGGACGGCGCGACGGCAATGCGCAAATTTCTGAGATCCAGCTCCGGCATGGTTTCGACCGGTACCGGCGCAAGGTCGGTATCGCTTCCATCCGGCCCGGCAATGAGGCCGTAGATCAGTGCCAGGTCCTCGACGCTGCGCGCCAGCGGTCCGAGGCAGGACATCAGCCGCACGCTGCGCGGCGCCCCGCCCGGGTCGGGGAAGGCGCCGGCGAGCGAGACGCGGTGCTCGGTCGGCTTGAGGCCGTAGACGCCACAAAAGGCGGCCGGCAGCCGGATCGAATCCTGCATGTCGGTGCCGACCTCGAACGGCGTCATACCAGTGCCGAGCGCCGCCGCCGCACCGCCGCTGGAGCCGCCGGCGGTGCGCTGGAGGTTCCAGGGGTTGCCGGTGCGGCCGAACAGTGGATTGTCAGACTGCCAGTCACCGAGCATCGTCGCCACGTTCGTCTTGCCCACCAGCACGCCGCCTGCCGCCTTCAGCCGGGCAACCACCGGACTGTCTGCCCTCGGAGCATAGTCGGCGAAGGCCGGGAAGCCGACGGCGGTTCTCATGCCGGCGGTTTCATGCGTGTCTTTCAGTGTGAACGGCACGCCATGCAGCGGCCCAAGGGCCTCGCCGCGCGCCTGCGCGTCGTCGGCTTTGACGGCGCGTTGCCGCGCACCGTCCCGATCGAGGGTTACGACGGCATTGACCGCCTTATTGTGCCTGTCGATCTGCGCCAGATGCTCGTCCAGCACCTCTATTGCGGAAACCGTACGGTCGCGGATGGCCGCGGCCAGTTTGGTGGTCGAGGAAAAGACGATATCCATGGTGAATGCTCCGGGCTATCGCGCCGCGATCCTCAAAATGGCGGATTGGCGCGTGGATACAAGCCTGGCTCGGCATTCGACGATGGCGGCGCTTGATCGGGATTGCGCTGCGGGGCCTGTTGAGGGTCGGCGCTGTCCAGCGGCCTCGCCGCGCTCGGTACCTCTGCGGCTTACCGTCCTCTGTTGTGCGTCCGCTCATAGAGCTCACGGATGATGCCGCTTGCCGTGGTCTCGAACAGAAACGGCAAGAAAGCATGAACGAGCGCGGCAAAGGCCGCCATGAACAATCGCGACGAGAACCATGCGGCGAAAGCCATATGGCCGAAATAACTCTCGCCGACCGCGGCCGGGTGAGAGGTGAAAAGTCTTGCGAGCCGTGCGGTCATGTCGATCCCTCCTGCCTGGATGAAGAGCCGGCGATGAGTATACTGGCATGGGTGTTCGGTTCATCGGTCTCAAATTGTCCTTGTGAAAGGCTGAATTTTGGGACAAACATCCCACATGGCGCCGGAAATCGACGAAATAGACCGGAGATTGCTGGCCGAGCTGCAACGCGACGGCACGCTGTCCGTCGACCAGCTCTCGGCAAGAATATCGCTGTCGCGCAATGCCTGCTGGCGCCGGGTGAAGCGGCTGGAGGAGGACGGCGTCATCACCGGCCGGGTGGCGCTGGTCGATGCCGACAAGCTTGGGCTCGGCCTTTCGGTGTTCATCCTGATCCGCACCTCCAACCACGATCCCGACTGGCTGCAAAGATTCCGGGCGGCGGTGACCGGCTTTGCCGAGATCACCGGCGCTTACCGCATGTCCGGCGATCTCGACTATGTCCTGCGCGCCCGCGTCGCCGATGTGAAGGCGTATGACCGGCTCTATCAACGGCTGATCGCCAAGGTGGCACTATCCGACGTTTCGGCCTCCTTCGTCATGGAGGAGATCAAGGAGACCACGGTCGTTCCGATGGAACTGCACTGAGGCGGAACCGCACTGAAAGAAAGCCGTTGATAGCATTGCCGCCGAGTTGACTGAGCCGGCGTTCGCGACGATAGGATCAGCCTCATGCGCGCAGCACTTTATCCCACCTCCGTCATCGGTCCGGCTGTCGGCTTCGTCAGGCTGCCGCATGGCGAGGGCTTGCCGCTTCCGGCCTATGAAAGCTCGGGCGCCGCCGGCATGGACCTGCGCGCCGCCGTCCCGGACGACAGGCCGCTCTTGATCCTGCCGGGAAAGCGCGCGCTGGTGCCGACCGGGCTGGTCCTGGAAATTCCGGAGGGCGTCGAAGGCCAGGTCCGGCCGCGTTCGGGCCTCGCCTTCAAGCACGGGCTCACCTGCCTCAACACGCCGGGCACCATCGACAGTGACTATCGCGGCGAGGTCAAGGTGCTGCTGATCAATCTCGGCGACGAGGATTTCGCGGTGACGCGGGGCATGCGGATCGCCCAGATCGTCTTCGCCCCGGTGACGCAGGCGACCGTCGAGGAGCGCACATTGGCTGGCGGCACAACGCGCGGCTCGGGCGGCTTCGGATCGACCGGCACGGCCTGATGAAAATACCCAAGCTCGTCATCTTCGATTGCGACGGGGTTCTGGTCGACACCGAGAACCTGGCCAATCGGCGCCTCGCCGAATGGCTGACCGCGGCCGGCTTTCCGGCCAGCTTCGAATATTGCCGGAAGAATTTCTCCGGCCGCAGCATGGTCTCGGTGCAGAAGGAAGTCGAGGCGACCGGCGTCAGCCTCGGCGCCGATTTCGTCGAGCGCTGGAACGCCGGCCTGCCGGACCTGTTCGCGCATGGCGTCGAGGCCATCCCCTACGTTCGCGAGTTCATCGAAACCGTGCACGCCGCCGGCATCGCCACCTGCGTCGCCTCGTCGGCACGGGTATCGAAAATGCACATCACGCTCGGTCAGACCGGGCTGCTGCCGCTGTTCGAGCATGCGCTGTTCAGCTCGACCATGGTCTCGCGCGGTAAGCCGTTCCCCGACCTCTTCCTGCATGCGGCAGCGACGATGGGCTTCGCACCCGCCGACTGCATCGTCATCGAGGACAGCGTCGCCGGCACGGCAGCCGGCATCGCCGCCGGCATGCGCGTCTATTCCTACCACGGCGACCCGCTTTCCGACCGCGACGGGCTGATCGAAGCCGGCGGCATCCTGTTCGACGACATGCGTGAACTGGCCGGGCTGGTGCCGATCCACTGATCGCCTTTGCGCAGCCTGCATGCGCGCCCGATCTCAGACCGGGCGCGGCGCCCCAAGTACTCGGTCGACCGTGTCGCGTATGAGACTGCGCAGATTGGCCGGCCTGTCGAGATGACTGACGACAAGGAGGCCGTCGGCCGCCACCGTTAGCGCGTCCGCGGTGCGGTCCGGATCGGGATCTGCGTCGGCGATCAGCAAGTCCCTGAGGGTGCCCCACTTCCAGTGACGATGCTGATCGATCGCCTGGCGAACCGGGCTGCTGGGGTCCGGATATTCAGCAGCGGCGTTCTGAAACGGGCAGCCGCGGTAGCCCGGCTGATCCGCCGCGTCGGCGATGAGATCGAATATGGCAAGGATCATCTGGCGAGGTGGCCGCCGGCCAAGGCTCGCGATTGCCGCCCGTCCTCCCTTGCTGAGCTCCTCGATATAGGCGCGGACGAGGTCGTCCTTGGCCGCGAAGTGATGATAGAACGTCGCCTTGGCAACGCCGGCCTCGGCGATGATGCGGTCGATCCCGACTGCACGGACCCCCTCCAGAGAAAACAGTGCGGTCGCCGTATCGAGGATTCGACGACGCGCAAGGCTTTCGGGACGATCGTTGATTCGGGCTGTGGACATGCCTTGACTATAGCAGACAGATCTGTATACATCCACATGTAGACAGACAGGTCTACCTACTACCAGAAGGACCAGCGAACATGGTTTCAATAGTCAGGGAAATCATCGTAGATGCTTCACCGGAAAGCGTATGGGCGACGGTGGGCGACTTCGCCGGCGGCGCACAACGGATAGCCCCAGGCGTTTTCGTCGACTGTCGGGTGGATGAGGGCGACGTACGGGCCCTTACCTTCGCCGACGGCAAGATTGTGCGAGAGCGGCTCATCGCCCGCGACGAGCAGAGCCGGCGGATCGTGTGGGGATGGCTCGGCGACGAGGTCACCCACGATAATACCTCCATGCAGGTCTTTGCCGAGGGCGAGGGCCGGAGCCGCCTGGTCTGGATTCACGACACTCTGCCCGACGAACTCGGCGCGTGGCTCGCAGCCGCCATGGATCAGCTGGTGCCGGTTTTCCAGCAGACCCTGGCGAGCCAAGCCAAGCCAACATAGTGAGGCAACGCCAGGTGTTTCCTCTTGGTCGCAAAATGCTCTAGCTTGCGCGCGCCCGAGATAACGAGCGCGCGCGCATGACCTTCTCCCTGCTTCGTTTCATCTTTGCCTGCCTGCTGCTGCCCTGTCTTTGGACGACGGCCAGCGCGGAGGCCGTCAGTTTCCCGGAGCTCGGCAGCGCCGTCCCCGGCCACGGCGATGTCACCTATCTCGATCTCGCCAGGATGGTCATTCCCGATCTGGCGGCGGACAAGGACGGCTTTTTCCGAGGTTCGATGCCGATCGAGATGCGCCACATCGCTGGACCGGACTACGACGGCTCGCCGCCGGCGACGTCGGGTCTTTCCAGCGGCGACGTGCTCGGCATCAAGGCCGGCGGCAAGGACCGGCTGGCGATGCTGCTCGACCTCGGCGACTCGCCTGACAGCGCCGAGGGTTATGCCGTGCTGGCACTCTACGACATCACCGGCAAGCCGGCCCTGCTCGACGCGGTCAATGTTGCCGTCGACCGCAGCACCTACTTTCGCGATCCGGGCAAGCTGTCGATCGGGCCCGGCGATGACGTCATCATCACCGCGAGCACGCATTTCAATTCGAGCCAGGGCTATGTGATCGCGCCGCTGGTCATGGTCCGCAACGACAGGTTCGAGCTGATCGACATGATCTATACATTCGACGAAAACCTCTGCACCAACCGAAGGACGCAGAATGTGGCCTTCCAGGTGATCGCCGACGGCCAGCCCTATGCAGCCATCAAGGTCACGGTGACCGACGCGACGCTGCCGGGAGAAGAAAGCTGCGACGGCCAGCCGCCGCCAGAGGCGTCTTCGCGCGACATCTCCGTCACCTATCATTGGGACAAAAATGCTTCGCGCTACTTCAAGGAGTCCGACGCGCTGGATCGATTGGCAGATGACAACGCCAAACGCTTCTGAGCCAACCGCATTTGTTTGCCCGGCGCCTTCCGCCGGGCTAGAATTTGCCTCACATTCTGCACTGGAGGGGAGCATCCATGGACAAGGGCAAGATTTTTCGCGACCTGCATGCCTCGATCTTCGTCATGGCCAATTCCTGGGACGTCGGCACGACCAAGCTCTTGGCCTCATTCGGCTTCAAGGCGCTGGCCACGACCAGCGCCGGCTTTGCCTTTTCGCGCGGCCTGCCGGACGGCGCGGTGACGTTCGAGGCGATGATCCATCATTGCCGTGAAGTGTCAGCGGCGACCGGGCTGCCGGTTTCGGCGGACCTCGAAAAGGGCAAGGGCGACAGCGCGACAAGTGCCGGCGAGACCATCTTCGCCGCCGAGGCGGCTGGCCTCGCCGGCTGCTCGATCGAGGACCATACCGGCGAGCCCGACAAGCCGATCTATGATTTTGCGCATGCCGTCGAGCGCGTCGCGGCGGCGGCGGAAGCGGCACGGGCACTGAAACGCGATTTCGTCTTCACCGCGCGGGCCGAGAATTTCCTGTGGGGCAAGCCCGACCTCGACGATACGATCAAGCGGCTGCAGGCCTTCGAGAAGGCCGGCGCCGACGTGCTCTATGCACCGGGGCTGGGCGACATCGAGATGGTGCGAACCGTCTGCTCGGCGCTGACCAAGCCGGTCAACGTCATGGCCGGGCCCGGCTTCACCATCGCCGACCTGGCCATGGCGGGGGTAAAGCGCGTCTCGCTCGGCCCATGGCTGACCAATTTCGCCTTCGGGATGCTGGAGACCGCGGCGCGCGAGATCCAGCAGGATGGCACCTTCGGCTTCACCCGCGCCGCCATGCCGTTCGGCAAGCTGCAGGCGCTATTTGCCAAACCTTCCGCCTAGGTCGGGTCCGGCAAATGACGCTCACGGTCGTGGACATGCACACCGGCGGCGAGCCGCTGCGGATCGTCACCGGCGGCTACCCCGATATTCCCAAGGGCACGATCCTCGAAAAGCGTGCGTATGTGCGCGACCATCTCGATCATCTCAGAAAGATCCTGATGTTCGAGCCGCGCGGCCATTACGACATGTATGGCGCGCTGTTGGTGGAGCCCGACCTGCCGGGCGCCGACCTCGCGGTGCTGTTCATGCACAATGAGGGCTATTCGACGATGTGCGGCCACGCCATCGTCGCGCTCGGCCGCTACGCCGTCGACGAGCGGCTGGTGGCGCCACGCGAGCCGATGACGACCGTCAATATCGAGGCGCCATGCGGGCTGATTTCGGCTGCGGTCGAGGTGAGGGACGGCAAGGCCGGCGCGGTGTCCTTCGAAAGCGTGCCGGCGTTTCTGTTCGCCGGCGACCAGCGGATCGAGCTGCCGGGCTATGGTCCGGTCGGCTTCGACGTCGCCTATGGCGGCGCCTTCTATGCTCTGGCCGACTGCCGCCAGTTCGGGCTGGAATTCGGCAGGAACCGCGTGCGCGATTTCGTCGATGCGGCGACCGCGCTGAGTGATAAGCTGAAGGCCGAATTGCCGCTGTCGCATCCCGACCATGCTGATCTCGCCTTTCTCTACGGCACCATCCTGACCGACGGACAGGATGCGTTCTCCGATACGCCGACCAAAAACATCTGCGTTTTCGCCGAGGCCGAGGTCGACCGTTCGCCGACTGGCTCCGGCGTCACCGCGCGGTTGGCCGTCATGCACGCCAAGGGCCAGATCGAGATTGGCCGAACGCGGCTGTTCGAGAGCATCGCCGGCTCGCGCTTTTCCGGCGCCGTCGTACGCACGGCCACAGCCGGGCCGCATGACGCCATCATCGCCCGCGTCGGCGGCCGCGCCTATTACTCAGGGCGGGCCGAATTCATCGTCGAGGACGACGACGAACTGGGCAGGGGTTTTCTGCTGAGATAGCTCCCTTCCCGTGCCGAGATCGCCTTGTGCAGATGCACCATCATGGCGGCGGCGAACAGTGGCGTCAGAAGGTTGAGCAGCGGCACGGCGAGGAAAGCGGCGACCACCAGCCCGGCCAGGAACACGGTGATCGAGTGCTTTCTGCGCAGCGCCTTGGCCTCGGCCTCCGGGCGAAAGCGCATGGCGGCGAATTCGAAGAACTCGCGCCCGAGCAGATAGCCGTTAACGACGAAGAAGGCGGCGATGTTGATGCCCGGCACCAGCAGCAGCAGCAGGGCGACGATATTGCCGAGGATGACGACGCCGAAAAACCGGATCGCCAGCACCAGCGAGCGCAACGCCGGCACGGCGCGGCCGGGCGGGTCGTTTGGATAATCGGTGCGCTCGACCACTTCGGCGACGTCGTCGAGGAACAGGCCGGCGATGATCGCCGTCACCGGCGCGATGAGCAGCGCCAAGCCCAGCGCAAGGCCGATGCCGGCGACGACGGCGCCCAGCCATCCGGCCCAGGAGGGTAGGGCGGGCAGCCATGCATCGATCCACGGCCAGGCCAGCCATTCGAACAGGCTCTTGATCCCGAACCACAGCGCCGCCAGCGCCAGCAAGGTCAGCCCCAGTGTCTTCAGGAACACGGAACGGAATTCGGGCGAGAACAGCCGGCTCAAGGCGGCACGGGCGGCGTCGAGGATCACGGCGTTTCTAATTCCATGTCAAACGAGGCCCATGGGCGATATTTCGGGATAGGCGGAGACAGGTCGCGAGACAAGCGCAAACCGCGCGATACGAAGCATGCGATCTGCCCGGATTTATAACTCGCGGCCTAGGCAAAGCCGCATCAAACCGCTAGACCCGCCCGCGCCCGGCGTGGCAGAAAGCCGGTGGGTTTTTGGCGGAGACATGAATTGATGCCGGACTATGACGTGCTTTGTATCGGAAATGCCATCGTCGACATCATCG
>NZ_JAMYLV010000007.1:0-224756 GCF_040318195.1 Mesorhizobium sp. M1273 | reverse complement strand
CCGGTCGCGCCAGGGCGACAGGGCGAGGCCTTAGACGCCTTCAAAAGACGCCCAGTAGGCCAATCAGGTTAAGCACACCCTTCATGCAAAGCCCTCACAAGGGCAGAAGGACAAGGGTTACATCCGCACCCGTTCCGATTTTGGATCGTACATCGGCTTGAGCGAGGCCTCGGCGGCAAAGCGCTCGCCGGCGATCTCGATCTCGTAGGACGACGACAGGACATCCGCCTCGCTCTCGCCCTTGCAAGGCACGTAGCCAAGCCCGATTGCGCCGCCGAGATGATGACCGTAATTGCCCGAGGTGATCGGACCAACGATCTTGCCGTCGCGCAGGATCACCTCATTGTGGAAGAGCAGCGGCTCGGTGTCGTTCAGGCGGAACTGCACCAGCCGGCGTGACAGGCCGGTTTCTTTCTTCTTCAGCACCGCATCGCGGCCGAGGAAGTCTCCCTTGGCCGTCTTCACGGCAAAGCCGAGGCCGGCCTCCAGCACATTGTCTTCGTCGGTGATGTCGTGGCCGAAATGCCTGAAGGCCTTTTCGATGCGGCAGGAATCCAGCGTATGCAGGCCGCATAGCTTCAGGCCGGCGTCGGTGCCGGCTTCCGCGATGGCCTCGAAGACATGGGCAGCCTGATCGGTCGAGACATAAAGCTCCCAACCGAGCTCGCCGACATAGGTGACGCGGTGGGCGCGGGCCAGGCCCATGCCGATCTCGATCTCCTGAAACGTGCCGAACGGGTTGTTGTTATTGGAGAAATCATTCGGGCTGACCTTTTGGATCAGCTTCCTCGAATCCGGGCCCATCAGGCAAAGCACCGCTTCGGCAGCGGTCACATCGGTGATGACGACGAACTCGTCGGCAAGATGTTTTCTCAGCCAGGCCAGGTCGCGTTGCAGCGTGGCGCCGGGCACGACGAGCAAGAAGGCGGTTTCGGACAATCGCGAGACGGTGAGGTCGCTCTCGATGCCGCCGCGCTGGTTGAGCATCTGGGTGTAGACGATCTTGCCCGGCGTCACGTCCATGTCGTTGGCGCAGAGCCTTTGCAGGAAGGCGCAGGCGTCGCGGCCCTCGACGCGGATCTTGCCGAACGAGGTCATGTCGAACAGGCCGACGCCGTTTCGGACCGCCAGATGCTCCTCGCGCTGGTTGTCGAACCAGTTCTGCCGTTTCCAGGAATAGCGGTATTCGCGCTCCTGGCCCTCCCGCGCAAACCAGTTGGCGCGCTCCCAGCCGGCGACCTCGCCGAACACCGCGCCGCGCGCCTTCAGATGTTCGTGCAGCGGCGAGCGGCGGACGTTTCGCGAGGTTGCCATCTGCCGGTACGGAAAATGATCGGCATAGAGCAGGCCGAGCGTTTCGGAGACGCGCTCCTTGAGATAGCGGCGGTTCTTCTGGAACGGCTGGGCGCGGCGGATGTCGACCTCCCAGAGATCGAAGGGCGCCTCGCCGTCATTGATCCATTGCGCCAGCGCCATGCCGGCGCCGCCGGAGGAGACGATGCCGATCGAATTGTAGCCGGTCGCCATCCAGTAGCCGGAAAGCTCCGGCGCCTCGCCGAGATAATAGCGATCGTCGGGGGTAAAACTCTCGGGGCCGTTGAAGAAGGTGTGGATGCCGGCGGTGGCCAGCATCGGCATGCGGTTGACGCCCATTTCCAGGATCGGCTCGAAATGGTCCATGTCCTGCGGCAACTGGTCGAAGCAGAAATCCTCGCTTATGCCGTTCATGCCCCAGGGCTTGGCCACCGGCTCGAACGCGCCGAGCATCATCTTGCCGGCATCTTCCTTGTAGTAGGCGCACTCGTCCGGCACGCGCAGCACCGGCGAGCGGGAAAGGCCGGGGATCGGTTCCGTGACGAGATAGAAATGTTCGCAGGCGTGCAACGGGATGGTGACGCCGTTCCGGGCGCCAAGTTCGCGTGCCCACATGCCGGCGCAGTTGACGACGATATCGGTCTCGATCAGGCCTTGCTCGTCGCCCTGCACCCAGGAAACGCCGGTGACGCGGCCGGCCCTGGTATGCACCTTGGTCACCTTGACGTTCTCGACGATCGTCGCACCGCGCTGGCGCGCGCCCTTGGCCAACGCCATGGCGATATTGGCCGGATCGCACTGGCCGTCGAGCGGCAGGTGCACGGCGCCGACCACATCTGACACATTGAGATGCGGGTACATCTGCTTGACCTCACTAGGCGAAATCTCGCGCACATCGACATCGAAGGCGCGGGCGAGAGACGCCTGCCGATAGATCTCGTGCTTGCGCTCCTCGGTAAGCGCCACCGTGATCGAGCCGACCTGGCGCATGCCGGTGCCGACATCGGTCTCGGCCTCCAGCTTGACGTAGAGGTCGGCCGAGTATTTCGCCAGCCGCGTCATGTTCTGCGAGCCGCGCAGCTGGCCGATCAGGCCGGCGGCGTGCCATGTCGTGCCCGACGTCAGCTGCTTGCGCTCGAGCAGCACGATATCGGTCCAGCCGAGCTTGGCCAGATGATAGGCGACCGAGCAGCCGGAGACGCCGCCACCGATGATGACCGCCCGCGCTTTGGGAGGAATGGCCTTCGTCGGAATGGTTTTGGTGGGCGGGGCGTTCATGCGGCCTCGCGACCATAGCTGGAGGCGAAGCGGCGCAGGCGCGTGGCAGCCTCCATCAGCACCGGCTCAGGCTGGCAGAGGCTGAAGCGGATGTGGCCGGCGGCGGCCTCGCCGAAGCTTGAGCCGGGCATGACGCCGACATTTTCCTGGTCGAGGAAGGCCCAGGCGAATTTTTCGTCGTCCGGCTCGATCGCCGATATGTCGAGCATGACGTACATGCCGCCTTCGGAGCCGCGCACGGTGATGTTGTTCATACCGCGCATGGCATCGAGGACGACGGTGCGCCTCGCGGCGTAGCGCTCGGCGATTTCCTTGACGCCGTAGCCATTTTCGAGCGCCTCGGCGCAGGCGAGGCTGATGAAGGCCGGCAGGCCGTAGGTCATCACCAGATTGAGGTCGGTCAGCAGCGAGACCATCGGTTCCGGCCCGGTCAGCCAGCCCATGCGCCAGCCGGTCATGCCGTGGCTCTTGGACATCGAATTGATGACCAGCGTGCGTTCCGCCATGCCGGGCAGCGAGCGTGGTGAGACGTGCTCGCCGCCGCCCAGCGTCCAGTAGACCTCGTCCGACAGCAGCCAGAGGTCATGTTCGCGGCAGATCTGCGCCAGCTCTTCCAGGCGCTCGCGCGAATAGACGGCGCCCGTGGGATTGTTCGGCGTGTTGATCAGGATGGCGCGGGTGTTCGGCCGAAGGGCGGCGCGAATGTCGGCGGCGCGCGGCTGAAAGCCATCCTCGGCGGGGGTCTCGACGACGCTGAACTCGGCGCCCGCCGCACTGAAGGTGTTGGGATAGGTGGCGTAATAGGGCGCGACGACGATGGCATGGTCGCCCTGGTCGAGAACCGCTTGTATGGCCGCGTAAAGCGCGGCCTGCCCGCCCGGGGTGGCGATGACCTGGTCGGGATTTGTCGCAACCCCGGTGCACCGCGTCGAGGCCGCCGCCATCGCCTTGCGCAGGCGCGGAACGCCGGCAAGCGGGGTGTAGTGGTGATTGCTGGCGCGAACCGCCGTCACGCAGGCTTCGATCGTCTCGCTCGGCGTGTCGAAATCATGGTCGCCGACCGACAGCATGATGATGTCCTCGCCGGCCTGCTTGCGCGCCCAGGCAGCGGAATGAACCTCCCAGCCATCCTTGCCCGAAGGCACGATGCCGGAAATGCGCGATGATGGCCTGGGCATTATGCTGCTCCCGAAATTTCATAACCGGCCTGTTCGAGCCGGTCGCGCAGCGCGGCGATGTGGGCCGGTCCGACTTCGCAGCAGCCGCCGACGATGCCGGCGCCGGCCTCGACCCAATCGACCGCCTGGCCGGCATAGGCATCCGGATCGAGGTCGTGGCGGGCGTGCAGCACTTCCACCGTACCGCCATGCTTGAGCGCCTCAATCGAGGTGAAGCCGTTGGCATAAGCGCCGACCGGACCGCCGAGAGCGATCAGTTCGGGCAGCGCTGCAGCGATCGCTTCGGGCCGGCAGCAATTGATCAGCCGGGCCGCGACGGGCAGGCCGGCAAGAGCGCCCGACGCCGCCGCAATGGCTTCGCCGCTGCGCAGGCGCGGCGTGCCGTGGTCGGCAAGCGTCCACGACACCCATACGGGCTTGCCGCTTTCCGACGCCGCGGTGACGGCGGCGCGCGCCTCTTCGGCCGACGCCATGGTTTCGCACAGAAACAGATCGACGCCGTCCGCCTGCTCGGCAACGATACGGCGATAGATGTCGAGCGTATCCTGGAAGGATATCGTCAGCGCCGGCGCATAGCTGCCGAACAGCGGCGACAGGCAGCCGGCAATCGCCGCGTCGCCGGCCTGGTCGCGGGCTTGCCTTGCCAGTTCGATGCCGCGCTTCTGCAGCGGCTTGAACAGCTCTTCCGCGCCTTCGCGTGCCAGCCGCTCCGGCGTGGCCGAATAGGTGTTGATGGTGATGACGCGGGCGCCGGCGCGGATGAATTCCGCATGCAGGTCGCGCACCAGATCCGGTTCGTCGATCAGCACCCTGGCCGACCACAGCGGCGTCGGCTCGGAACTGCTGCGGCGGACCAGCTCCTGGCCCATGCCACCATCGGTAAGGATAACAGTCTTCATGCTCTGAGCCTCTCGTTCTTTGGATCCCATAACGGCTCATCCCTCTGCACGACCGCCCGAAAACGTTCGCCGAAGATCTCGACCTCGACAGCGGTTCCCGGCTCGGTGAGGTCGGCGCGCAGCATGCCGAGCGCGATCGACCTGTCGATGCGATGACCCCAGCCGCCGGATGTCGTCTCGCCGACGATCCGGCCGTCATGCCACAGCGTCGACATGGTGGGCGCATCGCAGTCGCCGGGGTTTTCGACGACCAGCGTGACGAAGCGTTTCTTTACGCCCTGCTGCTTCTCGTTCTGCAGCGCCGCCTTGCCGCGGAAGTCGGGCTTATCCCATCTGACGAAGCGGTCCAGCCCGCCCTGCAGGATCGAATAGTCGGTCGACAGGTCGCCCTTCCAGGTGCGGTAACCTTTTTCGAGCCGCAGCGAATCCAGTGCGTACATGCCGAACGGTTTTAGTCTATGCCTCTTCCCGGCCT
Source organism: Mesorhizobium sp. M1273 (assembly GCF_040318195.1). Taxonomy (NCBI): domain Bacteria; kingdom Pseudomonadati; phylum Pseudomonadota; class Alphaproteobacteria; order Hyphomicrobiales; family Phyllobacteriaceae; genus Mesorhizobium; species Mesorhizobium sp. M1273. The sequence goes on along the minus strand of NZ_JAMYLV010000007.1, from coordinate 219,612 downwards.
CCCAGACGGCGTCGAAGATGGCTGCGGTATCGTCGACCTTGCTGTGGATTTCCCAGCCGAGCTCGCCCGCGAAGGACACGCGCACCAGCTTTGCCCAACGTCCGGCGATACTGGTTTCCTGATGCGTCAGCCAAGGCAGGGTGAGGTCGGCCGCGCAGAGTTCGGCGAGGATTTTTCGCGAGTTGGGGCCGGCGAGGATCTGGGTGGAGTATTCCTCCGTCCGGTCGACCAGCTTGAAAGTGGCGTCCTTCGGGATGCGCGATTTCAGCCATTCGAAATCATGCCACTGAGCCACCGCGGCGGTGATCAGCGTCATCAGGTTCTCGTCGTGGCGGACCACCGACATTTCGGTGACGATGCGGCCCTTGTCGTCGGCAAAATAGACGAGGCCGATGCGGCCGGGTTTCGGCACCAGGCCTGTCACCTGGAGGCTCAGCCATTCGGCGGCACCCGGACCGTCGAGATTGAAACGGGAAAACCCCGGCAGGTCCAGAATGCCGGCGGCATCGCGGACGGCGAGGCATTCCTCGCGCACACGATGCTGCCACGGCCCGTCGCGTCGGAAAGTCAGCGTGGATTCTTCGGAGATGTCGTCGCCTGGCTTCGCATACCAGGTGGCGCGTTCCCAGCCATTATAAGCGTCGAACCGGGCGCCGAGTGCCTTGATGCGGTCGTGGAGCGGCGACAGCTTGCGGTCGCGCCCGGCCGGCCAGGCATGGCGCGGGAACTGGATGGCATATTCGTTGCCGTAGATCTCCATGCCCTTGGCGACGCAATAATCCGGGGCCGAGGCAAAGGCGGTGAAACGGCGCGGATCGCAGGACCACATATCCCATTCGGTCTGGCCCTCGGTCACCCATTCGGCCAGCACCTTGCCGGCGCCGCCGCCCTGGGCGATGCCGAAGGTAAAGACGCAGGCCTCGAAGGCGTTGGGCACGCCGGGCATCGGGCCGATCAGCGGGTTGCCGTCCGGCGCATAGGGGATCGGCCCGTTGATGACCTTGGACAGGCCGGCGGTGCCGAGGATCGGCACGCGGGCGGCAGCATCGGCCAGGTAATGTTCCAGCCGGTCGAGATCGTCGGGAAACAGCTGGAAGGAAAAGTCGTCGGGCATCGGATCGTTGTGGCCGACCCAATGGGCGCGGCAATTGCGCTCATAGGGGCCGAGGTTCATGCCGTTCTTTTCCTGGCGCAGATAGTAGGACGTATCGACGTCGCGCAGCAGCGGCAGCTTCTTGCCCTGCTCCTTCGACCATGCGGCCAGTTCGGGGATTTCCTCAAACAGGATGTATTGATGGCTCATCACCATCATCGGCACCTCGCGGCCGAACATCCTGCCGACCTCGGCGGCGCGGTAGCCGGCGGCGTTGACGACGATCTCGCAGCGGATCTCGCCTTGCGTTGTCTCGACCACCCACTCGTCGTTGTCGCGGCGCACGCCGGTGACCGGACAGAAGCGGATGATCTTCGCGCCCATGTCACGCGCGCCCTTGGCCAGTGCCTGGGTCAATTGCGCTGGATCGATATCGCCATCATTCGGATCGTAGAGCGCGCCTTCCAGCTCATGCGTCTCGATGAAGGGGTAACGGCGCTTGATCTCGTCGAGCCCGACCACGTCGATATCCATGCCCTGGTAGCGGCCCATGCCCTTGGCGCGCTGGAATTCCTGCATGCGCTCCGCGCTATGGGCCAGCCTGAGCGAGCCGGTGACGTGGTAGTTCATGGGATAGCCGACCTCGTCGGCCAGCCGGCGATAGAGTTCGGTCGAATATCGCTGCATGTTCATCAGCGACCATGACGAGGAGAAAGTCGGCACGTTGCCGGCGGCATGCCAGGTCGAGCCGGAAGTCAGCTCGTTCTTCTCCAGAAGCACGCAGTCGGTCCAGCCCGCTTTGGCGAGATGATAGAGCGAGGAGGCGCCGACGGCACCGCCTCCGATGATCACCACGCGTGCCGTGGTCGGCAAACCGGCCATGTTCTTCTCCGACTATTTGTTTTGATGCATGTCGTTGTCCCAAAACCGCCACGCACTTTTGGGCGACATGCATTCGTTCAATAGACGGGCGGCGAAACCACCCAGATCACCACAGCCGGTTCCGCTCCAGGATTGCGCCAGCGGAACGGCTTGCCGTCGAAGCGGAAGGAATCGCCTTCGCCAAGCCGGTGCCAGACGCCGGCAATTTCGATGTCGAAACTGCCGGAAGCGACGTAGCCGGCTTCCTCGGTCGGCCGGCGCGACTCGGTCTGCAGCTCGGCACCCGGGGCGAAGACCGAACGCAGCATCTCGAAGCTACCGCCGAGATCGGGCGACAGAAGCTCCTCCACCAGGCCGGAATCGCTTGTGCCAAGCGTGCGCCGGTTGCCGGCGCGCACGACCACGCCGCGCTCGGTCTCGACAGGTACGTCATGGCTGAAGAACAGGCTGACCGGCACGCCGAACAATTCGGCGAAGGCCCTGAGATCGCCGAGCGACGGGACCGACAGACCGCGCTCGACCTGGCTGACCCAGCCGACGGAACGGCCGAGCTTCAGTGCGATTTCGGCAAGCGTCAGGCCGCGCGCCTTGCGCAACGCGCGAATGTCGCCGGCCAGCAGCCGTTCGCCGCTGTCCTGTTCCGATCTGGCGGCGGTTGAGGGCAAAGCCATCCCTGTCTTGGTGAAAAATTCCCAGCAAATTTCATTTGATGGCGGGTTCATGAAAAAATCAAGAGGATTTTCACGAAATCACAAGATTTACTTGCGCCATTTTGACGGTTCGGGCAAAGGCTCGGCGCACGAGCGGCGAGTGGGGCGTCCGGTCGAGGCGGGTAGGCTATCGGGCGTTCAAAAAGACGCGCAAGGATGCTCCATCACTTCTAGTCGGCGCATGATCCTTCCGGAAAATCGGGTTCGGGATCATACGCAAAAGGACGGCCCATGCTGGAAAACAACTCCCGGATTGCGGCGGCGATCGTCGATGACGCGATCACCTCGCGGCGGTCGGTACGCGCCTTCTTGCCCGATATGGTTGACGACGAGACCATCCGCGATATTCTCGCCGTTTCCGCGCGCGCGCCCTCAGGCACCAATATGCAACCCTGGAAGGTCTATGTGACCAAGGGCGAGGTCAAGCAGCGCATCACCGACGCCATCCTCAGCTCGGGCATCCGCGCCGAAAAGGCCGAGTGGGACGAGTACCGCTACTATCCCGACCAGTTCTTCGAACCCTATCTGACGCGACGGCGCGCCAACGGCTTCGGCCTCTACGGCGTGCTCGGCATCGGCCGGCGCGAGGTCGACAGGATGCGTGCGCAGCACGACCGCAACTTCGTCTTCTTCGATGCGCCTGTCGGCATGATCTTCACCGTCGACCGGCGGCTGAACAAGGGGTCGTGGATCGACTACGGCATGTTCCTGCAAAACATCATGGTCGCCGCGCGGGGCAGGGGCCTGCACACCTGTCCGCAAGCCGCCTTCGCGCCCTATCACCGGCAGATCAGGCCGGTGCTCAACATTCCCGACGAGGAGATCGTCGTCTGCGGCATGGCGCTCGGCCATGAGGATACGTCCAAGCCCGAAAATGCCTTCCGCACCGACCGCGCGCCGCTGGAAGAGTGGGTGACGTTCGCGGAGTGACGTGAAGCGCCGTCCGGCTCTACTGCACTTCGTAGCCGACTTCCTCGCTCGCATGGCAGAGCGCTTTCCAGAACGAGCGGGCAAACGAGCGGAACACATAGATGTCGAACTGATCGGCGCCGGTGCGCTGGATTTGCGCGAAGATGTCGTGATGCATGGTCGAGCGGCCGGCGCCGATCGGGAAGGCCGGCAGCGCGAAGTCGATTGCGAAGAATTTCGCCAGCACCCACTCGGCCTTCGGCCCGGCGATACGGATCGCGGTGCGGCCGTGCGAAAGGTCGGTCACCGTACCGATGGCCGAAGTGACGACATCGGCAAAGGCCGGCGCCAATCCCTCGGCTTCATCGACCACAGTGAACTTTCCCGGCGCAAAGCCGAACACCGACCTGGCGCCGTTCGTCACACCGCCACCGGCGCCGTCGGGCAAAGCCAGGCCGGTGACCGCATGGATGCCGGCCATCAACGTCTTCTCCTCGCCGGGCCAGGCGGCGAGCTGCAGGATCGAACCCGGCCTGGTTTCGGAGAGGATGATTTCGACACCATGCTCGAAATTGCCATGCGAGCCCGGATGCAGCACCGGCTCAAGCGGTGATTGGCGTTCAACCATGCATGCGGCTCCCGTCCGGATCGAAGAAATGGTTGGAGACGATCTCGACCGGCCCGAACCGGTTGCGCAACGGATCGGAAACGTAGGCACGCGAGCCGCGCCGCGCCTTGCCGCCCTTGACCAGGGCAAGCGCGATATATTTGCCGAGCGCCGGCGAATAGCAGCAGGCGGTGATGTGGCCAAGCGAGCCGTGTGGATTGGCTTCGTCAAGCTCCTCCACGATATGTGCGCCCCCATTGAGCGGCTGGTTGTCGAGCGAAACAATACCGACGAGTTCCAGGCGGTCGGGTGCGATCAGCCCCTCGCGATCCATCATCGCCGAGCCGATGAACGACTTCTTCTTCGACAGCATCCAGTCGAGATGCAGGTCGCGTGCCGTGGTACGGCCGTCGATCTCGGCACCGGTGACGTGGCCTTTCTCGATGCGCATGGTGCCCAGCGCCTCCAGCCCGTAGGTCACCAGCCCGAACGGCTTGCCGGCTTCGACCAGCGCCTCCCAAACATGGGTGCCGTAGCCGGCGCCGGAATAGACCTCGAAGGCCATTTCGCCGGAGAAGGACAGCCGGCAGATCATCACCGGCACGCCGGCGATTTCGCCGTGGACGATGCCCATGAAGGGCAGGGCGGCATTGTCGACGGCGGTGCCGCTGACGCAAGCAGCCAGTATCTGCCTTGCCTTCGGCCCACCGATGGCGGCACCGGCCCATTGGTCGGTGACCGAGGCGACGTGGACTTTCAGCTCCGGCCAGATCACGTCGAGGAAATATTCCAGATGCTGCATCACCTTGCCGGCATTGGCGGTGGTGGTGGTCATCAGGAAATCCTGCTCGCCGAGCCGCCATGTGGTGCCGTCGTCAAAGGCGAGACCGTCCTCGCGCAGCATCAGCCCATAACGCGCCTTGCCGACGGCCAGCGTCGAAAACACGTTGGTGTAGACGCGGTCGAGGAATTCCGCCGCGTCGGGGCCTTGCACAGCGATCTTGCCCAGTGTCGAGACATCGACGATGCCGGCGCTCTCGCGCGTGGCTCTCGCTTCGCGCACATAGGCCTGCTCGATCGTCTCGCCGGGATGGCCGTAGATCATCGGCCGATACCACAGGCCGGCCGAATACATGGTGGCGCCGTTGGCGACGTGCCAGTCATGCATCGGCGTCAGCCGCTCGGGCTTCAGATCGCCGAAGCGTTCGGCGGCTAGCGAGCCGATCGACACCGCCGAAAAGGGCGGGCGAAAGCGCGTCGTGCCGACCTCTGGGATCGGCTTGCCGAGCGCCTCGGCCATGATGGCGAGGCCGGGTATGTTGGAGCTCTTGCCCTGGTCGGTTGCCATGCCGAGCGTGGTGTAGCGCTTCAGATGCTCGACCGAGACGAAGCCTTCGCGATGCGCCAGCCGCACGTCATCCGCCGTCACGTCATGCTGGAAGTCGACGAAACTCTTTCCCTTGGCCTTGATCTCGAGCACCGGCGCCGGATCGGGATCGCCAGGTGCTGCCTCGACGGCAGGCAAGGCCGCCGGCGTGGCGGTTGCGCCCGCTGCGGAAAGGCCGGCGGCGCGGCCTTCGGCGATCGCCTCGGCGGTGGAGAAACTGCCGGTGAAGGCGCCGGCGCCGATCCATTGCCGCGTCGTCGGCTTGGGCGGCAGGAACGCTTGCAATGCTTCGTTCCATTCCGCTCTCGCGCCGGCCTGGCTGGCCAGATGAATGGTCGGCGACCATCCGCCCGACATCAGCAGGCAATCGGCGTGGATGCTGCGCGCTTCGCCGGAAAGCGCGCCGTTGACCATGTCGAAGCGCTGCACCTTGAAGCCGGAAAGCGCCTTGCCGCCCTCGGTGGCGATTACCGCGTGGCCAGAAAGGATCTCGGCCTCCGCTTCGCCGGCCAGCTTGCGCATTTCGCTCGAAAGTTCTGGGCGCACGTCGACGATGGCGACGACGACGGCGCCGGCCTTCTTCAGCGCAAGCGCGGAGCGATAGGCGCTGTCATTGTTGGTGAACAGCGCGACCCTGTCGCCCGGCAGCACGCCATATTCATTGGCAAAACGCTCGGCAGCATGCGCCAGCATCACGCCTGGCCGATCGTTGCCCGGAAAGACCAGCGGACGCTCCAGGGAGCCGGTGGCCAGCACCACCGACTTGGCGCGGATCGTCCAATAGCGATGGCGCGGCTCGCCCTTGCCGGCCTTTTCCTTGTGGTCGGTGACACGTTCGAGCGCGGCAAGCGTGTTGCCGTCATAATAACCCCAGACAGTAGTGCGCGGCAAAAGGCGGATATTGTCACGGCCTTCAAGCTGACCGGCGGCGCGCGCTGCCCAGTCGGCGGCCGGCATGCCATCGATCGTCTCGCGCGACCAATTGGCCGAGCCGCCGAAATGCGGCTCGAGCTCGGCCAGGATGACGCGTGCACCCTGATCGGCAGCCGCCCTGGCGGCCATCAGCCCCGCCGGGCCGGAGCCGACTACCAGCACATCGCAAAACGCGTTCATGCGTTCGTAGCGCGCCGTATCGGGAGCCGTGCCTGCCTTGCCCAGGCCGGCGGCACGGCGGATGAAATGCTCACAGAACATCCAGAAGCGAGTGCCCTTCAGCGGACCGATCACCGGTCCCATGAAGGTCTTGTAGTAGAAGCCAGCCGACAAAAGCTTGCCGCCGAGCTGGTTCACGGCACTGACGTCCCAGGCAAGCGAAGGGAAGCGGTTCTGGCTGATTGCGGCCAGCCCGTCATAAATCTCGACCATCGTGGCGGGGATGTTCGGCTCGCGAACCTCGCCCCTCAACACTGTGACCAGCGCGTTCGGTTCCTCGACGCCGGCGGTCAGCACGCCGCGCGGGCGGTGATATTTGAACGAACGCCCAAACAGGGTGACGCCGTTGGCCAGCAGCGCCGAAGCCAGCGTGTCGCCGGCATGGCCGGTATAAGGCGCGCCGTCGAAGGTGAAACGGATGGTCCGCAGCCGGTCGATGCGCCCCCCGGCCTCTGTACGGCGCGGGCTCATGGCTTGTCCTCGGCCCGGTGCCGCGCAACCGAGTTGTGGTCGCCGCGCGCGAACGCGGTGCTGGAGATCTCGTGCGTCAGCGTATTGCGCACGACCCTGAGATGGGCGCGGCAGCCGCCGGAATGCTGCCAGATCTCATTGTGGTCGCCGGCCGGGTTAAGCCGGTCGTAGACATAGGCGTTCCAGGCGTCGAGGTTCTGCGAGGCGGGCTGTGGGCGCTGGCGATTGCCGTCGCCCTGATAGGTGAATTCGATCACGTCGCGCGGGCCGCAATAGGGGCAGGTGATGAGCATGGATCTCTTAAACTTCTCGTTTGACCATGATCTTGTCCGAAAACCGGTTTCCACTTTTCGGGATCATGGCCTAATGCAGCCGGGGCGTGGCGCCCTGGCCCTTGTCGTCGATCACCAGGCCACGGTAGAAGCGGTCGAGCGTGAAGGCCGCGTTGAGACCGTGCGGCTCGTCCTTGGCAATGGTCCAGGCAAAGCACCAGCCGGAAGCCGGCGTCGCCTTGAAGCCGCCATAGCACCAGCCGCAGTTGAGATACATGCCCGGCAGCGGACCGGTGGTGATGATTGGCGAGCCGTCCATCGACATGTCGCAGACGCCGCCCCATGAGCGCAGCATGCGGACACGGGCCAGCCCAGGGAACAGCGCCAGCATCTCGCTCATCACCTCATCGACGATAGGCAGGCTGCCGCGTTGGGCGTAGCTGTTGTAGCCGTCGAGATCGCCGCCATAGACAAGCCCGCCCTTGTCAGATTGCGACATATAAAAATGGCCCATGCCGAAGGTCAGGACCGTATCGATGAACGGTTTTAGCGATTCCGTGACGAAGGCCTGCAGCACGTGGCTCTCGATCGGCATCGTCTCGATGCCGGCAAGCCGCATGACCCGCCCGGTGCTGCCGGCAACCGCGACCGCTACCTTTTTTGCGCGGATTTCGCCGCGCGTTGTCGTGACGCCGATGATGCGGTCGCCGTCGCGCAGGAAGCCGGTGACCTCGCAATTTTCGATGATGTCGACGCCGCGGCGATCTGCGCCGCGCGCATAGCCCCAGGCGACGGCGTCGTGGCGGGCGGTGCCGGCGCGCCGCTGCATCAGGCCACCGACGATCGGGAAACGCGCGGTGGCCGAGACGTCGAGCGCCGGCACCAGGCGCGCGATTTCGGCCGTGGTCATCAGTTCGGCGTCAACGCCGAGATGGCGCATGGCGTTTCCGCGCCGGGCATAGTCGTCGAGCTGAGCAGGTGTGTGGGCGAGGTTCAGGCAGCCGCGCTGCGAGAACATGACGTTGTAGTTGAGGTCATGGGCCAGGTTCTCCCACAGCTTCATCGAATGTTCGTAGAAACGCGTGTTGGCCGGCAGGAGATAGTTAGAACGGACCGCCGTGGTGTTGCGGCCGACATTGCCGGAGCCGAGCCAGCCCTTCTCGAGCACCGCGACATTTGTGATGCCGTGCTCCTTGGCGAGATAGTAGGCGGTCGACAGGCCATGGCCGCCGCCGCCGATGACGATCACGTCGTAGGACGCTTTCGGGTCGGGCTTGCGCCAGGCCGGCCTCCAGTCCTTGTTTCCGGTCAGCGCGTTCTTGAGAAGCGAAAAGGCCGAATATTCCGCCATTCTTATTGTCATCCATTTCAGGCTTTACGGCAGAGTATAGAGCAGGCTGCAAACGCAAAGCCAAGATTGCGCCATCGCTTTTCGACTCCCCGACTTCGATTGGATTTGGCCGACTTCGATTGGATTGGCCGACTTCGATTGGCGGGACTTCGAAAAACGAGACGCCTGGGATGACTTGCCCCGTGATATGAGCCTCTTTATCAAGGACGTGCTTCAAAACTGCCGATGCCGCCCGCGAGTCGCCAGAAAAATCATGTTCTTTCGTTTATTCCGCCTGGTCTTGATTCTTGCGCTTGTTGTCTCGGCGCCGCCGTCGCTCGTTGCTATGGCGCAGGCACTCGGGCAGGGCGCCGCCGGGTTGATCGCCGACCAGCAGAAGGTCATCCAGAGTCTGACGGCCAAAACCGACGGTCTCGAGAAGAAGATACAGCAGGACGGCCAAGACGATGCCACCCTCGTGGAAATCCGTCTGCAATTGGAGGATCTGTCGCGGGCGGCGCTCACCAGCGCGCTGGCGTTCCGCTCGCGTCTCGGCGATATCAACGATCGGATTGAGATGCTGGGACCTCCGCCGGCCGCGGGCCAGCCGGCCGAGCCAGACATCGTAACCGGTGAACGCCAGGCCTTGGCTTCCGAAAAAGCCGAGATCAACGCCGTTATTGCCAGCGCGCAGAACCTGTCGATCCGCATCAGTGGGCTGATCGAGAAGATCGGCAACATGCGCAGCGAGCTGTTCCGCAATGTGCTTACCAAACGCTACGTGCTGTCCGATGCGCTTAGCCCCGAAGTCTTTTCCGACGCCAACGCTGAGTTTTCCGGCTTCTATAAGGCGGTGTCGTCCTGGCTGAGCTTCGCCTTCAAGTTCAAGTTCCAGGCCATTCTTGCCGCGACTTTGATGGCGCTCGCATTCGCTGCAGTGCTTTTTATCGGCGGTCGACGCCTGTTCGGCCGCGTCTTCGAAGCGGATCCCTCCGTCGAGGACCCCTCCTATCTCAGCCGCCTGTCGGTGGCGTTCTGGTCGACGTTGCTGCCGACGCTGGCGGTCGGCGCCTTCCTTGTCTCGACGATCTTCTTCTTCGATTATTACAATGTTTTACGCGGTGACATCGGCATCTTCCTGAATTCGCTGGTTGCCGTTATCGCGGTGGTATTCTGCGTCAACCGCCTGACCAACGCAGCGCTCGAGCCCCGACTGCCGAACTGGCGTTTGATCCCGGTCGAAACCGGCCCGGCGCGCTGGCTGGTGCGGCTGACGACCGCCATGGCTGTCGTCATCGGCAGCAACAACTTCCTGTCTGTCGTCAACGACAAGATGGGCTCGCCACTGTCGCTGACCATCGCCAGAAGCTTCATCGCCACCATTGTCGTCGGCATCATCCTGATCCTTATGGGCCTGCTGAAGCCGTTCAAGGCCCCCGACGGAAGCTGGCGCCCGTGGCCGGCGTGGCTGCGCTACACCGCCGTCGCGCTAGGCCTATTCACCATCGCATCGGCACTGCTTGGCTATATCGGCCTTGCAATTTTCGTCTCGCTGCAGGTCGTGGTCACCGGCACCATCCTGGTCACCGCCTATATCGGCTTCCTGTCGGCGCGAGCGATCGGCGAGGAAGGCGGTTTCGCCAAAACTTCGATCGGGCGCTGGCTAGCGGCCAATTCAAGCTACGAAGAGACCGCCCTCGACCAGCTCGGGCTTGTCGTCAGCGCCGCCATCAACATCATGATTGTGCTGGTGTTCCTGCCGCTGATCCTGTTGATGTGGGGCTTCCAGCCCGGCGACATCCAGGCCTGGGCCTACAAGCTGGCGACCGGCCTCACCATCGGCTCGGTGACGATCTCGGTCACCGGCATTCTCACCGGCGTCGTCGTCTTCATCATTGGCTATTTCCTGACGCGCTGGTTCCAGGGCTGGCTCGACGGCTCGGTGATGGCGCGCGGCCGGGTTGACACCGGCGTGCGCAATTCGATCCGGCTGGCGGTCGGTTATGCCGGTGTCGCGGTCGCGGCACTGGTCGGCATCTCGGCCGCCGGTATCGACCTCTCCAATCTCGCGCTGGTCGCCGGCGCCTTGTCCCTCGGCATCGGTTTCGGCTTGCAGAATGTCGTCTCGAATTTCGTGTCGGGCCTGATCCTGTTGGCCGAGCGGCCGTTCAAGGTCGGCGACTGGATCGTCGCCGGCGACATCAGCGGCACGGTCAAGAAGATCAGCGTGCGCGCCACCGAGATCGAGACGTTCCAACGGCAATCGGTGATCCTGCCCAATTCAAACCTGATCAACAATGCGGTCGGCAACTGGACGCACCGCAACAAGCTCGGCCGCGTCGACATCAAGGTCGGCGTTGCCTATGGCAGCGACGTCAAGCACGTGCATGGCGTCCTGTTGGAGATCGCACGCAGCCATCCGCTGGTGCTGAAGAACCCGGAACCCTTTGTGCTGTTTTCCAATTTCGGCCCGGCCGCGCTCGAATTCGAGATCCGCGTATTCCTGGCAGACGTTCTTAGTGGCAATATCGTCCAGAACGACATCCGCTTTGCCATCTTCGATGTGTTCGCCGACCAGCATATCGAAATTCCGTCGACACCGCGCGCCGTCGTCGAGACCAAAAAGCACGAGGCGTGGCCGATCGACGACGACAAGATCGAAGTCGAATTCGCCGAGCGGGAACAAGCAAAAGCCCTAGCGGCAGTCGAGGCGAAACGTCTCGCCAAGTCGGGACGCAAGGTACGGAAGCCCGATCCTGACTAGCTGTTTGGAGCTTGCCTTCAAGCCTTCGGAAACCAATTGCGGCATGAATGCGGCATTCAGTTGCCGTTCAGCTTGCATTACATATAAGCTCACCTGCAAACGGCGAGAATGCCTTGCGAAATGCAACAGAGGCGGTGGCAACACCGATACTGCAAAATGTGGAAGTCTCTCGTCGCCGCCGTCGCTTTTCTGGCCGTGGGCGGTTCGGCCCATGCCGCCAGCGCGGTCAACAAGGACGCCGAGACCCGCACGCTGATCGTGACGGAAGGCGGCGGCAAGACCGAGCTGGCGCTGGCCGCTGGCGAAACCGTGGAATTTTGCCCGAGCGGCTGTTTTGTTACCTTGCCGAATGGCGACCTCGAGGCGCTGACCGGTTCGGAGACGATCGAGATCTCGGGCGGCGTCGCGCGCATCAAGTAAAGTCGACGCCATGATTTTTGAAGGCCGGGCAAACACCCGGCCTTTTATTTGCTTCCGGTAATCGGCGATGAAGGTATGCATTTTTCTTCGAAGCTGCGCAGGACGGGCTCTAGCAGCGTCTTCGTACCGAGCAGGGCGAAGGCGTAGGTCTAACTGCATTCGACGGGCTGGTGGCGCGGGCTTTTTTGGCGATGTCGCAAACAGGCTGCAAGCGCGGGGCCGCGCCGCCCTATAGTCTGCTCGCAATAGCATCTTGGAGTCGCGGGCAATGGCAGGGTTTCCGGAAAAGGCGAAGGTCGTCATCGTCGGGCTGGGCGGCATCGTCGGCGCATCGGTCGCCCATCACCTGATCGAGCGCGGATGGGACGATATTGTCGGCATCGACAAATCGGGCATCCCGACGGATATCGGCTCGACGGCGCATGCCTCCGACTTCTGCTACACGACCAGCCATGATTTCCTGTCGTGCTGGACGACGCTCTATTCCATCGATTTCTACGAAAAGATGGGTCACTACGCGCGCATCGGCGGCCTCGAGGTCGCCCGCGTCGGCGACGGCGCCCGCATGGCGGAGATCAAGCGCAAGATCGCCTCGGCGAAGGCCTTCGGCACACGCGCCCGCCTGATCGATCCCGCCGAGATCAAGGAAAAATTCCCGCTGATCGAAGAACAGATGGTACAGGGCGGCCTGTGGGATCCCGACGCCGGCCTCGTCATCCCGCGCTCGCAGACCGTCGCCGGCAAGCTTGTCGATCAGGCGGAAGCTTCCGGCAAACTCAGGGCGTTTGCCAATACGTCGGCCAGGTCGCTCGTCATCGAGAACGGCCGCATCAAGGGCGTGGTGACCGACCGCGGCACCATCGAGGCCGACTATGTCGTGGTCTGCACCGGCATCTGGGGACGGCTGATCGCGGAAATGGCGGGCGAGGACCTGCCGGTCATGCCGATCGACCATCCGCTTACCTTCTTCGGGCCGTACACCGAGTTCGCCGGCACCGGCAAGGAGATCGGCTGGCCGCTGCTGCGCGACCAGGGCAACTCGGCTTACATGCGCGATACCGGCGACCCCAAGACCGCCGAAGGCGGGCAGATCGAATGGGGTTATTACGAAGAGACCAATCCGCGCCTTTGCCATCCGCGCGATATTCTCGAGAAAAACGAGGCGCGGCTTTCGCCGTCGCAACGCGATCTCGACATGGAGCAGATCCTGGCGCCGCTCGAGCGCGCCATGGAACTGACGCCGATCCTGGGCGAGCTGGGCTACAATGAGAGCCATTCCTTCAACGGCCTATTGCAGGTGACGGCGGACGGCGGCCCCTCGATGGGCGAAAGCCAGAAGGTCAGGGGCCTCTGGTATGCGGTGGCGATTTGGGTCAAGGACGGCCCCGGCATGGGCAAGCTCATCGCCGACTGGATGACGGACGGCCGCACGGCGATCGACCACCACGCCATCGACTATTCGCGTTTCTATCCGCACCAGACGAAAGAACAGTTCATCTGGGATCGCTGCACCGAAACCGCTATGAAGGTCTACAACCCAGCGGTCCATCCACGCGAGCCCTTCTCCAAGGCTCGCAATGTCCGCCGCTCGCCCTTCTGGGAGCGCGAGAAGGAACTCGGCGGCTATTTCATGGAACTCGGCGGCTGGGAGCGCGCCCATGGCTACGCCGCCAACGAGCATCTGCTCGAGAAATACGGCAACCGGGTGCCGGTGCGCCAAAACGAATGGGATAACCGCCACTTCTGGCGCGTCTCGAACGCCGAGCATCTCGCGATGAGCGAGGATTGCGGCATCGTCAACCTGTCGCATTTCGCCATGTACGACGTGGAAGGCCCGGACCATGTCGCGCTGATGGAATGGCTGTGCGCGGCAAAAATCGGCGGTGACGGCAATATCGGCAAGGGCATCTATACCCATTTCCTCGACGAGGAAGGCATGGTGCGCGCCGACCTGACCGTCATCCGCATGGCCGGCCGCTGCCGCGTCATCGACGGCGCCGATGCCGGGCCGCGCGACTTCCAGTACATGCGCCGGACGGCAGAGGACAAAGGCTTCGACGTTAGCGTCACCGATGTGACCGAGAGATATGTGACCGTCGGCATCTGGGGTCCGAACGCGCGGGCGACATTGAGCAAGTGCGTGGAAAACCCCGACGGGCTGACGCCGGAGAATTTTCCCTTTGCCGCGATCAAGCCCGTCAGGATCGCCGGCAAGGACGTGACCGCCTTCCGCATCTCCTATGTCGGCGAGCAAGGCTGGGAACTGCATATGCGCTACGAGGACGGTCTGGCTGTCTGGGACGCGCTGCGGTCGACCGGCGTGATGGCCTTTGGCGTCGAGACCTATGCCAACAGCCGCCGCATGGAGAAGAGCCTGCGCCTGCAGAATGCGGACCTGTTGACCGAATACAATCTGCTGGAAGCCGACCTTGCCCGTCCGAAAGTCAAGGAGGCCGATTTCTGCGGCAAGGCAAAGCATCTGGAATATCGCGCCCGGGTGCATCAGCCGGCCATGCTTTGCACGCTTATCATGACGGACAATACCGATTCCAATGGCGTTCCCCGCTATCCGGTCGGCACGATGCCGGTGATGGACCCGCAAACCGGTGAGACGCTCGTCGACGAGCTCGGCCGCCGCTCCTTCACGACTTCGGTGGCCTATGGTCCGACCCTCGGCAAGAACATCGCGCTCGCCTACCTGCCCTGGGCGTATTGCCAGGAGGGCCGCAAGCTGAGCGTCGAATATTTCGGCGAGAAGTACCCGGTCGAAGTGGCCGCCGTCGGCTACAGGCCGCTCTACGACCCGGAGAACCTCAATCCTCGCAGCTAAGCGTTGCTTGCCTGCCGATTCTCCACACAGGCAAGCCGAGCAGTGCCGGCAGGACCTGAATGCAGAAGCCCGATTCATTGTCGGGCTTTTCGCTTTGTGGAGCGATGATTCTCGCTTACCGTCGCGCTGCGATTGGGGGGTGCCTTTGCGGCGGATCGGCTGGGACAGAAAAAAACGATGCGCTTGTGTTTCAGCTGAACCGGAATATCCCGGTTCGCGTCAGCTGGACCTTCGCAATTCCCATTGTGCTGCCCTTCCTGAACGAGTGGGCGAGCCGACCCAAGGATGCACTGATCCATACCTCTATCTTTGCAGCGCTTCTGTTTGCGTCGATATTTCTGCACGAACTGGCACACGCCTGGATCGGACGCCGACAAGGCGTCGCCACCGACAGGATAGAATTATATCTCTTCGGCGGGCTCACGCGTTTCAAACGCGCCGCAGCGCCATCGCCTGCCTGGGCGCGGATTGCGATAGCGGGTCCCCTGGCGAACATCGCGCTCGCCGCGTTTTTCGATGCGGCCTATTATCTGGTTTTTGGAGAACTCATCCCAGTTGTGCCCGAAAGGCCATTCGGGTGGCTGCCGTCAAGGTCGGCCGGTCCTCTGGAATGGACGCTTTGGATTGGCGCATTGTTGAACGTGTCACTTATCATTCTCAACATCCTGCCCGCCTACGATCTGGATGGCGGCGTGATTGCAAGACATTTGTTCCTGAGACGCTTCGGCGTCCGCCGGGCCGCGCAGATCGTCGGCATCTGCGGCATCGTACTTTCAATTCTGCGTTTTGCGATCATCTTGCCTGCCGCGGTTGCAGGTATTCTGTTGTGGCTTCCGCCGTCATTCAAGCCGAACTGGACGGCAGCGCGTGGGGTCGGTGCTAGAAAACCGAAGCCGGACCCATCCTCCGAGACGGATGTCGAGAAGGCCGTGGAATGGCGGGGACGGGGCGGGCGCCGCATCCACAAATGAAATTCGTTTTCCGGCGGTTCGCAAAAATGTGACCGAATGAGCCCGGCTCTCCGCCGGGCTTTTCTCTTTGTCGATCGGCGATTTTCGCTTACCGTGCGGCATGTCTGGTTTTGCCCGTGCAAGACATCTCGTCTCGGGTGCCGCCGCGCTGGCGTCGGTGCTATGGCTGACTGCAAACTCCCGCGCCGCCGAGCCGGTTGACGTCGAACTGGTGCTGGCGGTCGACGTTTCGCTGTCCATGTCGCCGGACGAGCTCGAAATCCAGCGTCATGGCTATGCGGCGGCTCTGACGCATGACGATGTCCTGCAGGCAATCGGCGAAGGCGCTCATGGCAAGATTGCCGTCACCTATGTCGAATGGGCTGGCGCGACCTGGCAGCAGGTCGTGGTGCCGTGGACGGTGATCGCCAATCGTGCCGACGCCGAGCGGCTGGCAGCGCAGCTTTCCGCTCATCCGCCGGCCAGTGCCAGGCGCACCTCGATCTCCGGCGCGCTGGAATTCGCCAGCGATCTCTTTGCTGAAAGCGGCTTCCAGGGCGTCAAGCGGGTGATCGACATTTCGGGTGACGGCCCCAACAACCAGGGCGCACCTGTCGATATCACCCGCGACGCTGTGATCAAGCAAGGCATCACCATCAACGGCCTGCCGCTGATGACCAGGGGCGGGTTCAGCAGCGCTTACGATGTCAACAATCTCGACCGCTACTACAGCGACTGCGTCATCGGCGGGCCGGGCTCCTTCATGATCCCGGTCAATGACTGGACGCAGTTTCCGGCGGCCATCCGCCGCAAGCTGGTGCTGGAGCTTGCCGGTCCGGCCTCGCCGCAGCGAGCGGCGGAAGGGGCGGCGCATCCGCCATTGGTGCTGGCACAGGACATCCCCGTCACCGACTGCCTGGTTGGCGAAAAAATGTGGCGCGACCGCAGCTGGATGTACAACAGCCGCTGATGGCGGAGTTTGCTGTCGATGGTGACATACCGCAGTGCAGCATCTGCTTCATTGACAAGCCTGAGGGCGTCTGTGACACAATTCCGCATCCGAACACATAAAAGGGGAACCGACATGAACAGGATCGGAATTCTTGCCGCAAGCTTGACGCTTGCCATCGGATTGTCCGCGCCGGCGATGGCCGCCACATCGGTCAGCATCGGCATCAGTGGATGGACCGGCTTTGCGCCGCTGACGCTCGCCAAGCAGGCCGGCATCTTCGAAAAGCACGGCCTCGACGTCACCTTGAAGAAGGTGCCGCAAGCCAGCCGGCCGCTCGCCATCGCCAGCGGCGACCTGCAATGCGCCGCCACCACGGTCGAGACCTGGCTGGTCTGGAACGCCAATGGCGTGACGACCAAGCAGATATTCCAGCTCGACAAATCCTACGGCGCCGACGGCATCGTCGCCCGCAACGACATCAAGACCGTCGCCGATCTCAAAGGTAAGTCGGTCGCGTCTTCGGCGCCGGGCACCTCGCCCTATTTCATGCTGGCCTGGGTGCTCAACAAGAACGGCATGTCGACCAAGGACGTGACGGTCGTCAACCTGGAGCCGGATGCGGCGGCGCAGGCGTTTCTCGCCGGCCAGAACGATGCGGCGGTCACCTATGAGCCGTTCATCTCGGCGGTGCGCGAAAAGTCCGACCAGGGCCATATCCTTGTCACCACTCTCGACTATCCGATGGTGCTCGATACGGTCGGCTGCACGCCGGAGTTCCTCAAGGCCAATCCGGATGCGGGCAAGGCGCTTGCCGACAGCTATTTCGAGGCACTCGACCTGATCAAGAGCGATCCGGCGAAATCCTATGAGACGATGGGTGCCGACGTGAAGCAGTCGGCCAAGGAATTCGAAGAGTCGGCCAAATACCTGAAATGGGCCGACAAGGCTGAAAACAAGCAGTTCTTCACCAAGGAATTCCAGGACTTTTCCAAGACCGCTGGCGAGCTTCTGCTGCAGATGGGTTTGATCAAGGAAGCGCCTGACGTCTCGACGTTGGCCGACACCAGCGCCGTCGCCGACTAACCGCCAGGATTGTCGCCCGGCGGCGGCGCGTGCGTCGCCGCTTTTTCATTCAGATCAGAGGACGGTCGAAGATGCCGCGCCCCTTGCATCCGGTCTCGCCGGGCATTCGAACCGTGCTCGGCATTTCGTTCTTCGTGCTGTTCGTGGCGTTCTGGGCGTGGATCACGCTTGGCGGCCACGTCAATCGCATTTTCCTTGCCGATCCGCTGTCGATGGTGAGAGACGGCTGGCGGCTGCTGGTCGAGGACCGCTTCTGGCTCGACATCCTTATCACCATCTGGCGCGTCTTCGGCGGGTTCCTGATGGCGGCCATCGTTGCCGTGCCGCTCGGCATCTTGATGGGTGCCTGGAAGCCCGTGGAGGCGTTCCTGGAGCCGTTCGTCTCCTTCGCCCGCTATCTGCCGGCATCGGCCTTCATCCCGCTGCTCATCCTGTGGGCGGGCGTTGGCGAGCTCGAAAAACTGCTGGTGATCTTCGTCGGCTCGGTGTTCCAGATCATCCTGATCATCGCGGTCAAGGTCGGCGGCACACGGCGCGACCTAGTCGAGGCGGCCTACACGCTTGGCTCGTCCGACAACGGCATCGTGCGGCGCGTGATCATGCCGGCCAATGCGCCGGAGATTGCCGAGACCCTGCGGCTGGTGCTCGGCTGGGCCTGGACCTATGTCATCGTCGCCGAGCTGATCGGCTCGTCGTCGGGCATCGGCTACATGATCATCAACAGCCAGTCGCGGCTGGCGACAGGGCAGATCATCTTCGGCATCATCGTCATCGGCCTGATCGGGCTGTTGTCCGATTTCGCCTTCAAGGCGCTCAACCGTTGGCTGTTTCCATGGAGCCTGGCGTGAGCAAGCTGCTCATCGAAGGCGTCTCGCGCACCTTCGCCGGTGTCGGCGGTGGGCAGCCGGTCAAGGCGCTGATGCCGATCGATCTGGCGGTCGCCGCCAACGACTTCATCACCATCCTGGGGCCATCCGGCTGTGGAAAGTCGACACTGCTCAGGATCGTCGCCGGCCTCGAAGCGCCGAGTGGGGGACGTGTTCTGCTCGACGGCAGGGTGGTGGACCGGCCCGGTCCAGACCGCGGCATGGTTTTCCAGTCCTATACGCTGTTTCCGTGGCTGACGGTCGCCGAGAACATCGCCTTCGGCCTGCGCGAACGTGGAATGGCCGAGCACGAGCGCAGCGAAATCGTCGCTTCTTACGTCGATCTCGTCGGGCTGAGAGGTTTTGAAAACCACTGGCCGAAGCAGCTTTCCGGCGGCATGCAGCAGCGCACCGCGATTGCCCGGGCACTGGCCAACGATCCGGAGATCCTGCTGCTCGACGAGCCGTTCGGCGCACTCGACAACCAGACCCGCGGGCTGATGCAGGAACTGCTTCTCGGCATCTGGGAGCGCCGGCAAAAAACGGTGCTGTTCGTCACCCACGACATCGAGGAGGCGATCTTCATGGCGTCGCGCGTGGTCGTGATGACGGCACGGCCAGGCCGCATCAAATCGGACGTTGCCGTCGACCTGCCGCATCCGCGCCACTACACGCTGAAGACCAGCCCGGAATTCTCGGCGCTGAAAGCGCGGCTGACGGAAGACATCCGCGTCGAGGCTATGCGCACGGCGCAGGTATAGTCGCCGCAACCTACACTCGACCGCGACCGGAAAAGATGCTCGGTTCGCTCAACAGGCGCTTTAGGCGTGGAAGGTCGCGCGTAGGGGCGTCCAGTGCCGCCATGAACGCGGCCCATTTTTCTGCATCGAGGCGGAAGCTGTGCGGGTCGGCCGGTTTTTGGGATAGGCTCGAACTCGTGGTCATGCGACATCTCTCGATGCGGGAATATCACACTTCGCCGGTCCTCTGCTGATTTGCCAGATCAAGCCGCCAGCAATTGCTTGCGATCGACGCGTTCCTGTTGCGGCGAGCGGGCGTACAACTCGCGATAGCATTTGGAGAAATGCGAGGCGGAAACAAAGCCGCAGGCGACCGCCACTTCGACCACCGGCAACGACGACTGGATCAGCAGGTGCCGGGCGCGGTCGAGGCGGATCTCCAGATAGTAACGGGCAGGGGAGCGCCCCATCTCGGTGCGGAACAGGCGCTCAATCTGCCGGCGCGACAGGTCGACATGATCAGCGACCTCGATCAGCGAGAGCGGCTCGGAGAGATTGGCTTCCATCAGCTCGATAATGGCCAGAACCTTGGAATTCTGCACGCCAAGGCGGGCGCGCAGCGGCAGGCGCTGGCGGTCGGTCGGGCTGCGCACGCGATCAGTCAGCACCTGCTCGCAGACGCGGTTGACGAGGCTTTCGTCGAAATCGTCGCCGATCAGCTTCAGCATCATGTCGAGCGCGGCGGTGCCGCCGGCGCAGGTGTAGATGTTCTGGTCGATCTCGAAGAGGTCGGCGAAGACATTGGCCTTGGGGAACGCCTCGGAAAAGCCCGGCAGGTTCTCCCAATGGATGGCGCAGCGCTTGTTGGACAGCAGGCCTGCGGCGGCCAGGATATGCGCGCCGGTGCACAGGCCGCCGACGGCAACGCCGCGATTGTACTCCTCGCGCAACCAGGCAAAGGCCGATTTGTTCTGGTAGCGCTCGACATTGATGCCACTGCAGACGATGGCCATGTTCGGCCGGTCCGGTCCGGACATTTTCTTGCGCTCTTCCTCCAGCGAGGTGTTGACGGCGCATTCGACGCCGTTCGAGGCGCGCACCGGCTTGCCGTCGATGCTGGCGAGCCGCCAGCGATAGGCTTCATAGCCGAGCATGCGGTTGGCCGAACGCAACGGGTCGAGCGCCGTCGCGAAGGCGATCATGGTGAAATCGGGGACCAGGAAGAACACGAACGATCGCCGGATCGGGTGCTTTACGACGTTCACGGGTAGATCCTCACGCTGCAATGGCGCGAACAGGATGTCGCGATTAGCACAGCGACATCAGGAAAGACGTTTCCTGTCAATTGGCTAGATGGCAACGGAGCGACTTTATTTGCGACACGGGTCGCAAATGGGCGATCGCTATGCGGCGAAGGACGCGACATGCCGCCGGATCGACCAACCGAGCCTACGCAGTCTGCGCACACGAAAACGCCGCCTCGGCAAAACCGAAGCGGCGCTGGATCGACTTCGAAGCAGCGCTAGGCTGCTTCCGCCGGGATTGCCGCGTCTCAGGCGACGAAGCCGAGGCGCGCGGCAGCCATGGCACCGGTCTGGCCAGGCATGGTGTTGGCCAGGCGCTGGCGCTCGAGCGCGGTCGTCAGGTTCATTTCGCGACGGGCAAAGAGGCGGGCAAAAAGCTTCATGATCATCTCCATTCGGTTGCTCAGACGGGTCGCCTTCGCTTGATGGAGTGGGGCAGCTCGTTTGTTGATGATGATATAGGCTTACGTGAGGGGAAACTAAATCGCAAAAGCGAAGCACTTGATATGAAAAGCGACACGGAATGCGACAAATTTGGGCATTCTGCCCAGGATTTTCGATTATTTACAATGCGTTGATTGCCAGTGCGGGCTGCTATGCGACTTGCTCATATGCGGCATGCGACGGCGACATGGCTCGGGAAAATCATTGGAGTACAAACAAAAAGGCCTGCCGGGCTGATCTGCGCGGCAGGCCTTCAGCTGTTGATACACACGGTTTACTTTGCTCCAGCCCACGATCCCACACCATGGCGAGTGCCGGCCTTGGCATCGGCAGCTTCCGGCCAGCCGATATCCTTCTGCAGTTCAATCGGCAGCGCGCGGATGGCGCGTTCCGTCTGGTAGCGGGCACGGGCCTCGCTGAACTCGGTCGCGATCCGACCGATGGATGACAGGATAGACATCTCATTCTCCTTCGCGTTGGGCCGGGTCGTCCCGGCGCTTGCAGCGTCAGGCGGTACACCGGCTTTGTTTCAGCTTCATTTCGTGTCGATTGCAGGTCCGTGTCATGGTTGTTTCGGGACCACTTCGATGCGTCCTGCCTCCGACCGAGTTGACTATCCTCCCAAACTGATGTTCAATCAAACGAAATGGAATGATGGTTTGCATCAGAAAAATTGAAGGTCGCTTGCCATGAACGCCCCACTCAATCATCCGCTGCCGCTGCTCGATCTGGATGTTCTGCGCACTTTCGTCGCGATCGCCGAGACCGGCAGCTTCACCACTGCGGCCAATGCGGTCTTCCGCACGCCGTCGGCCGTCTCCATGCAGATCAAGAAGCTGGAGGACATTCTCGGCCGCTCGGTGTTCGCGCGCGACGCCCGTTCGGTGACGCTGACCACCGATGGCGAGATGCTGCTCGGCTATGCGCGCCGGCTGCTGTCGATCAATCGCGAGGTGGTGTCGAAGTTCATCATTCCAGACATTGTCGGGGTGGTGCGGCTCGGCTCGCCGGACGATTACGGCGAACGTGTGCTGCCGCATGTACTGAAGCGGTTCGCACAGTCGCATCCATCGATCGCGGTCGACGTCACCATCGACCAGAGCGTCAATCTGCGCCGGCGCATGGACGACCGGGCGCTCGACATCACGCTGCTCACCAACTCCTACAAGACCAGCGCGATCGGCGCCGAAGTGCTGCTCACAGAGCCGATCGTCTGGGCCGGTGCCAAGGGCGGTTGCGCGCATCTGCGTGAGCCGCTGCCGGTCTCATTGTGGGAAGAGGGCTGTGCCTGGCGGGCAGGGGCATTGGAGGCGCTTGGGCGCGAGGGCCGCAACTACCGTATCGCATATATGAGCGCACACACGGCCGGCCAGCGCGCCGCGATCATGGCGGATCTTGCGGTGGCGCCGCTGCCGAAATCCTTCCTCGGCAGCGATATGGTCGAGCTGTGCCCGAAGGACGGCATGCCTGACATCGGCACCTACAACCTCGCCATGGTGGTGACGCCGGACGCCAGCGCGCCGGTGAAGGCAGTCGCCGACCATATCCGCGCGACGTTTGAGATGTTCAGGGAAACTGGGAAGTTCTGAGCCAAACTACGACCTGAGCGGCGCAACCAGATCGCGAGGCGTTCCGTCGCGGTCTGCCCTTTGCAGCGACAACTCTCCTGCCTTGGCATGATAACTGTCAGTTTCGTTGGTCAAGAAGGCCACTATGCTGTCCCGCGCGCGACGCGCCTCCGGCATGTCGATCAACGGCCAGACATGGAACATGCCTTGCTCGTGGACGACCTCAATTTCGACGCCGGCCGCGCGTGCCTTTTCCGCGAAAATCAGATTGTCGGGGGTGAGCAGATCGCGTGAACCGGTCAGCAGCAGCGTTTTGGGCAGCACCGACAGGTCGCCGTAAACCGGGCTGATGCGCCAGTCGGTGGGATCGATGCCGGCGCTGTAAAGCCGGATCGCCTCGCGGCCGCCGGCAATGCCCAGCCACGGATCGTTGCGTTCGGCCTCATACATTTCTGGGTTGGCGAGCGACACGTCGAGACCGGGCGAAATCAGCACGTGGCGTGATGGCAAGGGCAGGCCGTCTTGCGCAGCCATCATGGTCAGCACGACGGCCATGTTTCCGCCGGCGGAATCGCCCATGAAGATGATATCATTCGCCCTGGTTTCGCCGAACATCTGGCGGTAGACGGCGCCGACCATGCCGAACATGGCGTGAAAATCGTGTTCGGGAGCAATGGGATAGATCGGCACGGTGATACCGAACCCGAGGCGGTCGGCCATGTCGGCGATCAGCCGCCAATGATAGGGTGTGATTTCAAAGACGTAAGCGCCGCCGTGCAGGTAGAGAATCCGCCTCCGCTCACCAGCCTGGGGAGCGATCTCGTAGACGGGAAAGCCGTTGATCGTGCGGGTTGTGATCTCCAGGCGTGACCACAGCGACGCAGGCGGCTGATGGTTTTCCGTCTTGCGCGCATAGGCGATCCAGCGCTGCAGGTTCTCGGGGCTGGAAAACGCCTTCTTGCGGCTGTACCTGAGGACGAACGACACGACGTGGCTTTTGAGACTGGGCATGCAGATACACGGACTTCGGCTGAGCCGACTAAGAGAACCCCCGACTATTTCGAAGATTGTGTCGCCACCAAAAAAGTCAAGATTGATGCAATCTCAACACGGTCGTTTGATCCCAGCTGTCGACAAAGCGTCCGGCCATGAAGTCTCTGGCCTACCGGTGCAGCTCAACGCCGCGGCAGCAACGCGGCGCGCAGCCAATTGCTGGGTGCAGCCGGAGCCGCATTGCGGCTCCGGCGAATACCGAGCAGCTTGCATTTGTCGATGAATTTCATCCGCGCTGCGTGCCCCATCCGACCGCAAGCTGCCTTTCGCTCGAACGCGGCGACACCGGCCAGCCAATGTCCTTTTGGATCTCAGGCGGCAAGCTGTTGAGGATGCGCAGCGACTTGCGCGCTTCGCGTGTTTTCTTGAAGGCCGCACCATAGCGGCCGAAGCTTTCGAACATCGACATCTTGATCTCCTTGGAGCGTTGCGGTGGCCGAAAACTGTTTCCGCCGGCCGTTCGATGCCGGTTAAATGCTCCGCCTATGTATCTGGCGGATTTCACGAAAACGCGATTTCGTTTCCAGATCGGCGCGATCTGGAAACATTTGCATACAAATGAAAATGGAAGTTCTGACAGCCTGGCGGAGGCGAGTCATCCCCGCCCGCGCCGCGCGGCATGGCCTTCGCGCGAACGCCGCCGCGGGGCAGCGTCGCCGGCAATGCCGTCTTCGCTCACCGTCTTGCGCGGCGGCAGTTTCACCGCCGCCGACAGCTTGGGAAACGGGTCGATCTTGTTCGGGAGCGCCATGGCATAAACGAAATGTTCCTGGAATTTCGGCTCCAGCGCCGTCTCGATCTTCTCGATCTTGCTAACGGTTTCCTCGATCTCGCGGCGATAGCCACGGTTCAACAGCGCCATGCGGGCGCCGGCGCCGGCCGCATTGCCAACGGCCGAGACCTTGTCGAGGTCGCAATCCGGAATCAGGCCCAGCACCATTGCGTATTTCGGGTCGATGAACGAGCCGAATGCGCCGGCGAAGTGGATGCGGTCGACATGATCGGTGTGCTGCTTTTCCATCAAAAGCTTGGTGCCGGCATAAAGGGCGGCCTTGGCTAGCTGGATAGCGCGCACATCAGTCTGGGTGATGGTGATCTTGGGCTCGCCTTCCTTCAGCACATAGGAGAAGGTGCGGCCATTGGCGACGACGCGGGGCGAGTGGCCGCTCAGCGATCCATCGACGACGCCGTCCTCGGAGATGATGCCGGCGAGATACATCTCGGCGACCACCTCGATGATGCCGGAGCCGCAAATACCAGTGACGCCGGTCGCCTGCACACTGTCGAGGAAGCCCGGCTCGTCGGACCAGAGTTCCGAGCCGATGACGCGGTATTTCGGTTCCAGCGTTTCAGGATCGATGCGGACGCGCTCGATGGCACCCGGTGCGGCGCGCTGGCCACCGGAGATTTCCGCACCTTCGAAGGCCGGGCCAGTTGGCGATGAGGCCGCCACGACCCGCTGGCGATTGCCGAGCACGATCTCGGCATTGGTGCCGACATCGACGATCAGCATCATCTCGTCCTGGCGGTGCGGCCCTTCCGACAGCGTCACTGCGGCAGCGTCCGCGCCGACATGGCCGGCAATGCAAGGAAGCATATAGAGCCTGGCGCCCTGGTTGAGCTTCAAACCGATATCCGATGCCTTGATGTGCACGGCGCCGGAGACGGCTAGCGCGAAGGGGGCGCCGCCGAGCTCGGTCGGATCGATGCCGAGGAACAGATGGTGCATGATCGGATTGCCGACGAACACGGAATCCAGGATGTCGTTGCGCTGGACGTTGCCTTCGGTGCAGACCTTGTCCACAAGCCCCGAAATGGCCTCGCGCACGGCGACCGTCATGCCTTCGCGGCCGTCCGGGTTCATCATCACGTACGAGACACGGCTCATCAGATCCTCGCCGAAGCGGATCTGCGGATTGGATGTGCCCGACGAGGCGGCGACGCGGCCCGACAGCAACGACACCAGATGCATGGCGATCGTGGTCGAGCCGATATCGCAGGCAAGTCCGTACGCCTCGTTCTTGAGGCCGGGCCACAAAGCGATGACCCGTGCGGTCTCGCTGTCGGTGTCCTTGTGGATGGCGGCGGTCGCGGTCCAGTTGCCTTTGCGCAAAATGCCTTGCACCTGCGGCAACAGATGGAAATCGAAATCGAGGCTCTTGAGGCCCCAGTCCTTCATCAGCGCGATCTTCAGACGGTCGAGGTCGCCGAGCGGCTTGTGCATGTCGGGTTCTTCGATCTCGACATAGCACATGCGGATTGCCGCATCGCGGGCGATGACCCTGGTGTCGGCGTCCTTGCGAATGGTCTGCGCGTTGATGACGGTGTCCTGCGGCACGTCGACGACGAGATCGCCGAGAATCTGCGCCGAGCAGGACAGCCGGCGGCGCTCGGGCAGGCCGCGTACGCGCTCGTAGCGCTCTTCCTTGGCGCCCTTGGGCGAGAGGTGATCGTTGGAGGAAACGATCTTGTGCTTGGCGAAATTGCCTTCCTGCACCTCGATCTGGCAACGCCCGCAAGTGGCACGCCCGCCGCACACGCTCTCGACATAGACACCGAGTTGGCGCGCGGCGTCCAGAACCGGCGTGCCGACCGGAAACCGGCCGCGCTTGCCCGACGGCATGAACAGCACGAGCGGATCGGTGATGTTGACGGGAGAGTTCATACGTTCCAGACTTTACTTTCTACGCAGCTCGGGTCTTGGCTACGGCAGCGATGCCGCTATGTCTCGGTTCCTCCCCAGTCCTAGGCCCCATATCGTGTCGGCCAAGACCTGGCTCAACCCCGGGCCATACGCGCTTCGCGGCCGCCGCGCCTGCGTCCGCCATTGCCATTGCCATCGCCCGGCGCGTTGACCTGCGTCCGGGCGGCAACGGCCTGGCCGCCTTCAGCAGGCTTGTAGTCCTTGTAGGTCCTGATCCAGTTGGTGCAGTTCTCGTCGGTGCCGTTCAGCACGTTGGCGCCACGCACCGCTTCCATTTCCTGCGGCCGCACCGGGTTCATGATCGCTGAGGTCATGCCGGCGCCGATCACCATCGGGATGAAGGCGGCGTTGATGCCATGACGGTGCGGCAGGCCGAATGAGATGTTGGAGAGGCCGCAGGTGGTGTTGACCTTGAGCTCCTCGCGCAGCCGGCGTAGCAGGGCAAATACCTGGCGGCCGGCATCGCCCAGCGCGCCGATCGGCATGACCAGCGGGTCGACGACCACATCATGCGCCGGAATGCCGAAGTCGGCACAGCGCTGAACGATCTTCTTGGCGACGGCGAAGCGCACATCGGGGTCCATCGAAATACCGGTCTCGTCGTTGGAAATGGCGACGACGGGAACGTTGTATTTCTTGATCAACGGCAGGATGGCTTCGAGCTTTTCCTCCTCGCCGGTGACGGAATTGACCAGCGGCCGGCCTTTGGCGACCTTCAGCGCCGCTTCGATTGCCGCAGTCACGGAGGAGTCGATCGACAACGGCAGGTCGACTAGGCCTTGCACGATCTCCAGCGTCTGCACCAGCAGCGCCGGCTCGGTGGCGTTGGGATCAACTGCAGTGACGCCGGCATTGACGTCGAGCATGGTCGCCCCACAGGCGGCCTGTTCCAGCGCATCCTTGATGACGGTCTCAAAATTGCCGGCGATCATTTCGGCGGCCAGTTTCTTACGGCCGGTCGGGTTGATGCGCTCGCCGATCACGCAGAAGGGCTGATCGAAGCCGATGATGATTTCTCGTGTCGCCGAGGCGACGATGGTGCGGGTCATGAAATCTCTCCATCGTGATATAAAGAGTTCTTTATATCGTTATCTGTTTCTGATCAAGCGAATGCTGACGATTCGCGCTGTCAATGCGCGGTCTTGACCATGTCGACCTGGGTTTCGGTGAGGTCGTCATGCAGTATGTGGTCGAGCCGGTCGGCAACGAGCTGGTCGTCGCGGCGGATTTCGCGTTTCCACGGCCGGCGACCCTTCAGCACGCCAGATTCGTCGACGATCTCAGCGACGTATTCTTCCTGGCGATAGGCCATCACATGGACGCCGGACACACCGGGAATTTCCTTCACCTCATTGATGATGTCGATGCAGAGCTGCTTGCCTTCCTTCTTCTGATCCTGAGCGCCTTCCAGGCGCTTGACGATCTGATCGGGAATGTGAATGCCCGGTACGTTGGAGCGGATCCATTTGGCCGTCTTGGCCGAGGCCAGCGGCCCGACGCCGCACAGGATGAAACATTTCTCGGTATAGCCGAGATCGCGGACCTTCTGCATGTAGGTGCGGAACATCGGTACGTCGAAGCAGTACTGGCTCTGCACGAACTGTGCCCCGGCGGCGATCTTCTTGCCCAGCCGATAGGGCCGGAAATCGATCGGCGGCGCAAACGGGTTGATCGCCGCGCCAAGGAAAAGCTGCGGCGGGGTCGTGAGTTTGCGGCCGGACAGGAATTTGCCGTTATCGCGCATAACGCGGCAGGTTTCGAGCAGCGACATGCAGTCGAGATCGAACACCGGCTTGGCGCCGGGCTGGTCGCCGGCCTGCACGCCGTCGCCGGTCAGGCACAGCATGTTGGCGACGCCCATCGCAGCACCCCCAAGCACGTCGCCCTGGATGGCGATGCGGTTCCGGTCGCGGCAGGCGATCTGCATGATCGGGGCATAGCCCATGCGGGTCAGCAGCGCGCAGATGCCGACCGACGACATGTGGCAGTTGGCGCCGGAAGCGTCGACGGCATTGATGGCGTCGACCCAGCCGTCGAAAATCCTGGCGCGGTTGTAGACGTCTTCCGGATCGGCGCTGTCGGGCGGATTGAGCTCGGTCGTCACTGCGAACTCGCCGCGCCTGAGGACGCGTTCCAGCCGGCCACGCGAGGTGTGGCCGGGCAGGGGATCGAGCGGCAAATGGATGCCGGCCGGATTCTCGTCTGGCTGACGGCCGATCATGCCGATGCTCCGGTCTTCGTAGTATTCCGGGCCGCATTGCGGGCGGCCGCGGCCTGCGCGGTGACCCGCAGCCAGGCGGAAGTTTCGCGCAAGGACTGATCCACCGGCTTCTGCACTTCCAAAATCTTGTCGCCATGCACCATGTTCCGCGAGCCTTCCCAGGCTTTGACCCAGACGCAAGGCATGTCAGGCTCGACCTCGCAATTGCCGTTGGCGCGGACACCGCCGCAAGGGCCGTTGCGCAATTGCTTGGGGCAGTTCATTGGGCACGACATGCCGGTCGAGGAAAGGATGCACTGGCCGCACATGCGGCAGTCGAACATGAATCCCTTGACGCGCTTTTCGACGAATTTCACAGGCCCTTCGACACGGCTATAGCCGATGCCCTTCCACAGCGGATGGAGGAGCAGGAACATGTCGGCGAATTTGCCGTAGAACCATTCGAGCAGCCGCGAATGCCGCACAGACCAAAGGCGCACCGCGAAAGAGCGCTGCACACGCCGCTGCGGCGACACGTCGGCCGGCTTGTAGTCGGATTTCGGCGCCGCCTTCTTGACGATGGTCGCCTGGGTCACGCCGGCTTGAGCCGTCGTCGCCGGCATTGATTGGGGATCAGACATTCTCTTTGCCCCCCGCCTTGACCAGAGCGACCAGCCGCTCACGGTCGTATTTCGCATCAAGTTCCTGAAGAGCCTTCTCGGCCTCGGCTTCAAGATCGTCACTGACCGGGAGGGGTTCTGCCTTGTGCCATTCGGCAAGATAGTCGTCGGTGCCGCCAGCGCCGGTGCGCATGGCGCACATGTCGATCGCCTCGGTGAAGCGCAGCGGCAGTTCGCGCTTGGCGTTCTGCCGGCCCTTCTTGACGATGACCTGGGCGGGGATGTCGCGCCAGTAGACGACGATCAGATCGGCCATAATTTCCTGCTCCTGCAGAGCGCCGTGCGTCCAATCGGACGCACAAACGATGCTCTACCATTTAACTCCGCTGCATCGTGCTCTCCGAAGATCGATTCCGATCTTTTGGCCAATGCAGTGGTTTCGAGCATTGCCGGAAGCGCTGTTGGGCTGCTTGTTATGGGACGACGCGGGGGCCTTCAAAAGCGACGCAATCGACGGCCGCGGTTGAAAGCGGAGTTTCTTCCAGCACTGGTCAGCCGGCGCGGCCATCGTAGCTGCCGACCAGCTTCCTGTGGAAGCGCACGTAACCTCGTTCGGTCGTGCGTAAATGCTCCGCGACGATGTCATGGAAGCGCGGCAGGCGGTGGAAGGGAACGGCCGGATAGGAATGGTGCTCGGAATGGTACGGCATATTCCAAGCCACGAAGCGCACCAGCCTTGTGGTGAAGGTGGTGCGGGTGTTCTCGAGCATGTTGGCGACATGTGGGCACAACGCGTGCTCGGCCAGCAGGTAGGCACGCAAAAACGGCTGTCCGACCAGCACCGGCACGATCCAGACCCACAACAGCAGCGCCGACTGCGCGGCGAGCGATGCGGCCAGCAATGCCGCATAGCCGATCAGGAACTGCCGTGCTTCGGCAACCACCTTGCCGCGGCGCTTTTCCGGCACAAAGCCGTCGCGGTTGCGGCCCGCCGCATTGGTTGCGATCACACGGCCCATGGCGATCCAATAGGGGCCGCCTGACAGATAGCGCAGATATTGGCTGATGGTCTCCGGCTTCGGGGCCATCAGTTCGGGGTCGTTGTCCGGGTCGTGCGTATGGCGGTGATGGGCGAAATGGAAATAGCGGAACCATGCCGGCGGCAGCAGGATAAGGAAGCCGGCCACGGCGGCGATGGTGCGATTGAGCCGCGCCGTTCTGAACGCAGTTTCATGGATGGTCTCGTGCAACGGCGTGAAGAAGAAGACGATCAGGATTCCCTGCGGCAAGACGAGCGCGGGCCAGAACGGGATGCGAGCGGCGATCAGCGCGCCTAGCAGGATAACCAGCCCGGCATGGACCGCCAGCCGGACAATGCCTGGCCGGTCAACCCTGGCGGTGAGGTCGCGACGGTCCTCGACCGAAAGGCCGGCAATGATGGTGCGGTGGTCGATGTCGCTCATGATGCAATGTTAGTGGCGGGTGGCTGTCCGGTAAATCGGCGCGTCACCAGACGCCGTTCCTTATCCCCGTCCAGAGATAAAACCATATCGTCGGATGATACCATTGTGTCGAAGGTAGGCCGGGATCCACCGTGCCGAGCTTGCCGGCCAGCGCATCCCTGACCGCTTCGACGCAGATGTCGCGCGAGAAGGCCGCCTGCCGCAACGCGTAGCTCGAAACTGTGTCGCCCGGCTGCGGTTTGCCACGCGTCTGCCGCAGCACGCCGCCAGTGTCGACGCCGGCGTCGACCAGATGCACGGTGGTGCCGAAGTTCTCCGCATCGCCTGAGGCCAGCGCCCAGTAGCCGCCGTTCATGCCACGATATTTCGGGGCGATGCCGGCATGGTAGTTGAGGACCGGGCAAGGGATTTTCGCCAGCGTCTGCCGCGACAGCAAGCGGCAGCCGGCGAGCAGCACCACACCCGGCTGGATTTCCGCAATCGCCTGCAGGCACTCCGGCGCGTTGGCCGACGAGACATAAATGATCTTTTGCCCAGGCTTCGGTTCGGTTTGCAGCTTCTGCCCGGCGGCAAGCCGTGCTGCGTGGCCGGCGAAGAAGCGCTTGCCGAGGCGCGTCAGCACCATCGTGCCGAGTTGACCGATGGCCGAGGTCCAGCCTTGCCGCCGCGCCCGCGCGAGAAGCAATTGCTTTTTGGATTCAGGAGCTTCGAGGATGACGCTGACCGGGCCGAGTTGATCGGCGAGGGCGTTGACGATCGCCCAGATATGCGGGCCGCCTTCGGTGACGACGACGATCGGCCGTTGGTTTGTTTTCGACAGTGCCATGCTCTGCGACTCCCCGCAAAGAACCTGTTCTTTGCGCGCGAATGCTAGGCTGACCGGGTTAACCCCTGGTGATCGGGGCTCAGCGCTTGAATTCGAGGATATCGAGCTTCGATTCGTAATAGGGCGCCGGGAACTCGATGCGCCATTCACTGGCGCTGTTGCGGAAGGCATAGCCGACCTGATCGCTTTCCGGGCCGCTGCCGTAGGGCTTTGCCGGATCGTCGTTGACGTGGAAGGAACCGAGATAGATCGCGCGTTTTTCGCCATCGTCGAAGAAGCGGCCCTTGGTGCGCTGCGAGCCGGTGATCTTTTCCAGTCTCCAGCCGGAACCGTCGTCGCTCACCTTGCATTTGAACCAGCCATAGATGACGAGCGGGCTCAATCCGCCGGCCTTGATGGTGCGGCATTGCCACTTGCCGGTCAAATCCTTGTCGGAGAAGGAAACCAGAGGCTTTGCCAGCAAAGCGTCGAGCTGCTTGACCTCGGCGGGATCGCCGGCCTTCGCCTCGTCAAGCGCTGCCTTGCGCGTCTCGCCATATTTGTTGAGCCGCGCCTTGTCGGCAGCCGTTATCAGCGTCTGCACCTCGCCATCGGCGAACGCGGGCATGGTCAAGCAGAGGACAGTTGCTGCGGCAAACATGAGGCGAGCGATCATCGGTGGCGTTTCCCTGTTGATGGCTGGAGCAGGCTGTTTTCTTGTCTGGCGCATACCTTAATGTTTCGCCGCGTTCTGTCATCCGTGCCTGAGCATCGACAGCAGAAACGAGGTGGAAAGAATGCGGATCTTGCTGACGGGATCGTCCGGTTGGCTGGGCAGCGCCTTGGCGCCGCGCCTGCGGGCTCTTGGCCATGACGTCACCGGCCTCGATCCCGTTCCGTCTTCGGAAACGCCGATCGTCGGCTCAGTCGCCGATCGCGACCTGGTCATAAGGGCGGTCGAGGGGAACCGCGTCGAGGCCATCATCCATAGCGGCGCGCTGCACAAGCCTGACATCGAACGTTATCGCAACGAGGATTTCGTCGAGACGAATGTGCGCGGCACGCTCAACCTGCTCGACGCGGCGGCAGCATTCGGCGTTCAGCGTTTCGTGTTCACGTCGACGACGTCGCTGATGATTTCCCAAACCATTCGTGCCGGCTTCACCGGCGGGACGCGCAAGGCGGCATGGCTGACGGAAGACATGTCGCCTGAACCGCGCAACATCTACGGCGTCACCAAGCTTTCAGCCGAACAGCTCTGCCGGCTCTATCATTTGCAGTTCGGCCTGCCGGTGATCGTGTTGCGCACCGCCCGGTTTTTTCCCGAGGCGGACGACATGGCGCACGTGATCGAACAGTCGGATGCCAACACCAAGGCCAATGAGCTGTTGTTCCGCCGGCTGACGGTGGAGGACGCAGCCGACGCCCACATCGCTGCCCTGGAGAAAGCGCCGCAATTGGGCTTCGACACTTTCATCATCTCGGCACCGACGCCTTTCCAGCCCGAAGATTGCGCGGCCTTGATCGCCGACGCGCCGTCGGTCGTGGCGCGCTATTTTCCGGATTATCCGGCGCTCTACGCGAAGAAAGGCTGGACGATGTTTTCGTCGATCGACCGGGTCTATGATGCGTCGCGGGCGAGGAAGCGGCTGGGTTTCATCTGCAAGACGAGCTTTGCCGATGTGCTCGCCCGGCTTGTGGCGGAATAAGAGCGCGGGTATTCGTCAGGAATGCGCGTCACTGGGAGAGGTAGTTGGGAGTAACAATCTACTTTGAAGGACAGTTACGGGGTCACGAGCAATATGCTGCTTTGCTGCACGAAGCCAAGGCGTTCGCCATTGCGCGAGACTGGCCGGTGCGCGAGATCGATGAGCGCGAGAAGACGCTCAATCGAGTCATTGATGAACGAAACGTGGATTATATTGGCCCTGTGTTTGGAATAGAGCTTCAACCGCATCCCAATTCGGAACCGCTGCGGCTTGAGTTCGACAATCACCTCTTCGTTCAACAACATTGTAAAACTCAGTTTTCAGGTGCAGGCGCTCATATCGAGATCATCAGGTTTCTTCGCGAAATTACTCGCTTGTTCTCCAGTCTCAATGTCGTCGATGAAGGGGAGTATTGGGAGCTAAGTGATCCGTCAATTCTGCAAAGTAATTTCGACAATGTCGATGCAATGCTTGCCGAAATATTGCTTAAAGATCCAACCGCGCGGGGGCCGATCCGCCTTGAAACCGGGCGCATTATCGATGTCATATCGGATCGGTGAATCGGTGGGCGAAAATGAACGGCAGCCTCCGGCAAACGCTTAGAGGACGCTATTTCTTTTACGAATGTGCTGAGGCGCTGGCCAGTTCCTTCGTCAGGTCACCATAGCCGGTCGAGCGGCGCTCATAGGCGAGGCCGAGCATTTTCGCCGCCTTTTCGGCGACCTTGTCGAGTTCCGGGTCGTTGGTCTGAGCGATATAGATCAGCTTCTCGTAGTTGCCGAAATAGTCCTTGATCAGCTCCGGGTGCTTGTCGAGGCCGAGCGGCTTCATGAAGAAGGCATCGAATTGCCGGCAGAGGAAGTCGGTCATGTAGAACGACATCATGTCGTCATCGGCGACCTTCGCATAGGCATCCATGCCCTGGTAGAAAGCAAAGCAATGCGGCCCGGCCATGCGCTCGACGCCATGCTTCTCGCAGATCCGATCGAGCAGGCCACCCGTGCCGCAATCGGCATAGCCGACGAAGATGTGTCTGTAGCCGTCGGTCTTGGCCTTCTCGATAGCCCTGTCCATGGCCGGCGCGATGCGGTCCGGATAGAAATGGAACTCCGCCGGCAGGCAGGTCAGGTCAAGATGGTCGAGCCCGAGCTGCTCCTTGACCGCCAAAACTTCGCGCGCGATCATCCCGCAGGCGATGACGAGCAGCCTGTCGCCTTGATCGGATTGTTGTTTTCGCGCGGTAGTCATGGAACCAGTCTAATCGATCTTCGTTGCTGTCCAGCGAATTTATATGCTGAGGGAGACACCAATCATGAAATTGTTCCGCGTCGCGCCAATCGCTATTCTCGCCTGCGCCTTGGCTGTTTCGGCCTGCGCCAACACGGTGCGCGGCGTCGGTAAGGATATCAAATCCACTGCGAAGGCAGTTGACGATACCGTCAAGAAACCCTGATCCGCACGGCTCTCAACATTTGGGAATAAAAAAGCCGCACTGCAAGGCGCGGCTTTTCTTGTTCGTGCCGGACTTATTGGCTCAGGCCGAAGCGCGGACGTTGTGCTTGCGCTTCATGAAGTCCTTGGCGGTCTCGACTGCCACCGCGGCGTCGCGGCAATAGGCGTCGGCGCCGACGGCTTTGCCGAATTCCTCGTTGAGCGGTGCGCCGCCGACCAGTACGACATAGTCGTCGCGAATGCCTTTTTCCTTCATCGTATCGATGACGACCTTCATGTAAGGCATGGTCGTCGTCAGCAGGGCCGACATGCCGATGATGTCGGGCTGGTGCTTTTCGATGGCATCGAGATATTTTTCGACCGCATTGTTGATGCCGAGGTCGATGACATCGAAGCCGGCGCCTTCCATCATCATGCCGACTAGGTTCTTGCCGATGTCGTGGATGTCGCCCTTGACGGTGCCGATCACCATTTTGCCCTGCTTCGGCGCGCCTGTGGCGACAAGCAGCGGACGCAGGATGAACATGCCGGCCTTCATCGCGTTGGCCGACAGCAGCACTTCGGGAACGAACAGGATGCCGTCGCGGAAATCCTCGCCGACGATACGCATGCCCTCGACCAGAGCCTCGGTCAACACCTTGTAAGGCGCCCAGCCGCGCTCGAGAAGGATATTGGTGCCTTCCTCGATTTCTTCCTTCAACCCGTCATAAAGATCGTCGTGCATCTGCTGCACCAACTCGTCGTCGGAGAGTTCCGAAAGGATGATCTCGTCGTCGGCCATTTTTTCTCAGGCTCCTTGCCGGCTACAACTATCGCGGCAGCTTAAAAATATCGCGTCAATACCTAACCCGCACGGGCCGGTTGTCCATAGCTGATTTGCGACTTCCCGCAAAACGAAAGCGACCGTAAATCTCTTGGAATTCTTGTCGATTTTGCGACAGGCGTTGGCGCTGGCGGGCCGTTTCGAATAGGGTGCATGGCTACGATCCGGCCAGAGACCGCAATATGCGGCCGCAAACGGATTTCAGGCCGGTACAACAGCCCGGCCGGAGTAAATCAGGCCAGAACGAAAGCCAGGGAAGAACGATTATGAGTGAGAACGCGCCGGTCGATCAGGAAGCGTCAAACGCACGGCGCGGGCGCGCTGCCAGCGGTGGCGCCGCAGCCCGACGGGCCGCGCGTTCGGGCGGCGGCCCCGGCACACAGCTCACCTATATCAAGCGCAAGATCAACGTCTATGAAGTGCTGGACGAGGAAGGGCTGGCGCTGATCGAAAAGAACACCGACACGGTGCTGGAGGAGATCGGCATCATCTTCCGCGACGACGCCGAGGCGCTGCAGCTTTGGAAAGAGGCGGGCGCCGACGTCAAGGGCGAGCGGGTGCATTTCCCCAAGGGCCTCTGCCGCTCGCTGTTGAAGACCGCTCCGTCCGTCTATACCCAGCACGCCCGCAACGGCGAGCGCTCGGTGCAGATCGGCGGCAACGCGACAGTGTTCGCGCCGGTCTATGGACCGCCCTTCGTGCGCGATCTCGACGGCGTCAGGCGCTATGCGACGATCGAGGATTTCCGGAATTTCGTGAAACTCGCCTATATGGCGCCGTCGATCCACCATTCGGGCGGCACGGTTTGCGAGCCGGTCGACGTGCCGGTCAACAAACGGCATCTCGACATGGTCTACAGCCATATCAAATATTCGGACAAGCCGTTCATGGGCTCGGTGACCGCGCCCGAGCGCGCGGAAGATACGGTGGCGATGGCCAAGATCGTGTTCGGTGACGATTTCGTCGAGAACAACACGGTGCTGACCAGCCTGATCAACGCCAACTCGCCGATGGTCTTCGACGAGACCATGCTGGGAGCGCTGAAGGTCTATTCGCGCCACAATCAGGCCTGTATCGTCACGCCGTTCATCCTTGCCGGTGCGATGAGCCCGGTGACGGTCGCCGGCACGCTGACCCAGGTTTTAGCCGAGGTTCTGGCGGGAGCGTCGTTCACCCAGCTGATCCGGCCGGGTGCGCCGGTGCTGTTCGGCACCTTCGCCTCGTCGATCTCGATGCAGTCGGGCGCGCCGACCTTCGGCACGCCGGAGCCGTCGCTGGTCTCGTATGGCGCCGCACAGCTTGCCCGTCGGCTCGGCCTGCCGTTTCGCACCGGCGGTTCGCTCTGTGCTTCAAAAATCCCCGATGCGCAGGCCGCCTACGAGAGCGCCAACACGCTGAACTCGACGATCCTCGCCGGCACCAACTTCGTGCTGCATTCGGCTGGCTGGCTCGAGGGCGGTCTCGCCTCCTGCTACGAAAAGTTCATGATGGATATCGACCAGCTCGGCATGACGCAGAAGTTCTCTGAGGGTGTCGACCTGTCGGAAAACGGCCAGGCAATGGACGCCATCCGCCAGGTCGGCCCGGGCAGCCACTATCTCGGCTGCGATCACACCCAGGCCAATTTCCAGACCGCGTTCTACCGTTCCAACATCGCCGATAACAATTCCTACGAGCAATGGCTGGCCGAAGGCGAAAAGACCGCGCCGCAGCGCGCCAACGAGCTCGCCCGCCGCTGGCTGGAGAGCTACGAGGCGCCGTATCTCGACCCGGGCATCGACGACGGGCTGAAGGACTTCATCGCCAGGAAGAAGGCGTCGATGGCCGACGCCTTCACCTGAAAGGAGCCCGAATCAGGCGGGGCTAAAGTCGCCAACATCATCCACAAGGAAGTCTGGCGGAGCGCCTTCTCCGACCCGGACAAGAAGGGGTGATCCCGAGCGCGGCATGACTCAAACAATCGCGGCGGCACTTTCCGTCCATGGCCTTATGCTTCGCGGCGGCTTCAATTTTGCAGGTGCTGAGGAGACACCTTCCGGTCTCTCCGGCGCTGCCGCCAGATCCGTTCTGCTGGTGGGGCAGGCGGGTGCCGCACCTTGGCCGCACTTCCTGCGCTGGCTGGAGAGACAGTCACAGCCGATCGACGATCCGCTCGACAGATGGTCTCGCGAAGTGATCGGCGCGGTGGCCGAAAGATTCGGGGCACGCGCGGTGTCGCCGTCCGACAGGCCTTATCTGCCATTCCAGCAATGGGCGATGCGTGCGGAGGGGCTGAAGCCGTCGCCGCTCGGCGTTCTCATGCATCCGCAATATGGGCTCTGGCATGCCTATCGCGGCGCGCTGCTGTTCGAAGACGAAATTGCGCTCCAAGAACCCCGCGACGTGATTCACCTTTGCGACACATGTGCCGAAAAACCTTGCCTGAAATCCTGTCCGGTCGAGGCTTATTCTGCGAATGGTTTTGCACATGAAACCTGTCTGGCCCATGTGCGCGGGCAAAACGGCGCGCCCTGCCGGACCGGCGGCTGCCTTGATCGCAACGCCTGTCCTTACGGCACCGATTATCGCTATCCGGCCGAGGTTCAGGCCTTTCACATGGCAGCATTCGCGCGTCTGTAGCGTCGCCGAATGCCGCACGAAATCTTGAAGCAGATCGCCTCATTACAGCTTGCGGCGACGGTCAGCGCGGATATCTATCGCACGACACGTCAACGGAGCGGGCGATGGCCAAGCAAGCGATCCAGATCAAGACGAGTGACGGCATGGCCAAAGCCGGGCTGTTCCGCTCGGCAGCCCCAGCCAAGGCAGCGATCATCCTCTACATGGACGCTTTTGGCCCGCGACCGGCGCTCGACCAGATGGCGGAAAGGCTTACCGACGAAGGCTATGCGGTGCTGGTGCCGGACCTTTTTTACCGCAACGCGCCCTACGGCCCTTTCGAAGCCAAGACTGCGTTCAGTGACGAGAGGAGCAAGGCCGCAATCACAGGTCTCGTCGGCGGCACGACCCAGGAGATGACGATCCGCGACAGCGGCGCGTTCCTCGATGCGCTCGCTGCGCAAGGCCTGACCGGGCCGGTCGGCATTGTCGGCTACTGCATGGGCGGAGCGCGGGCGCTGAACGCGGCGGCCAGCTATTCCGACCGCATCGCCGCTGCTGCCAGTTTCCACGGTGGCAATCTGGCCGGTGACGCCGCCGACAGTCCGCACCGGAAGGCCGCCTCACTCAAGGCAAGGGTCTATATCGGCACCGCCGGTGTCGACCGCAGCTTTCCGCCGGAGCAATCGGCGCGGCTGGCCGAAACACTGCGCGCCGCCGAGGTCGATCATGTCATAGAGAACTATGCCGGCATGGCGCATGGCTGGTGCATGCCGGACCATAGTGCCTTCGATGCAGCCGGCGCCGAACGCCACTGGAAGCGGCTGACGATGCTGTTTGCGGAGACGCTCGGCCAAGGCACGCCAACCATTACGACGTGACCGCCCGCCAAAAAATTCTTTCCATCGCCCCAAGGAACCGCCATTAGCCTTCGTCCAACAGGCAAATGATGGCGATGATGCTGGACGAAAGCGAAGCCTCCGACGCCGAACTGATCGGACGGGCGAAGGGCGGAGACCGGGGTGCTTTCGGCAAGTTGCTCGAAAGGCACTATGGTTTCGTCTATCGCGCCGCCTATCGCTGGTGCGGGAAAAAGGCCGACGCCGAGGATATCGCCCAGGAAGTCTGCGTCCGGCTCGGGCGGGCGATCCGCGACTATCACGGCAGCGGTGCCTTCACGACGTGGCTCTACACCATGACGCTGAATGCGGCGCGCGACATGATGCGCAAGACCGCCCGCGAGACGATCAAGACCGAGGCCTATGGCGCCTATGCGCTGATTTCGGCGGAAATCTCGGCCGAGCCGGAAGACCCGGCCGAGGCGCTCTGGGCAGCGGTACGCAAGCTGCCGGACAAGCAGCGCGACGCGGTGCTGCTGGTCTATGGCGAAGGGCTGAGCCACGCAGCCGCCGCCGAGGCGATGGCGATCTCGGAGACGACGGTTTCCTGGCACATCCATGAAGCGAAGAAACGGTTGAAGACGCTGATGCGTTCAGCCGGGGAAGTGTGACCATGGTCGACGACAACGAACTGAACAGACTGCGCGACATCGCAGCACCGGCGCCGGACGCGGACGCAAAGGCGCGTGCCCTCCAGGCCGCGCTGCGCGCCTATGACATGGAAGAAAAAACTTTGCCTGCCGCCCAAGGATCGGCAGGCGGGGTTCGTCTCACAGAGCGAGCACAAAGGCTCTGGAGCGAAATCATGCAAAAGAAACTCTTCGCCACGCCGGCCATTGCCGGGCTCGTTGCCCTGCCGATCGCCGGATACGCTACCATTTACATGCTGGGGGAATCCAAATTCGGCGGGCCCGAATTCGGCAGGGATAAGATCACCGAAACGCTGGCTGACAAGCCGACGACCGTCAAACCGCCGGTCGTTGCCGAAGCGGACAAGCAGAAGAAGGCGGACGCCGACAGTGAAAGCCGCGACACCGGCGAGGCGCTTGTGGCGCCGACATCGCCGCCGAAGGCGGAATCGACCGCAGTCGGCGGGCTGACGCAGCAGGATGTGCTCAGCCGCAATGCACCCGAACCGCAGCCGAGCAGCGAGCTTGCGTTGAACGGCGACGCAAGCTCCGCGGCCCCTTCAGCCGATGGCGGCGCGCGGGTCGGCCGCATGCCTGGCACGGTTGCCGAGCCCAAGCTGATGGCACAGCAGCCCGCCGCTGCGCCGGCCGACCAGATGCTGCCGCAAGAGGAAAAGCGCGACCGCGTCGAGAATTTCAAGACCAACCCGGTGCATGCCGCACTTGAAGACCCGGTCTCGACCTTCTCGATCGATGTCGACACCGCTTCCTATTCCTTCGTCCGGCGCTCGCTGAAGGAAGGCTTTATCCCGCAGGCCGACACGGTTCGCGTCGAGGAGATGGTCAACTACTTCCCCTATGACTGGAAAGGCCCGGACTCCGCCTCGACGCCGTTCAACTCGACCGTCAGCGTCATGCCGACGCCGTGGAACGAACACACCAGGCTGATGCATGTCGCCATCAAGGGTTTCGACGTGAAGCCGGCCGAGCAGCCCAGGGCCAATCTGGTCTTCCTGATCGATGTGTCGGGGTCGATGAACGAGCAGGACAAGCTTCCGCTCCTGCGGTCGGCCTTCCGACTGCTGGTCAACAAGCTGAGACCTGACGACACCGTCTCGATCGTCACCTATGCGGGCGATGCCGGTACCGTGCTGGAGCCCACCAAGGCTTCGGAAAAGGACAAGATCCTCGCTGCCATCGACAATCTGACATCCGGCGGCTCGACGGCAGGCGAGGCCGGCATCAAGGAAGCCTACAGGCTGGCGCAGAAATCCTTCGTCAAGGACGGCATCAATCGGGTGATGCTCGCCACCGATGGCGACTTCAATGTCGGCCAGACCGACGACGACGACCTGAAGCGGCTGATCGAAAAGGAGCGCAAGACAGGCGTATTCCTGTCGGTGTTCGGCTTCGGCCGCGACAATCTGAACGACCAGATGATGCAGACCATCGCCCAGAACGGCAATGGCACTGCTGCCTACATCGATACATTGGCGGAGGCCGAGAAGGTGCTGGTCGAGGATGCCTCCTCGACACTGTTCACCATCGCCAAGGACGTGAAGATCCAGGTCGAGTTCAACCCGAACAAGGTCTCGGAGTACCGGCTGATTGGCTACGAAACCCGCGCCTTGAATCGAGAGGATTTCAACAATGACCGGGTCGATGCCGGCGAGATCGGCTCAGGTCATTCAGTCACCGCGATCTACGAGATCACGCCTAAGGGCAGCGGCGGCGAACAGATCGACCAGTTGCGCTACGGCCAGGCCTCGGTGAACAATGGCGGTGTCGCCAATGCCGACGAATATGCTTTCGTCAAGATCCGCTACAAGCTGCCGAACGAGGACACCTCGAAGCTGATCACCACGCCGGTAACGTCAGCCAATGAGGTGGCGTCGTTCGACCAGGCCAGCACCGACCAGCGTTTCTCTGTTGCCGTTGCTGCCTTCGGCCAGAAGCTGCGCGACGAGGATGCTACCGCGAAGTTCGGCTACGACAAGATCATGCAGATTGCCACCGCCGCCAGAGGAGCCGATCCGTTTGGATACCGGTCCGAGTTCCTCTCGCTTGTGCGCCTTGCCTCGGCGCTCGGCGGTAACCGGTAGTGGCAATGACGGCCGGTTTCTTTCAGATGGGATCGTTCTGATAGGGGGAGCCGGCCTACGGGCGAGTGAGGCAGGCCGGCGAGGGAAACCTTGCCGGCCTTTTTTCGCGGCCGCACCGCTTCGCGCGGACCATGTCGCAGACGAAAGCGTCAGGCGCGTCCGCGGCGCCGCTCGCGGCGGGCTTCGCTGGTCTCGGCGACATTGACCGTAGCCTGCTTGTTGCGCATCGGGCCGATGCGTTCGACGATCTGCTCGACGGTCGGGCGATCCGACTTGGTGTGCGCATCGAGCGCCTTGCGCATTGCGGCGAGGTGCTGGAACGAGGTGCCGCAGCAGCCGCCGACGATTTTGGCGCCTGCATCGACGGCGAGGCGCACATAGTCGGCCATCAGCTCGGGTGTGCCGGAATAGTAGATCTCGGCACCGCGAAATTCGGGAATGCCGCAATTGCCCTTGACGATCACCGTTGCTTCCGGCTTCGCCTCGGTCATGTCGAGCAGCGACGCGAGAATGTCGGAGGCGCCGACACCGCAATTGGCGCCGACACCGAGCGGTGTCTGCGACAGGCCATCGACGACGCCGTGGATGTCCTTCGGCAGCAGTCCCATCATGGTGCGGCCGGCGGTGTCGAAGGAGCCGGTATAGGTATAGGGCAGGCCGACGCGGATGGCGGCTTCGGCGGCGGCGCGGATTTCGTCAGGCGCCGACATGGTTTCGATCCAGGCGACTTCGGCGCCGCCGGCCTTCAGCCCCTCAATCTGCTCGGCAAAGGCTTCGACCGCCTCGTCATAGGTCATGGCGCCGAGCGGCACCAGCAGCTCGCCGGTCGGGCCGACGGAGCCGGCCACGATCACCTTGCGGCCGGCGTTGCCGGCGACGGCGCTTGCGATCTCGGCCGCGCGCTTGTTCAGCGCATAGACCCGGTCCTGCGCGTGGTGCAGCTTGAGCCGATGGCGGGTGCCGCCAAAAGAGTTGGTCAGGATGATGTCGGCGCCGGCATCGACAAAGTTCTGGTGCAGGCTGGTGATGGTGTCGGGCGCGGTCTCGTTCAAGAGCTCGGGAGCCTCTCCGGCCTCAAGGCCCATGGCGAACAGATTCGTGCCGGTGGCGCCATCGGCGAGCAGGAC
Organism: Mesorhizobium sp. M1273; assembly: GCF_040318195.1. Lineage (NCBI taxonomy): Bacteria > Pseudomonadati > Pseudomonadota > Alphaproteobacteria > Hyphomicrobiales > Phyllobacteriaceae > Mesorhizobium > Mesorhizobium sp. M1273. The sequence continues at coordinate 176,694 of NZ_JAMYLV010000007.1, read as the reverse complement.
GCCCTTTTCGGCAAGCAGAGCGTTGATCGGATTGGTCATGTGAAATACGCCTTCCCGGAAGAATAACTGAGATAAGGATATAAAGAATTCTTTATGTGCCGTCAATGTCGGCACGTAGAGCAACCGGTCAAAATCGCATCTCCGCCAGCTTTCGCGTGAAGCTGGCCGCTTCATGCGCGTTGACGTCCGCGGCACGGATCAGATTGTCGAAATGGCTGGTCAGGATGCGGATCGGCTGCGTGGCATTCAGCACCAGATACATGTCGCCGACGTAAATGGCGGCGCGATAGGGCCCGAAGATGGTGTAGGGGATCGAATAGCGCATCCGCCCGTCATAGAGAAACAGGCGGAAGGTGGGATAGAGGTCGTCGAGCAGTGTCGCCATGTGCAGGAGTTGCTGGTGGCGGTCGGCCTCCGGAAAGCGGTCCCACACGCCCAGCCCGCGTGCGAAGATCTCCAGCGTGTGGCGCGGCATACAGACTTCCATGTCGGTTTCGGGCCGTCGGTTGTAGTCGATGCGGTACTGCGTTTCGCCGGCCTGTGCCTCGCGACTCTTGTTGGCGATAACGGCTTCGTAGTCGACAAGCGCCTCGGTGCGCAGAAGATCGGGAATGCCGGCCGGCACGTAGCGGATTTTCGTTCCCGCCGCCTCGGCATGCCAGCGAGCCAGCAGCGTGCGGTCGAAGCCGTCCGGCGCCTCCTCGATCTCAAGGCTCTCGCGGATTTCACCGGTGACGCCCTCGTCGTGGCTGAGGCCGAGCAGCCAGTCGAGCGAGACTTTGAATTCGGCGGCGATGTTGAGCAGCGTTTCGGCGCGGGGAAGGCGGATCGACGCGCCGGAGAGCAGCTGCGACAGCGCCGAACGGTCGATGCCAACCGCGGCGGCGAAGGCCGACTGGTTCAAATCGGACCTTGTCAAGAGCATTTTCAGGCGCTCGCGAAAGATCGTCGACAGGTCGCGCTTATCCAAATCGCTACCCCATTCAATAGGAGGAAAAATTTGCGCTTAAAGCCGCGAACGCGGGCTTCAGGCGTAAATGAATCCTGTTGGCTGTTTACAATACATAACATATGTAGCTGAAAATGCGCAATCGCAACAGTTTGTGCGCTTTATCGCGTTGCGCCGACGCAACGCTCCTGACACAATGTTGTCAGGAATCAAACGGGTTCCGGCGACTGGAAGGCAGTGGTCGATAGCATGACGAGCATTGGCAACAGGCGACACGGCGCAGCGACCATCGAATGGCCGACCGTATTTCTCGCACTTCTATGCTACGGCGGCTGGCTCGCTGCCGGCTTTCTGCTGTGGCCATCCTACCCGTTGCTGGCACTCGCCTTTCTGACCCTGATTGCGGCGCTACAATCCTCGCTGATGCACGAGGTCCTGCACGGCCACCCAACCCGGAATGCGCGGCTCAACGAAGCCTTTGTGTTCCTGCCGATTGGCCTTGTCTGGCCGTTTCGCCGGTTCAAGACCATTCACCTGCGCCACCATGCAGACGAGCGCCTGACCGATCCGCTCGATGATCCCGAAAGCTATTACAAGGCTCTCTGGCAGCACGAGGAGCTGCCGTCGGCGATGAAATTCCTGCTGAAGGTCAACAACACGATGATCGGGCGTTTGGTGCTAGGCCCGTGGCTTTCCTGCATCGGCTTTTTCATCGACGACGCCAAGCAGGTTGCCGCGGGCGACAAGTCCATCCGCAAGGCATGGCTGCTGCATGCGATCGGCCTCGTCGTGGTGCTGCCTGTCGTGCAGTTCGGCTTCGGCATGCCGTTATGGCTCTACATACTGGTGTCGGTGTGGCTTGGGCAGTCGCTGATTTCGATCCGCACCTACGCCGAGCACCAATGGTCTGAACATCCGGAAGGCCGCACGATCATCGTCGAGCGCTCGCCGCTGTCCTTCCTGTTCCTCAACAACAATCTGCATTTCGTCCATCACAAGAGCCCGACGGTGGCCTGGTACAGGCTGCCGAAGGTGTTTCGCGACCGCCGCGACGAATGGCTGCGGATGAACAATGGCTACGCCTATCCGAACTATTTCGCGCTGCTCAAGGCCTATGCCTTCAAGGCGAAGGAGCCGGTCGTCCATCCCGTGCTGCGGCGCATGCCGGAACCAGGACGCGCATTCAAGCCGCGCGTCAGGGCACGCAGCCTCAATGGGCTTGGCAGCGCGCCGGTACCCGCCGAGCCGCCGAAAGAATGATTCTTGCGTTGTTGCAGGCGGTGCCGCGCGGACGACGCTTTCCTGACCTTGTCAATTTCCCCGCATAACGGTCAAATCCCGGCATGAGCGAATTCATTGCGGCTTTGCCGATGTACGACTGGCCGGAAGCGCGGGACGATGTCGACGCGCAATGGGCGCGGCTGCGCGATGCTTTCAGACAAAAAGGCATCGATGCGCCGGAGACGATCATCCGCCGCACCGGCGATTTGCCCCCCGTACCTGGCGGTATTCGCGATGATCAGGGAAAACCCATCGCGCCCGATCCGGCGACATTGCCGCCGGACGAACTGGATTTTCACCAGCTCTGGCTGCATCCGGCGCTGCTCTTTGCACAAACCTGCTGGGGACCGATGGAACTCGGCCTGTCGCAGCGTGTCCAGCTCATCGGCCAGCCGCGTTACGACGCCTTCGAGGGTGGACAGGGCGAACTCTATTCGAGCGCCATCGTCATGAGGGCGGGCGAGGCACCGCCGGCAAGGGCGCCGGCCGACGGCGGTGCCGTCATTCCGCTCGATCAGCTTCGCAGCAAGCGCTTCACCTTCAACAGCCTCGATTCCATGTCGGGCATCATCGCGCCAGCACGCGACCTGCAAGCATTGGGCGAGAGTCTGGATATCTTTTCCGGGCTGAGCGAGAGCTGCGGGCACCGCGCTTCGGTCGTTGCCGTTGCCGAGGGCAGGGCGGATGTGGCGGCGATCGATTGCGAGAGCTGGGCGCTGGCGCAGCGTTTCGAGCCGGCGGCGCAGAAGGTGACGGTCGTCGGCTGGACAAGGCGGCGCAAAGGCTTGCCGTTCATCACCGCCAGGACGACGCCGGAAACGATCGTCGCCACGATGCGCGAAGCGATCGCCGCGCTCACGTAAAGCGCGTCGCGTTCGATCGGCCTCATGCAACGCGCTTTAGATTCTTGTTTTATACATGTCGTTATCGCAAAGCCGCTGCACAGTTTTGCGCGACACGCATTAGCGTCGCTCAGCCGCCAAGCAGCCGATTGTCGAGCCGGTAGGTCGAAAGCTTCTCGTTGCCGGTTTCAGTGATCAGGATCTGTTCTTCGATCTTGACGCCTTCGTAGCCGCCAAGCCGACCGATATAGCTCTCGACGCACAGCACCATGCCAGGTTCGAGCACTCCGTCCGGTGTGTCGTCGGTCCAGTCGCTAGCATGCGGCAAAGTCGGGTATTCGTCGGCAAGGCCGACGCCGTGATAGAGCACCCCGTAACGGGCCGGGAAGCAGTCTCCCGGTGGCACTGACGAGCCCTCGACGAGGTCGCGGAACGATATGCCCGGCCGCATCAGCTCCGTGTTGTGGGCGATCTGGTCCGCGGCGATGCGGAACAGGTCGCGCTGCTCCTGCGACGGCGGCGCGTCACCGCAAAGCCAGGTGCGCGAAAGGTCGGCGCAGAAGCCGTAAGGACCGATCAGGTCGGTGTCGAAAGCGACGAGCTCGCCGGCCTTGATCGTCCGCGACGAACACTCCTGGAACCATGGATTGGTGCGCGGACCCGACGACAGGAGCCGGGTTTCGATCCATTCGCCGCCGCGCGCGATGTTGCCGCGATGGAGTTCGGCCCACAATTCGTTCTCGGAGATGCCAGGCCTCAGCGCCTGCTCCATCTCGCTCATCGCCGCCTCGCAAGCGACGATCGCCCGGCGCATGGCAAGGATTTCGTCGGGCGATTTGATCAGCCGCGCATTTTCCATCACCGCCTCGCCATTGCCGGTCGAAATGCCGAGACGGGCGAGCTCTTCGATGCCCTCAGGGTTGATATGATCGACGGCGATGCGGCGATTGCCGCCGCCATGTGCCAATACCAGTTCGGCGATGCCGGCTGCCCAGCGGCGGGCTTTTTGGCCGGTCAGCTCGCCGCTGTACAGATAAGCCCACGACACCGCCGGCCGCACCTCGTCGACGACGCCGGAATGATCGGAAAGGTGCTCGCAGGAGAAATAGTCGAACAGCACCACCGGGCCATCGGTGGCGACGAAACAATGCCTGGTCCGATTGTGTGAGACCCAGAGCTGCATGTTGGTCGCATCCGTTGCGTAGCGGATGTTGACCGGATCGTAGAGCAGGGCTCCCGCATAGTCGCGGCGCTTCAGCTCGGCGCGGATGCGCTCGAGCCGGTATCGGCGCATGGCGGGCAGGTCAGGAGCAGCAATGCCCGCCGCCTGCCATTCGGCTTCCGCCAGCGCTCCATAGCCCAGCGCATGCTGGTTGAGTTCAGCGGCCTTCAGCTGCGATTTTTTGCGCAGCACATCATTCGATCCGTCGGGCTCGAACGGCATGATCTTGCGGTGATGACGGGGCCGGTCAGTCGGGTTCCTGTCCACCCTCGGCTCCTCCGCTAACGCCTTCCTTGGGCGCCGTGGCTTCTCCCACCGCCATTCTCTTCAATCTTACATAGGCGCCGGCCCGGGCGGACTTGCCGGTGCCGCGCAACAGCGGAACCATCATTTGCCGTGGTTGGCCGTCCGGCTCATAGCCGGCCGCTTTGAGCTGCTCCAAAATGACCGGACGCGGATCGTCTCGGTCAAGCCAGACGAGTACGGCTGGTTCCTGCATCAGCGTTTCGAAATTAGGCACTTCCTGGTCAAGTGCGACCAGTTTTTCGTCGACCAACCGCAGGTTTCCGACCCATGCACCATCAGATATTGCGGTTTTGACCGGTCCGTCCGCAGTCAGTTGGCGATAGAGGGCGGGGTAATCCACGCGGATCATCCGCGAGAGGCCACTGGTCCCGTTTATCTGGACGTACCAGGTGGCGGGCGCGAGCAGCACGGCGATGATCGCTCCAGCCGCGATCACCAGGAGCTGCGCATTCCTGCCGCGCGGCGCCAGCCGTTCCATAGTGGCGACGATGGCCAGCGGCAACATGAACAGGACCGGTAGCAGCCAGCGGTCCTTGACCACCGTCACGCCGGTGGCAAGTACAAGTACTGCAAGCATGGCCAAGCCGAGCGCCAAGGTACGCCACAACAGAATTTCCCTTGCCGGACCTTTCGGGTGCCGCTCGGAGAAACGGAACTTCGCCAGCCAGAACGTGAGGGCGGAAACGAGCATCGGCAAGACCGCGAAATTGAAGGTGCCCATGATAAACTTGCCGGCGCCGACAAAGGCCGCCGCCACGCGCCCTTGTTGCGCGTCTATTCCGAACTTCTCGCCTCTCGACAATAAATCGGCGGGATGCATGAGGCTCCAATAGGTGGTTGGCGCCAGCACCAATATCGCGACCGCTATGCTGATGGCGAACTTCGGATCGAGAATCGCGCTGCGCCATTCGCGCAGCGACAGCACGGCCGCAACAAGGGCCACCACGAGGAAGACATCATTATATTTGGCAAGAATTGCCGCCGCCGTGGCCAGGCCAAACGCCGCATAGGCGATCATGCTTCGCCGCTCGAGAAGATAGGCCATGGCCAGCAGGAGCAGCGAGCAGAAGCCGACGACGGCGACGGAATGCGACAAGGCGCGCTGCGATTCCCAGACGATCTGCGGGATCGTAAACAGGCCGAACATGGCCGCCGCCGCTGTCGCTTTGGTGTAGCTGAACCGCCGCATGGCGGCGAACACGCTGCAGGCGGCAAGGAACAGCACGGAGTATTTGACGAGCTTCAGCGTGAAGATACTGGTGCCGAAAACATGCGCGGCCAGCCAGTTGATCCAGGTGTACAGGGGTGGTTGCGAGCCGCCATATCCAGCCCAGAGATACGGAACATAGATCAGCTGCTCCGCATCATCGATGCCGACGCCGGTTCCCGCCCAAGAGCTCAACAGGGACAGTATGATGGTCTGCAAGGCAAAGTAAGCCGCGACCATGACGATCGCCGCCGGGAAGGGGCCGATCCGTCCCTCGGCCAGCCACTCGGCCCATCTCAGATTGTACTTCAATGAAATCTCATCGCCCTTGCCAGCAGAGTGTTGCCGGCTGCGCTAGCATGAAGAGTATGCTCCGCACAATGCGACCGGCTGGCTGCGCCTACGTCCTCATCTTTTCGCCGCTCGGGTCGAAAGGCGGTTCGACATTGACGCGTGCGGGACGCCGGTGCCCGAGGATTTCGATCTCGAACAGGCCGGCGCTCTCGTTCTCGGCAAGCGCCGCCGGTACATATCCCTGCGCCATCGACTTCTCGACATAATGCGCATAGCCGCCGGAGGTGACCCAGCCGACCACGCGCCAGTCGCCGTCGACAATGCCGCGCACGGCAGACGCGCCTTCGGCGGCGTTCGAGCCGCGCACTTCCTTGCCGCCCGCGTCGAAGCGCGGCGCGCCATAGCCATGCGGCTTTTCCACGGTGCCGTAATCCTTGCCGCCGACCTTGGCCCAGATCGGCTCGTCGCCCATGACGTCTGCATCCGCGGCATCGACGATGAAGGAGACACGGCGCAGTTTCGGCCCTTCTGCCTGTTCCTTGGCCGCTGCTTCCCGGCCGATGAAGTCGTTCTTCTCCAGCTTGATGAAGCGGTCCATCGAGCCTTCGAACGGTCCGTAGATCGGACGTAGCTCGCGGAACCAGGTCGGGAAGTTCTTTTCAAGGCGCATAGAGAGCAAAGCCCGCATGCCGAAATCGACAAGCCCAAACTCTTCGCCAGCCTCCTTGATCGCCTTGTAGACCAAGCGCTGGTAGGCAGGCGCCATCCATATCTCGTAGCCGAGGTCGCCGGTGTAGGTGATGCGATTGACCATGCAGGGCGCGCCGCCGACCGCCATTTCGCGGAAATCCATAAAGCGGAAGGCCGTGGTCGAGATGTCGACATCGACCAGTTTCTGCAGCAGGTCGCGGGATTTCGGCCCGGCGATGGAGAGACCGACCAGCGTCTGGTCGAAGCGGTGGATGCGGATGCTTCCGTCCTTCGGCAGATGCTTCTCGAACCAGCGCATGTGGTATTTTTGCGCTGCCGAAGAACCCCATATCATGAAGCGTTCTTCCCCACCCCTTGGGCTCGCCTTGGCGATGGTGAAGTCCCCGATCAGCCGGCCGAACTCGTTCAGCATGGGCGTCAGCACGATGCGGCCGGTCTTCGGCATGCGATTGGTCATCAGACGGTTGAGGAAGTCCTCGGCCCCTGGTCCGGAGACTTCGTATTTGGCGAAGTTGGCGATCTCGGTGACGCCGACCTTCTCGCGGGTGGCGCGCACTTCCTCGCTGATCGGGCCGAAATCATTGGAGCGGTGGAAGGACACAACGTCCTTCGGCTCCGAGCCTCTCGGCGCGAACCAGAGCGGGGTTTCGAGACCCCAGCTGTCGCCCATGACGGCGTTGTTGGCGATCATGGTGTCGTAAAGCGGGGTCGTCTGCGCTGGTCTTGCCGCCGGTAATTCCTCGTTGGGAAAGCGGATGGAGAAACGGCGCGAATAATTTTCGCGGACCTTTGCGTTGGTATAGCGCAGCGTTGCCCATTCGCCGAAGCGCGCAACGTCCATGCCCCAGACGTCGAAGCCGGGGTCGCCATGGACCATCCAGTTCGACAGCGCCAGGCCGACGCCGCCGCCCTGGCTGAAGCCGGCCATGACGGCGCAGGCGCACCAGAAATTGGTCAGGCCCTGCACCGGGCCGACCAGCGGGTTGCCGTCCAGCGCGAAGGTGAAGGGGCCGTTGATGATCTGCTTGATGCCGGCCTTTTCGATGCCGGGGAAATGCTTGAAGCCGATCTCGAGCGACGGCGCGATGCGGTCGATGTCTGGCTGCAGCAGCTCGTGGCCGAAATCCCAGGGCGTGCTGACCGGCGACCACGGCTTGCAGGCCTTTTCATAGGTGCCGAGCAGGATGCCGTTGCGCTCCTGGCGGGTATAGATCTCGCCCTTGAAATCGAGCACGCCAATCATCTCGCGGCCGGTCGACTTGTTGAATTCCTCGACCTCCGGCATCGGCTCGGTCAGGAGATACATATGCTCCATGGCCAGCACTGGCAGTTCGACGCCGACCATGCGACCGATCTCGCGCGCCCACAGGCCGCCGCAGTTGACCACATGCTCGGCTTTGACTGTGCCTTGCTCAGTGACGACGTTCCAGGTGCCGTCGACCTCCTGCGTCAGTTCCACGACGCGGTTGCGCAGTACGATCTCGGCGCCTAGCTTCCTGGCGGCCTTGGCATAGGCATGGGTGGTGCCGGAAGGGTCGAGATGGCCCTCGACTGGATCCCACATGGCGCCGACGAAATTCGTCTCGTCCATCAGCGGGAACATTGCCTTGGCTTCGGACGGCGTGATCAGTTCGGTGTCCATGCCGAGATAGCGGCCCTTGGCGTGGGCGAGCCGCAAGAAGTCCATGCGCTCGGGCGTGTCGGCCATCATCACGCCGCCGGTCAGGTGCAGCGAGCAGGATTGGCCGGAAATCTCCTCGATCTCCTTGTAAAGCTGCACCGTATAGGCCTGCAGCTTGGCGACGTTGGGATCGCCGTTCAGCGTATGGAAGCCGCCCGCCGCATGCCAGGACGAGCCGGAAGTGAGCTCCGAACGCTCGATCAGCATGATGTCGGTCCAGCCAGATTTGGCCAGATGATAGAGCACCGAGCAGCCAACGACGCCGCCGCCGATGACAACCGCTTTTGCATGAGATTTCATGAAGATAGATCCGTTTTTGAAGAGATTGAATCGAGTGAGCGGGGCGCGAAAACAAAGCGGAGATGGGATACAGCGATGTTTCGGGCCAGCCTGCCATCAAGACGGAGTGGGGGTCGACTACTCATCAGATGATCAAAAATCGGTCGGCGCGCCGCCTTCGGCCCGGCGCTTGTCGACGAAGGCGTTGAGCTCCTCCCGGATTGCCGGATCCATGTAAGGCTCTTCATAGGAGGCCAGCCGTTCCTTCCAGACGCGATTGGCCTTTTCGAGCGCCGTCGGCGATCCGGCCTCCGCCCAACTCTCGAAATTGCGCCAGTCCGAGATAATAGGCGCATAGAACGCGGTCTTGTAGCGGTCCTGCGTGTGCTGGGTGCCGAAGAAATGGCCGCCGGGGCCGACGGACTGTATGGCGTCGAAACCGAGTGCTTCCTCGGAAAGATCGAGCGGCGTCAGGAACTCTGCGACCATCTGCAACAGGTCTATATCCAGGATGGTCTTCTCATAGGAGCAGCGCAGGCCGCCTTCGAGCCAGCCGGCGGCATGCATCATCAGGTTGCCGCCGCCCTGGATGGCGCCCCACAGCGAGAACACACTTTCATAGGCGGCCTGCGCGTCGACCGTGTTGGCTGCGCAGGTGTTGGAGGTGCGGTAGGGGATGTTGTAGCGGCGGGCGAGCTGCCCGCCGACCAGCTGCGCCTTCATATATTCCGGCGTGCCGAAGGCCGGCGCGCCGGACTTCATGTCCACATTCGAGGTGAAGCCGCCGTAGCCGACAGGCGCGCCCTTGCGCACCATCTGCGCGAAGGCGATGCCGGACAGCGCCTCGGCATTCTGTTGCACCAGCGCGCCGGCAATCGTCACCGGCGCCATAGCGCCGGACAGGGTGAACGGTGTCACGATGACCACCTGGCCCTTGCTCGACATCTGGATGATGCCTTCCATCATCGGCACGTCGAGCTTGAGCGGCGAATTGGTGTTGATGATGGTGAATACCGACGGCTCCGCAAGCAACTGCTCATGGCTGATGCCACGTGCGATCCTGGTGATCTCGATGCCGTCGACGTTGCGCTCCTTGCCGAGCGAATAGATGTGGAACATCTTGTCGGTCAGCGTGGCGAGGTCACGTATGCATTCAAGGTGGCGGACGGACGGATGGATGTCGATCGGCTCGACCGGATAGCCGCCCGTGCAGTTCAATATGTTGTGCATCTGCGCAAGCTTGAGGAAGTTGCGGTAGTCCTGCTGGTTGCCCGGCCGGCGGCCGCGGTCGACGTCGGAGCAATTGGGCGCCGACGCCATCATCGAGATGATCAGATTATCGCCGCCGAAGCGCACGTTGTGCGCCGGGTTGCGGGCGTGGATGGTGAATTCCGGCGGGCAGTGCGCAACCAGTTCCAGGATCATGTCACTGTCGAAGCGCACCCGCTCGCTGCCTTCGCGGACATCGGCGCCATGCGCCTTCATAATGCGCCGGGCTTCGTCATGCAGCACGTCGACGCCGATTTCCCGCAGCACGCGCAGAGAGGCGAGGTGGATAGATTCCAGCTCGTCGTCGGAAACCAGCCGGGTCGGCGCCAGCGGGTTCTTCAACTGCCGAAACGGCGGCTGCTCGAACGCCGCCGATCCGCCGGCACGCTTTCCCGCGCGGCCGCCGCGACGGGCGCGGTCGTTTGCCAATGCAGGTTCGGCGGGCTGAAGGGCGGCGGTCATGATAGTCCTCGTACGCTGCGGCAATGCGGCGGCATAATGGACTGCCGGCCGGCCGGCCATTGCGGAGGCGGCGACCACTAGGACGAGGGAAGCGACATGCCTGAAGGGCAGCCGGAGGGATCGTCAGGCTCTTATCTCTTCCGGCTGGCGCAAGCGGTTTTCGTTGCCGGTGCTTACCGCGATGAAAGCGAAACGCTAGTCCTGCATCATGGACCGGGCGGAACAGGACAGCGGCGAGACAGTGCAATGGGCGGCGATCACCGGCGTGATCGCCACCGTCTCGGTGTTCGCCATCGCGCAAGGGCTGAGCTATCCGCTGTTGAGCTTCATCCTGCAGCGCCAGGGCGTCTCGCCGGCCATGATCGGCCTGTCGGCGGCAATGACGCCGATCGGCTTCATCGTCTCGTCGCCGCTGGTTCCGGCGCTGGCACGACGTTTCGGGGCAGGGCGCACCACGCTTACTTGCGCGGCACTTTCGGCGCTGGTGCTGGCGCTGATCGGCTGGACGCAAAATGTCTACCTGTGGTTTCCGCTGCGCTTTTTGATCGGCGCCGTCACCAACCCGCTCTACGTGCTGAGCGAAGTCTGGGTGATCGCACTGGCGCCGCCGGCACGCCGCGGCCGCGTCATGGGCGTCTATTCCACGATCATTTCGGCGGGTTTCGCGGCTGGTCCGCTTTGCCTGCTTGCCGTCGGCACCGAGGGGTGGCCACCGTTCGTCGTCGGCATTGCCGCATTCCTGTTTTGCGGCACCTGCCTCGCCTCGGTGCTGGCACGGCTGCCCAAGGTCGACGAGAGCGGGCACCGGGTTTCGGTCCTGGGGTTCGTGCCGCAGGCTTGGCTGTTGTTATCGGCCGTCGTCGTGGCCGCCGGTTTCGAACAGGCGGTGCTCGCCTTGCTGCCGGTCTACGGAACACATTATGGCATTGCGGAAGCGCGCATGTCGGCGCTGCTGTCGGTGATGATCGCCGGCAACATCGCTATGCAGGTGCCGCTCGGCCTGCTGGCGGAACGACTGACAGCGCGGCTGGTGCGGTTCATCTGTGTTTCGATGACGGTGCTCGGATGCGTTCTGTTGCCGGTTCTCATCGAGACGCCGCTGATCTGGCCGTGCGTCTTCATCTGGGGCGCGGTTTCCTACGGCATTTACACGATGTCGATCATTGAACTCGGCGAGCGGTTCACCGGCTCGGCACTGGTCGCCGGCAACGCCGCCTTCTCGCTGATGTGGGGCGTCGGCGGCATCGCCGTGCCGCCGCTGGCGGGCAGCGCCATGGATGTTGTTGGCGCCGGCGGCCTGCCAATGACGCTCGGTGCCATTTGCCTGGCGCTGGCAGTTGTAACGGTCATTCGAAGACGGATGGTGTGAATGCCAGAAAGCCGCCGTTTGACGAATGACTTGAATGCAAGCGGCCCCATGTCGATCTTGGCTATGTCGCCACCCGACTCAACCGGAGACCTCATGACCAAATCGAATACCAAGGGCCAGCCGGGTTCGGCGGCCGAAGACCCGTTTCTCTGGCTTGAGGACAGGAGGGGCAAGCAGGCGCTCGACTGGGTGCATCACCAAAATGCAGTTACGGTCGGGGAGCTGCAGGGTGATCCGTCCTATCAGACGTCGTTCGAGACGGCGCTCCACCTGATGACAGCCGAGGATAACATCGCCGTTGGGGCCGCTATCAACGGCTATGTCTATAATTTCTGGCAGGACCGGACGAACGTACTCGGCGTTTGGCGGCGCACCACCGTCGCCTCCTACAAGACCGACAAGCCGGAATGGCAGACGATCATCGACTTCGACAGTCTGGCGGCGAAAGAGGGGGTGAAATGGGTGTTCAGCGGCGCCAGTCGGCTCTACCCCGACTTCAGCCGCTGCCTGCTCAACCTGTCGCCGGATGGCGGCGATGCCAGCGAGATGCGCGAATTCGATATCGAAAGCAGATCGTTCGTCGATGGCGGCTTTCGCGCTCCTGCCTCGAAGTCGAGCTTTAGCTGGCTGGACGAGGACACGGTTATCGTTTCCGCCGCCTTCGAGGAGGACGACAAGACCCAGTCCGGTTATCCGCGCGTGGTCAAGCTTTGGCGGCGCGGCACGCCACTGGAAGCGGCGATGCCGATCTTCGAGGCGCTGAAGCAGGATCTTGCCGCCGGCGGGTCAGTCGAATTCGACGGCGACAAGCGTCATGTCTTCCTCGCCCGGACCATCGACTTCTTCGCCTCGCACAGTTTCCTGCGGCTGCCTTCCGGCGAGAACAGGCGCATCCCGTTGCCGGACGACGTCACCGATACAGCGCTGTTCAAGGGCCAGCTCGTCTTCGGCGTGCGTACCCCGTGGACTGCGCCGGACGGCACGCTGTGTAAGCCCGACGGGCTCTATTCACTCGATTTCGAGCGCTGGATCGAAACCGGGATATTCGGATCCCTCGATACCGTGCTCGAGCCGGCGCACCGCGTCTCGATCGCCGGCATTGCCCGCACGCAGGACCGGCTGTTCATCAATTTGATGGACAATGTGCGCGGCAAGGTCGTCGCCGGCGAGCGCAGCGACAGCGGCTGGGAGTTCAAGCCCGTGGCGTTGCCCGAAAACGGCAATGTCGGCATCAGCCATGCCGAGCATTTCGGTTCCAGCGTCTCCTTTTCCTTCACCGATTTCCTGACGCCGAGCTCGATCATCTGGTCGGACGACAATGCTGCCACGCTGGCACCGGTGAAATCGCAGCCGGCGCGTTTCGACGCGTCGTCCCTGCTCTCCGAACAGTTCGAGGCGCGCTCGAAGGATGGCACGATGATCCCGTACTTCGTCGTCAGGAGGCGCGACTTGCATGGACCCTTGCCGACATTGCTTTACGGCTATGGCGGCTTCGAAGTGCCGCTGCTGCCCGGCTATGCCGGCGTGCGCGGCAGGCTGTGGCTGGAGAAGGGCAATGCCTATGTGCAGGCCAACATCCGCGGCGGCGGCGAGTTCGGCCCGAACTGGCACCAGGCAGCGCTCAAGGCCAATCGCCAGAATGCCTTCGACGATTTCGCTGCCGTCGCGCAAGATCTGATCAAACGCGCCATCGCTACGCCCGACACACTGGGCATCCAGGGCGGATCGAATGGTGGCTTGCTGACCGGCGTCTCGCTGACCCAGCACCCGGAATTGTTCGGTGCAGTGATCATCGACGTGCCGTTGCTCGACATGCTGCGTTACACCGAGCTGCCGCCCGGCGCGTCATGGATGGCCGAGTATGGCGATCCGGCGAAGCCGGAAGAGGCAGCCTGGCTCGCCGCCTATTCGCCCTACCAGCATGTAGACACGGATGCAGCCTATCCGCCGGTGTTGCTGACGACCTCGACCGCCGACGATCGCGTCCATCCCGGCCATGCCCGCAAGATGGCGGCACGGCTGCAGGCGGCCGGCCACGGCAAGACGCTGTTCTTCGAGGAGACCGAAGGCGGCCATGGTGGACGCGGCGACCGGCGGCCGCAGGCCGCACAGGCGGCGATGAAGTACGTCTTCCTGCAGCGGGCCCTGACTGGCACCAATTGACTGGCACCAATTGACCGGCGTCGCTTGACCGGCACGGCTTGAACTGAGGGCTCGAGGCAGCCTAAGGTACATGCATGGCTCGGCTGGCGAAATCGGGTTGCGCATTTGGGGTGGCGGTGACGCCGTCGTCGCGCACGCTACGCGCCGAGCTGTTGCGGCTCTGCGCTCGCATCGGCTATTCGCCGCCCGCTGTCCTCTGACGAATCCGCCCCGGCGCGAAAGCTGCCGGATTGGTTCAAGAGGAAAGACCAGACATGACCTACCAGAATTATTCGCTGAAGCAGCTTCAGCAGATCGATGCCGCGCATCACCTTCATCCGTTCACCGACCACAAAGAGATGCGCGAGACCGGCTCGCGCATCATCACCCACGCCAACGGGCCGTTCATCTATGATGCCGAAGGGACGGAAATCCTCGACGGCATGGCTGGGCTGTGGTGCGTCAATGTCGGCTATGGCCGCGACGAGCTTGCCGACGCCGCCTACGCCCAGATGAAGGAGTTGCCCTACTACAACTCTTTCTTCAAATGCTCGACGCCGACGCCGGTTCTGCTGTCGAGAAAGCTGGCGGAGATCGCGCCAAGGCACATCAACCAGGTGTTCTACGGCTCGTCCGGTTCGGAGGCCAACGACACGGCGCTGCGCCTGGTCCGTCACTATTGGGTGCTGGAAGGCAGGCCCGAGAAGAACCGCATCATCTCACGCAAGATGGGCTATCACGGCTCGACCATCGCCGGCGCCTCGCTCGGCGGCATGGATTTGATGCACAAGCAGCTCGGAGGCGCCGTGCCCAACATCGTCCATGTGATGATGCCCTATGCCTATGAGCTCGCACTGCCCGGCGAAAGCGACCATGATTTCGGCCTGCGCGCGGCAAAAGCGGTCGAGGACGCGATCCTCGAAGCCGGCGCCGACAAGGTGGCCGCCTTCATCGGCGAGCCGGTGATGGGGGCAGGCGGGGTGAAGATCCCGCCGATGAGCTATTGGCCGGAGGTGCAGCGCATCTGCCGCAAATACGATGTCCTGCTGATGCTGGACGAGGTCATCACCGGATATGGCCGCACAGGCGAGTGGTTCGCCGCACAAGCCTTCGATGTCGAGCCCGACACCATCACCACGGCCAAGGCGCTGACCTCCGGCTATCAGCCGCTGTCGGCGCTGCTGGTCGGCGACCGCATCGCGGCGACGCTGGTCGAAAAGGGCGGCGAATTCTATCACGGCTACACCTATGCCGGGCATCCGGTGGCCTGCGCGGTGGCGCTGAAGAACCTCGAGATCATCGAGCGTGAAGGCCTGGTCGAGCGCGTCAGGAACGACACCGGGCCTTACTTCGCCAGGGCCATGCAGGAACGTCTCGGTGGGCACGATCTGGTCGGCGAGGTGCGCTCGTTCGGGCTGATGGGGGCGATCGAGATCGTCAAGGACAAGGTGACCAAGGAGCGCTTCCTGCCTGCCGGCAGCGCGGCGGTGATGGTTCGCGACCACGCGATTGTCCAGGGCATGATGCTGCGCGCTACCGGCGACACGATGATCCTGTCGCCGCCGCTGATCTGGACGCGCGAGACGATCGACATGGCCTGCGACCGCATCGCCACGGCGCTCGATCTGGCGCAAGCGGATTTGCGCAAGGGGTAAGGTAGAACCATCGCCGGGCGACCTGCAGTCGGACGCTCGGCGATCGCTGCGTCGATCGCCGAGCAGATGGTCGAGGACGTGGACAAAGTCAGTTCGAATTCGGCTGCGGGTGGAAACGCGCCCCATCCAGGCACTGCCGACTATTCAGCTTTGGCGCGCCAAGCCTACCTCACTCCCCGGCTGGCAAAACTCGTCCATGCCGAGCGCGGCAAGCGTGCGAACGGCGCCCGTCTTGTCGCCTGCCGCCGATCAGCGTGACTTCCGTAAGCCATCCGTAAGTCCGGTCCTGTCAACGTCGCCTGATCGACTTCAGCAAGGGATCATTCGTTCAAGGAGACCAAAATGGGCGACTAGCTGTCCTTAGCGCCACGTCGCAACGAATTGCGCCACGTTGAAGAGCGAACAAGTCGAGCGGTGTGTGCAAATTTGAAGCATGCTTGCTTCCCAATTGAGGCATTTGGCGAATCCAAATCTGAGGGAGTGACACATGTTTAAATATCTGTCTCGGGAGGTTCTCACGCGCGAACAATCGGAAGCCCTGGAAAAGGCCGCGTTCTTGATCATCAGCGCGCGGAAAGAAGCCGCGGCGCTACTGGCGCGGGCGGGAGTAACTTTACCTGATGATGGGTTTGGGTTCGGGAACCCTTGCAACGCGCACATAGAGGCGCACGGCAACTGCCCGTGCAACGATTACACGGGCGATGGTGGGCCATGTTTGACGCAGACTACCCTCGATACGGCCTTCCCCCCGTCCCGGAGTTGCGGCCATCCACCATCAAAACATCTCTCCACGTAAGGCGTATTGGAGACAGTTGATGCGCACCATTTCTTTGATCCTAGCCTTGGTTATGCAATCGGTCATCACTGTATCTCTTGCGCAGGACGCCAAAACACCTTTCAAAAGGCCGGCTCCAGAAGAGCACAAGGACTTCGTGGCGGAAATTGAGGGTGTTTTCAGGAAATATCCAAAGGCGATCGCTCGCTACAAACTCGTGGATATCGGCCTCGTAAATATTGGCGAGATGCCGCGCGTGGAGTGCACAGTAGAATGCGAGTTTGATTCTACTTGGGGCGGATGGTGCAAAGACCGTTGTGATACGGAACGCGAAGAATAGCACCCTGCCGGTTTCCATTGCCCGGTTGCTAGTCGACAGACACGCGCTTTATGATGGCTGCTGAAGCGCCGATCGGGCCCGTTGCCCGAGATCGTTGTGCGGGAGGGACACTATGGCCCAGCAGGAGCAGTGGCAGCTGGAAGGGCAGCGCCGCGGACCTCTACGAGCGCTACCTGGTCCCGGCAATCACAGCCCTGTGGGCTGCGGACCTGATGGATCGTGCTGCGCCTCAATCTGGTGAGCGGATTTTGGACGTAGCTTGCGGCACCGGCGTGGTGGCACGCTCGGCGGCCGAGCGTATGGGAAGTGGGCAGGTCGTCGGCCTCGACATCAATACGGGCATGCTCGCCGTTGCTCGGTCGCTCCCGAGAGGCGCTGGAGCGCGTATCGACTGGCATGAGGGAAGCGCGCTCGAAATGCCGTTCCCTGACTCCGCCTTCGATCTGGTTCTTTGCCAGCTCGGACTGCAGTTTTTTCCGGATCGATCTAGTGCGCTCCGTGAGATGTTCCGGGTTCTGGTGCCTGACGGCCGACTGGCTTTAAACGTTTTCAGCGCTATTGAGCACACTCCTGCGGCGAAGGCGCTGGCGGATGCCTTGGATCGACACCTCGGTCCAGGCGCTTCGGCAACGAAAAGGTCTGAGCATTCACTCGCCGATGCGGACGAGCTTTACCGATTGGTGGCCGAGGCGGGATTTCGTCAGGTGACCATCCACACGACGACACAAAACATCCGATTTCCCTCGTCTAGGGAATATGTGCGGCTACAGCTGGCAGCGACTCCGCAGGCCGGGCTGGTCAGCAGAATTGATGCCGGGCATCGGGAAGCAGTCATCGCAGCGATCACCGGTGATCTAAATTTTTCGCTGGCAATCTATTCAACTGAAGGGGAGCTGATGTTCCCCCAAGAGGCCCACGTCGTGCTCGCACGCAAGTAGCGTAGCTGATCGATGAGCCATGGCACCGACGCGCTGGGGGGATTGGGGCGCGACCACCTGTGGGTCGACGTAGCTCAGGACAGCAGCCACGACGCCGACGATCATCTGGAGACGCGCCAGGGCGATCGCCTCATTGTCCTTGAAGAATGCGAAACGCAAAAACCGCGCTCCATCGGAACGCGGCTTTGCCAGATACGCATGGCGCTTCGCCAACAATACACTTGCGAAACTTACGGCGAAACTTACGGGCTCCGGTACGCGAGACCTGATCCGGAGCGCCGGGCGGATGTCCGCCTCGCAATCCGTTTTAAACGCATATCGTTACTGCAGGGTTAGCAAGAGCTTAAGCAAACCTAAATTTGCCGGCTTTCCGCATTGGGCAGATCGAAAACCTGTGAACTTGGAGCTTACGCCGGGTCACCACGGAGGAAATTAATGATGCCGGAAAAATCCGCGCCGGCATTCCCTTGTGCGTTGAACAGCGCATAAAGCTGGGCTGCCTCGGCGCCGAGCGGCGTTGCTGCACCGACGCTCTGTGCGGCCTCCTGCGACAGTTTCAGGTCCTTCAGCATCAGTGCCGCCGCGAAGCCAGGCTTATAGCCATTGTTGGCGGGCGATGTCGGCACCGGGCCGGGCACCGGGCAATAGGTGGTCAGCGACCAGCACTGGCCGGACGACGTCGAGGCGACGTCGAACAGCGCCTGGTGCGACAGGCCGAGCTTTTCCGCCAGCACGAAGGCCTCGGCAACGCCGATCATCGAAATGCCCAAAATCATATTGTTGCAGATCTTCGCCGCCTGTCCGGCGCCGTCGTCGCCGCAATGAACGATGCGGCCGGCCATCGGCTTGAGGATTGGTTCGGCCTTGGCGAAGGCATCCTTCGAACCGCCGGCCATGAAGGTCAGCGTGCCGGCCGCCGCACCGCCCGTGCCGCCGGAGACCGGCGCGTCGATCGACAGCAACCCGTGCTTGGCGGCGATGGCATGGGCCTTTCGAGCCGACTCGACATCGATGGTCGAGGAATCGATGAACAGCGCGCCTTTTTTTGCCTTGGACGCTATGTCTGCGTAAACCGACAGAACATGCTTGCCGGCTGGCAGCATGGTGATGACCGCATCGGCGTCTTTCACCGCCGCAACGGCATTGGCCATGACGATGACGCCGTGCTCCCTGGCAATGACGAGGTTCTCCGGCACCAGGTCGAAGCCGTGCACGGCATATCCGGCCTTGACCAGGTTGGCGGCCATCGGATTGCCCATATTGCCGAGGCCGATGAAGGCGATGGTGGTCATAATGGCGCTCCGTGGTTTGGGTAGGCAGTAGGCAGTAGGCAGTAAGCAGTAAGCAGTAAGCAGTAAGCAGTAAGCAGCAAGCAGTAAGCGACCTATTCGGGCGCAAGTTTGCTAATAAGTTGGCGAAGCATTTTCCCGATGCCCTCGGTCGCTAAAAGCACGTGATAAGCTTGATCATGCGTAGCAAGGCCAATGCGTTCAGCGATCTGGAGGTGTGTCTCGAACTCCTTCAGCGATCCCTGGGCAATCCTGAGAAATTGCTGATAGGAGCCTCTGTTGTCTCGACCGTAACCTTCCGCGATGTTTGCAGGAATAGAGGTTGCTGAGCGGCGGATTTGGCTGGTCAACCCATACAATTCCTCTTTTGGCCATGCCTTGGTCAGGGAGTAGGTGGTGACGGCCAGATCCATCGCCTGCTGCCATACGATAAGATCCTTGTACGAATTGATCTTGCCGGTCATCTTTCTGCCTACTGCCTACTGCCTACTGCCTACTGCCTACTGCCTACTGCCTTACCGTCCGATCAGCGCGCGTGCGATGATGACGCGCATGATCTCGTTGGTGCCTTCGAGGATCTGGTGGACGCGCAGGTCGCGCACCAGCTTCTCGATGCCGTAATCATGCAGATAGCCGTAGCCGCCATGCAGCTGCAGGGCGTCATTGGCGATATTGAAGCCGGTGTCGGTGACGAAGCGCTTGGCCATTGCCGACCATTTCGAGGCATCCGGCGCGTTGCGGTCGAGCTTCGAGGCGGCGGTGTAGAGGAAGACGCGCGCTGCCTGCAATTCGGTCTCCATGTCGGCAAGCTTGAACTGCAGCGCCTGGAACTGGTTGATCTTCGACCCGAAAGCCTTGCGCTCGGCGGTGTAGGCGAGCGCCTTGTCGAACGCCGATTGCGCGCCGCCGAGCGAACAGGCGGCGATGTTCAACCGGCCGCCGTCGAGCCCGGCCATGGCGATGCCGAAGCCGGCGCCCTCGACCGACAGCAGGTTTTCGACCGGCACCTTGCAGTCCTCGAAGACGACCTGGCGGGTCGACTGCATGTGCCAGCCCATCTTGCGCTCGTTGGCGCCGAAGGAAAGGCCGGGCGCATCGTTCGGCACGACGAAGGTGGAAATGCCTTTCGGCCCGTCGGCGCCGGTGCGCGCCATGACGACATAGAGGTCGCTGTCGCCGGCACCGGAGATAAACTGCTTGGCGCCGTTCAGCACATAATCGCCGCCGCTTTTGACCGCGCGCGTCTTCAGCGCCGCCGCATCCGAGCCCGAGCCGGGCTCGGTCAGGCAATAGCTCGCCAGCCATTCCATCGAGGTCAGCTTCGGCAGGAAGCGCCGGCGCTGCTCGTCGCTGCCGAAGCGGTCGATCATCGATGCCGCCATGTTGTGGATCGAGATGAAGGCGGAAAACGCCGGATCGGCCCGCGAAAGCGCCTCGAAGATCAGCACGGCGTCGAGCCGGCCGAGCCCCGAGCCGCCGACGTCGTCGCGGACATAGATGCCGCCAAGGCCGAGCGGACCTGTCTCGCGGATCACATCGGCGGGGAAATACTTGTTGCGATCCCAGTCGAGTGCGTTCGGCGCCACACGGTCGGCGGCGAAGGCTTGCGCCATCTCCTGGATGGCGCGCTGGTCTTCGTTGAGTTCGAACTGGCTGGTGCCCGCATCGACAGCGGCGTCCATGGCGTGCTCCCTGATGTTTCCGGCCTGCTGGCCTGTCGTTTTTGGCTTTGCGCGCAGTCCAATCTAGACCAATGATGCCGCCGCGCAACCCGACCGTCTCTATCCAACCATCTGGGCAGCCGCTGTGCGCGAATGCGCTTTGGAGCAAAGTGTGACGACAACTTTCGACGAACTGCTTGGATGCTTCCATGCCTATCTCCAGACGTTCGACGATGCGCTCGTGCAGGACGCTGTGGCGCGGATCGGCTGGGACATGCCGGGCCGGCCGCTCGAACCGCATGCACTGCCTTGTCTCGTCCAGCTCGACCGGATCGTCGAACTCGCTCCCGCTGCGGCCAAGTCGCTGGCGCGGCTGGTTGCGGAGCGTCGCGGCTATCTGCACTGGGGCCAGACCTATGGCGAGGCGGATTTCGGCACGGTTTTCATCGACAATTACGGCTGGCTGGAGGTGTTCGGCACACGCGGCCATTTCGTCAATGACGAGGTCGCGGGCGGCCTGCTGATCCTTGGGCCCGACATTGTCTACCCCGATCACCACCATGTCGCGGAGGAGATCTACATCCCGCTGACCGGCGGCACCGAATGGCGCATGGGCGACGGCGGTTTTCGCCTTCGAGCGGCGGGCGAAGTGATCCACCATGCCTCTGACATCAACCACGCCATGCGCACCGGCAAGGAGCCGCTGCTGGCGCTCTATCTCTGGCGTGGCGGGCCACTGGCGGCCAAGTCGACGATCACCGCAACCGTTGCGCAGGGCAGGGACTGATATGGCCAAGGCGATCATGCTGCAGGGCACGGGTTCGGATGTCGGCAAGACGGTGCTCGTCGCCGGTCTGTGCCGCGCGGCGAAGAAGCGCGGCTTGAAAGTGCGGCCGTTCAAGCCGCAGAACATGTCGAACAACGCCGCTGTCGCCGATATTCCAGGCGATTCAGGCGGCGGCGAGATCGGCCGCGCCCAATGGCTGCAGGCGATCGCCTGCGGCGCAGCGCCGACCGTCCACATGAACCCGGTGCTGCTCAAGCCGCAGACCGATGTCGGCGCTCAAGTCGTCGTGCAGGGCAAGGTGTTCGGCGAGGCGCGGGCGCGCGACTACCAGGCGCTGAAGGGCCGGCTGATGGATGCGGTGCTGGACTCCTGGGCAAAGGTCGGCGAGGGCGCCGATCTGGTCATTGTCGAGGGCGCCGGGTCGCCGGCCGAGATCAATCTCAGGAGCCGCGACATTGCCAATATGGGCTTTGCGACGCGCGCCGGCGTGCCGGTGATCCTGGTCGGCGATATCGATCGCGGCGGCGTTATCGCCTCGGTCGCCGGCACCCATCTGATCCTGCCGGAGGAGGACCGGCGCATGATCGTCGGCTACCTCATCAACAAGTTCCGCGGCGATGTCTCGCTGTTCGAAGACGGCATCGAGGCGATCGAAAAATTCACCGGCTGGCGCTGTTTTGGCGTCGTGCCGTGGCTGAAGGCGGCGGCGCGGCTGCCATCGGAAGATTCCGTCGTGCTCGAGCGACTGGCGTCCGGCGAGAAGCGAGCGCTGAAGATCGCCGTGCCGGTGCTCTCGCGCATCGCCAATTTCGACGATCTCGACCCGCTCAAGGCCGAACCGCAGGTTGAGGTGGTGTTCGTGCCGCCTGGTGAGCGCTTGCCCGAAGATGCGGGTCTGGTGGTCATTCCCGGCTCGAAGTCGACGATCGGCGATCTCCTGAAATTTCGCGAGAACGGCTGGGACCGCGACCTTGCCGCGCATAGGAAACGCGGTGGTCATATCGTCGGCATTTGCGGCGGCTTCCAGATGCTTGGTCATATCGTGCGCGATCCCGACGGCATCGAGGGCAGCGTTACAGAAACGCAAGGCCTCGGGCTGCTCGACGTCGAAACGGTGATGGAGCCGGAAAAGACGGTGCGCAACGTCAGCGCGCGCTCGGTGCCGTTCGACCTGCCGCTCGAGGGCTACGAGATCCATCTCGGCCGCACCACAGGTCCGGACACGCTGCGGCCGTCCGCCGTTATCAACGGTATCGATGACGGCGCTATCTCGGCCGACGGCAAGGTGGTGGGCACCTATATGCACGGGCTGTTTTCCGCCGACGCCTTCCGGGCGAAATTCCTCGAAAGCCTCGGCGTCAAGGGCGGCGGCATCGACTACCGCGCCGAGGTCGAACGGGCACTGGACGAGATCGCAGCCGAACTGGAAACCCACCTCGACTGCGACACGATTTTTGGGCTGGCGCGTTAGATACTTTGCCTGAGCATGATCTTGTCCGAAAACCGGTCTCCACTTTTCGGGATCATGCTTTCTCGTCAGCCTTCGGCCAGTAGGTGCCGAACGACCAGACGTTGCCTTCCGGATCGCGGCAGATGAATTCGCGGCTGCCATAGTCGCGGTCGGTGAGTTCTTCCAGAATCTCGGCGCCGGCGGTCTTTGCCCGCGCGTATGCCGCGTCTGCGTCAGCGACCGCAACGTAGATCGACTTGCCGCCACCCGAACCCGGCGCGCCGACCATCTTGCCGTAGGCGTCGTCGCGCGCCGTGCCGAGCATGACGATCGAAGAGCCGAAAGCGAGTTCGGCGTGGTGCACCACGTCGCCTTCGCCATAGCGGGCGCGAACGCTGAAGCCGAAGGCCTCGCACAGCCAGTCGATCATCTTGCCGGCATTCCTGTAGCGCAGCGCCGGATAAAGCCGCGGTGGTTCGGGGGTGTTCGGCATGGCTGATCTCCTTCAGCGGGTTGGTCGATCAACCCAGTCTGCGCGACGGCCGGTTGCGCGTCTTGAAGAAATGTTACCTCGCGGCAAGCGCCGTCGGCGCGACGCCTGCCAGGTCGCGAAACTCGCGTACCAGATGCGCCTGGTCGGCATAGCCGCAGTCGGCGGCGATGTCGGCCCAAGCGCTGTTCGCCTGTCTCGACAGGCCAAGCGCATGATTGAAGCGGACGATGCGCGAGAGCGTTTTTGGGCCGGTGCCGATAGCGTCCGAAAATTTTCCGGTAAGATGCTTGCGGCTCCAGCCAAGCTTTTCGGCCAGCGTCGAGATGCGGATCCGCCCACGCGTCGAGACGATCGTCTCATAGACCCAGACCATTTCGGTCTGAGTGCGGTCCGCGGTTGCCAACCGATCACCGACGAAGGCTTCGGCGATGGCAAAGCGTGTGCTCCAATCCGGCGCATTGCCAAGCCTTTCGCGAAGCGCGATGCCTTCGACGCCGAGCACGTCATCCAGGCCGACCATGCGGTCGGTCAGTTCGCTCATCGGGCGGCCGAAGAAGCGACGAGCGCCGAGCGGGGTGAAATTGATCTGCACACAGCAGGCGCCGCCGAAGGATTCGATCACTACCGGCCCGGCATAAAGGCCGGCGGCAAAACTGGCGAAGCGGTCATTGTCGCCCGGGTCATGGCCGAGCCCAATGGCAAAGGGTTCGGCAAAGCTGATGACCAGCGGCACGGTCAGCGAGGCATATTCGACGGCGCGGAAATGGCCTGGCATGGTTTCGCGAAAGCCGCACATGTCGGTGACGACGCCCTGAAGCCGATGGCTCGGCGCGCGCCGCACCATCTCGAACCGATCGAGGCCTGGGCTTTCGTGGCGGCTGCCGTCTTCGCTGTCGGGCATGCGCTTTCCTTCCGCCACGCGACTTTAACAGACCATACGCCGGAATCAAAAGCGCCCGGCTTTTGGCCGGGCGCTCCGAGTTGCCTGAGATTCTGAATTGTCTGGACGTGTTTAGGCGCCGCGCATCAGGCAGCCGGCGGCCAGCACGATGTAAGCGATGACAACAATCCACACAGCAGCCAAAGGGATGAACG
Source organism: Mesorhizobium sp. M1273 (assembly GCF_040318195.1). Classification (NCBI taxonomy): domain Bacteria; kingdom Pseudomonadati; phylum Pseudomonadota; class Alphaproteobacteria; order Hyphomicrobiales; family Phyllobacteriaceae; genus Mesorhizobium; species Mesorhizobium sp. M1273. Next base: position 152,197 of record NZ_JAMYLV010000007.1, on the reverse strand, counting down.
CAAGGACGCCAAGCGCGGCGAGAACGCCGATAATGGCGATAACAAGGGATATAATGAAAATAAGCTGGGTAGGCGCACTGAGATTCATGTTCGGTCCCTCCTCAACATGATTCGTACAACGGCATAGTATCAGGCGCGCGGTCACACACCAATGAGCGCAGCGGGTTCGCCGGATTGGCCGGCAGTTTTATGGGAGTGCCAGAACGGTGCGGCGCGTTCGATCACGAAGGGCAATCGCTTCGGACGAATGACAGTTTCCAAATTGTGGCGGAGACCACCAATTGTCGATGTCGCCGCCGCCCCTCATTGCCCTGCCGGGCATTTCTCCCCGCATAGTGACGGGGAGAAAGGGCTGGTCGCAACGTCGGCGCCTTTTCTTGCAGCGCCTGCGATTGGCGAAACCGGTGACGAGAGCGCCCCTCTCCCGTCACTAAACGGGGGATGCCGGCAGGCAGGTGAGGCGCAGCGCCAACGCCCTAAAAGGGTGAGGAGGCGAATTCAAAACCGATTGCCCTGTTCCACCATTCGCACCCGTTTGCGCCAAGCCGATTCCGCGCTACCTTCCCGACGAATCGGAAGGGGCTGATGGCGATGGGATTGCTGGACCAGATACGCTCGATCTTCGACGGCGACCCCGGCGTGCGCAAGGTCGCGGACGATCCGGTGCTGTCGGCGGAATTGCTGATGCTGTTCCGTATGATCCTGGCCGACGGTTCGGTCAGCGAAAGCGAAATGACCGCCTTCAGACGTATCTGCCGGGACGCCTTCGGCATTCCCGACACCAGCGTCGACAGCGTCATCGAATATCTCAACGATTTCGGCTACGAGACCAACAGCTCGCAGGCCGTCGCCCAATTCCGCGACCTCGACGTCGAACGGCGCAAGCTGCTCGCCCGCCACATGGCCGAGATCGCCAAGGCCGATTCGCAACTTGCCGGGAGCGAGATGCAGCTGTTGCGCCGCACGCTCGACCTGCTCGACATCAGCCCGGCCGATTTGGTCAAGCCGCAAGGCTGAGTCCGCTCAGCCCTGTTCGTGCAGCCGTTTTGCAATCGCCCGATGCAAATCGGGAGCAGCAGTGACCAGCGCCTTGGCCGCTTCGGACTGCGGGTGGTCGAGCACTTCGCTCGTCCTGCCGCGCTCGACGATCTTGCCGTCATGCATGACCATCACCTCGTCGGTGATGGCGCGGGCGACGGTCAGATCATGGGTGATGAACAGATAGGCGATGCCGAGCTTCTGGTTGAGGTCGGCGAACAGATCGAGGATCTGGGCGCGGATCGAGACATCGAGCGCCGAGACCGGCTCGTCGGCGACGACCAGTTTCGGCCGGGTGATGATGGCGCGGGCGATCGAAAGGCGCTGGCGCTGGCCGCCCGAAAACTCATGCGGATACTTGTCCATGTCGCCTGGTGAGAGGCCGACCTCGTGCAGCGCATGCGCCACCATCTCGCGCCGCGCGGCGGGCGCCGGCTTCTTCTCCAGCACATGCAGCGGCTCGGCCACCAATCTCTCGACCTTCTGGCGTGGGTCGAACGAGCCGTACGGGTCCTGGAACACGACCTGCATGTCGCGCCGCGCCGGCTTCAGCTCCGCCTCGCTCTTGCCGGTGAGGGTATCGCCGCGGAAGCGGATTGTCCCTGATGTCGGCCTGTCCAGCGCCAGCACCATGCGGGCCAGCGTCGACTTGCCGCAACCGGAGCGCCCGACCAGCGCCACCGACTGGCCGGGCGCCATGGAGAAGGAAACATCGTCGACGGCGCGGACGGGAGCCCCTCGCTTGAAAAGCGAAATGCGCCGTGCCGGATAGTCGCGCGTCACGCTCGTTGCCTGCAGCAGCGGTTTGGCCGATCCGACCTCATGCGTTCTTGCGCGCGCCGGCACATGCATCGAGGCCTGCGCCAGCTGTCGCGTGTAGGGATGAAGCTGTTCGGACAGCGTGCGCGCGGTATCGCCGGCTTCCATCACCTCGCCATGGCGCAGGATGGTGATGCGGTCCGCCATCTCGGTCACCACTGCGAGGTCGTGCGAGATCAGCAGAAGACCCATGCGGTTTTCCGCTACGAGGTCGCGCAGCAGGTCGAGGATCTGCGCCTGCAGCACCACGTCGAGCGCGGTCGTCGGCTCGTCGGCGATCAGCAGCTTGGGCTTCAGCGCACAGGCGATGGCGATGACGACGCGCTGGCGCTGGCCTCCGGACAGCTCATGCGGATAACGCGACAGCGGGAACTGCGCCGCCGGCAAGCCGACCCGGTCGAGCATTTTTCGCGCCCGTTGCTCGGCGTCGGCGCGGCTCGCCCTGGTGTGCCAGCGAATACCTTCGGCGACCTGCTCGCCAATGGTCTTGACCGGGTTGAGCGCCGTCATCGGCTCCTGGAACACCATGCCGATGTCGTCGCCGCGCAGCGCGCACATCTGGTCCTCGCTCGCCGCCAGAATATCGATGCCGTCGAAGGTAACGCGTCCCGTGGCGCGTGCCGCCCAGGGCAAGAGCTGCATCACGGTGAGCGCCGTCATCGACTTGCCGGAGCCGGATTCGCCGACCAGCCCCATGACTTCGCCGGGCGCGACGGACAGCTCGATGTCCCTGAGGATGGGCGTGCCGCCGATGGTCAGCGACAGCTTCTCGATTTCGAGCAGGCTCATCGCTGCCGCCGCGATTTCGGATCGAGAATGTCGGCAATGCCGTCGCCAAGCAGGTTCAGGCCAAGCACGGTGATGACGATCGCCATGCCCGGAAAGATCGCCATCCACGGCGCCACCACCATGCGGGTCTGGGCGTCGAACAGCATGCGGCCCCAGCTCGGCATCGGCGGCTGGGTGCCCAGCCCGACGTAGGACAAGCCCGCTTCGGCCAGTATGCCCAGCGCGAACTGGATGGTGCCTTGCACCAGCAGCAGCGTGGCGATGTTGGGCAGCACATGTTCGATGCTGATCAGCGTCCTGCTTTTGCCGGCGGCGCGGGCGGCGAGGATGAATTCGCGCGGCCAGATCGCCAGGGCGCCGGCGCGGGCGACGCGCGCGAACACCGGGATGTTGAAGATGCCGATGGCAATGATGGCGTTGAACGCGCCGGGCCCGAAGATGGCGGTGATCATGATTGCCGAAAGCAGCGCCGGAAAGGCGAAGACCAGGTCGTTCAGCCGCATCAGCACGTCGTCGGCGATGCCGCCACGCGCCGCGGCAAAGGCGCCGAGCGGCACGCCGACGCCCATGCCGATGCCGACCGCCACCAGCGCCACGGCAATCGAGTTGCGGGCGCCAACCATGATCATCGACAGGATGTCGCGACCGAAATGGTCGGTGCCGAACCAGTGCGCCAGCGACGGCGCCTGGGTCTTGTCGGAAATGACCAGCCTGGTGACGTCGTAAGGCGTCCACACGAAGGAGAGGATCGCGACCGCAGCCACCAGTGCGGTGACGACGAAGCCGGCGAGGAACGAACGGTTTCGAAACGCCTTGGCCAGGATGCCGGCAAGGTTCTCGTCGGGGATGTCGATGTGCAGCGTCATTGCCTGCCTCTCAGGCGCGGATCGACCACCGCATAGGAGAGATCGACAACGAAATTGACGATGATGACGGCGGCAACCAGCAGCATGACGACGCTCTCGACCACGATCAGGTCACGCTGGTTGATTGCCTGGAACACCAGCCGGCCGAGGCCGGGCAAATAGAAGACGTTCTCGATGATGATGGTGCCGGCAAGCAGGAAGGCGAATTGCAGGCCTAGAATGGTGACCACCGGGATCAAGGCGTTGCGCAGCGCATGCCGCCACAAGACAAGACGATAGGGCAGGCCCTTGGCGCGGGCGGTGCGGATGTAATCCTCATTCAGCACTTCAATCAGCGCCGAGCGGGTGACCCGGGCGAGGATCGCCGCCTGCGGCAGAGCGAGGGCGACCGCCGGCAGGAGCAGCGACTTCAGCGCCGGCCAGACGCCGGCGCCCCAGCCGGGAAAACCGCCGCCCGGCACCAGCCGCAGCCAGACGGCGAACAGATAGATCAGCATCAGCGCAAACCAGAAATTGGGCACGGCGACGCCAAGCTGGGCGGCGCCCATCGCAACCGTGTCGCCGGCCCGGCCGCGCCGGCTGGCGGAAAACAGCCCGACCGGGATGGCAATGGCTGTGGACAGCGCCAGCGCCATCAGCGCCAGCGGCAGCGAGACGACGAGACGCTCACGGACCAGATCGATGACCGGCACCGAATAGGTATAGGAACGGCCGAAATCGAGGCTCAGCAAGCCGCCGGCCCAATGCAGATAGCGCAGCACGACGGGAGCGTTGAGACCCATCTGGTTGCGCAGCAATTCGATCTGGTCGGCGCTGGCGTTCAGGCCAAGCATCAGCCGCGCCGGGTCGCCGGGAATGATCTCCAGCACGGCAAAGACCACCATCGAGGCCAGAACCAGCGTGACGACGGCGATGGCGAGGCGCTTGAGGAGGTAGGCGGTCATGGACGTTGAGGAACCGCTGTGTTGCCGGACGCAAAAACCGGGCGAAGCTTGCGTTCCCGCCCACCCCCCTCTGTCCTGCCGGACATCTCCCCCTCAAGGGGGGAGATTGGCAGTTTCCACGCCGGCACTGTCCCTGCAACGCTAGTGGTTAGCGAAAGCGGCGGTGAGGGCTCAATCTCCCCCCTTGAGGGGGAGGTGCCCGGCAGGGCAGAGGGGGGTGGGACGGAGTGCAACTTTCGCCCTTCTGTCAGCGACCCGCTCAATCCGTCCACTTCACGTTGGTCAGGTCGTTGGCCTGGATGGGGGCATTTTCCCACAGGCCCTGCAGTTTGGCGTCCCAGACGCCGACCTTCGGCAATTCGTAGAGGAAGCCGACCACGGCGTCATCGGCCAGGACCTTCTGCGCCTCGCCGAGCAGCGTCGTGCGCTTGGCCTCGTCGGAGGTAAGGTTCAATTCGTCGATGATCTTGTCGAAGGCCGGATTGTCGTAGTTGAAGTAATAGTCCTTACGCGAATAGATATCGATGTCGTTAGGCTCGGTATGGGAAACGATGGTCAGGTCGTAGTCCTTCTTGGTGAAGACCTGGTCCAGCCATTGCGCCCATTCGACCGGGATAATCTCGAGATCGATGCCGATTTCGCGAAGCTCGGAGGCGATGATCTCGCCACCAAGCCGCGCATAGGAGGGCGGCGGCAGCTTGAGCGTCGCCTTGAAGCCATTCTCCAGGCCGGCTTCCTTCAGCAACTCCTTGGCCTTCTCCACATTGTGCGGATAGAGGCCGGTGAGGTCGACATAGGCCTTGCTGGCGGGCGACATGTGCGAGCCGATCGGCACGCCTAGGCCGGCCGAGGCGCCGTCGATGATCGCCTTGCGATCGAGCGCAAAGGAAATCGCCTGCCTGACCTGCAGCTTGTCGAAGGGCGGCTTCTTGTTGTTGATCGACAGGATGGTTTCACCCTCGGTCGAGCCGATCACCACCTTGAAGCGCGGATCGTCCTTGACCTGGGCGACGCTGTCGGGGTCGAAGAACGGAAAGGCCTGGACGTCGCCGGAAAGCAGCGCCGGAACGGCGGCGGCGGCATCCGGAATGATGCGGAACTCGGCCTTGTCGAGAAATACCGGGGCGCCCCAGTAATTATCCGACTTGACCAGCGTGATCGATGAGCCCTTGGCCCAGTTCTGGAACTTGAACGGGCCGGTGCCGATCGGTTTTTCCTTGTTGGTGTCGGCTGTCTCAGGCGCCACGATCACCGCGTCGCCCCAGCCCATATTGTAGAGGAACGAGCCTTGCGGGTTCTTCAGCGTGACCTTCACCGTCGCGGGATCGACGACCTCGACCTTGTCGATGGCGGCAAACAGGGCCTTTTGCGCGTTGACGGAATTGTCGGCGCGGGCACGGTCGAGCGAGAATTTCACGTCGTCGGCGTTGAAGTCGGTGCCGTCATGGAATTTCACGCCTGTATGCAGCTTGAAAGTGTAGACCTTGCCGTCGTCGGAAATGCTCCAGCTTTGCGCGAGATCGGGCAGCACCTCGCCGTTCGGGCCGATGCGGGTCAGGCCTTCGAAGACATTGGCATAGAGTACCTCGTCGATTGCCGCGGCGGCACCCGCGGTCGGGTCGAGATGCGGGGGTTCGAGCGTAATGCCGATGACCAGGTCGGTGCGCGCGGCCATCGCTGAGGTCCCGGCGGCCAACGCCAGCGCCGCGGCGGCCAGAATGGTTTTCCACAATTTCATCGTGCAACTCCCCATGTCTAAAACACGTGCTCAAACCCGGGCGGATAGAAGCGTGAATTCGCCCCCGAGTAAATTGCGTTTCGTACCGTGTGCCGACGCCGGGAGGAATGTTTTTCCGCCCATGGCCGGATCATGGCGGGCCGGCGCCCCTCAGCAGCACGCCGAGGCCAATCGCCATCACCTTTGCCGAGTCCAGCATGTCGGCAATGCCGACCCATTCATCGGGCCGATGGGCGAGATCGAGGATGCCCGGGCCATAGGCGATGCAGTCATAGATGTGGCCGATACGGGCGATGTGCTTCTGGTCGTAGGTGCCGGGCGAAATCACGTAATCCGGTTCGCGGTCGAATATCTCCATGATGCCTTGCGCGACCGCCTTAACCACCGGCGCGTCGCGCTCGGTCATCAGCGGCAGCACCTCCATCAGATCGCGGATTTCGTAGTCGAACTTTTTGCGCTCGCGCTTCAGCCGTTCGAGGATATCGGTCACCTCGCTCTTGACCGCAGCGAGATCCTCTTCGAGCAGGAAGCGGCGGTCGATGGTCAGCCGGCAGGAATCGGGCACGTTGGGCGAGGGCAGGCCGGGCCGGAAATCCTCCGTCTGGCCGCCATGGATCGAGTTGATGTTCATGGTCGAGCGTTTTGCGCCTTCGGGCACGACCGGCATGCGCGTCATCTTGCTGTCGAGCGCCGGAAACAATTCATCCTCGAAGGCCCGCAGCACGGCGCCCATATGGCGCACCGCATTGTCGCCGAGGAACGGCATCGAGCCGTGCGCGATCTCGCCCTTGGTCTCAATTTCCGCCCACCAGACGCCGCGATGGCCAAGGCAGATGCGATCCTTGTTGAGCGGCTCGGGAATGATGACGTGGTCGACCTTCGGCCTGGAGAAATAGCCGAGCTTGGCCAGATGCGCGACGCCGCCGAAGCCGCCGGACTCCTCGTCGACCGTGCCTGAAATCTCGATGGCGCCGGGAAAATCGGGAAACACCTCCATGAAGGCTTCAGCGGCGATGATCGAGGCGGCAAGCCCGCCTTTCATGTCGCATGCGCCGCGGCCATAGACCTTGCCATCCCTGACGATGCCGGCGAACGGATCGAGGCTCCAGCCGTCGCCGGGCTCGACGACGTCGATATGCGAATTGAAGTGCACGCAAGCACCCGGCGCCCGGCCATCGAAGCGGGCGACGACGTTGACGCGCGGGTAACGGTCAGTGTCGCCGGGCGTGCCCTCGGCACGGATGAATTCGATCTCAAAACCACGCTTCTTCAGCCGCGCGCCGATATATTCGGCACATGGCCGATAGGCTTCGCCGGGCGGATTGATGGTCGGAAAGCGGATCAGATCCGCAGTCAGGGCAACCAGATCATCGGCTCGGTCATCGATAGCCTTGAGGAGCCGTTCGTTCGGTTCGTTCATTCGGCGAATTGAGCAGCGGATGAGGCGGTTTTGCAAGCCCGATGGCGAATTGCGAGGCGATTGCGTGTCGTTACGGCAACTATTGCGGGAAATCGTTCAAATTCGCTGCTTTGGATTGGTGAAATCGTCAGGGAGTAGGTGTTAGCTCGCTGGCTTGCCATCAAAACGCTGGAGAACAGCGCGAGGGCAGGCAGGCAAGGGGCATCAAAGGGGTTTGATTGCATGACAAACACTGTTCTCATGGCAGCGGCATTGATGGCGATGCTGTTCGGTTCGTCGTTCGAGAGCCGGGCGGCCAGCCTGGTCGCGAACATCGATATTTCCTCACAGACGATGACGGTAAGATACGGGCTTTCGTATTACCGGTGGAGCGTTTCCACCGCCCGCAAAGGCTACATCACGCCGCGCGGCAGCTATCGCCCACAGCGGACGGCCCGGATGTGGTATTCGCGCAAATACGACATGTCGCCGATGCCCTATTCGGTGTTCTTCCGCGGCGGCTATGCTATCCACGGCACCGGCGCGATCCGGCAATTGGGGCGCCCGGCATCGCATGGCTGTGTGCGCCTCCACCCCAGCAACGCTGCCGCGTTCTATTCGATGGTGCGCAAAGTCGGCTTCGGCAATACGCGGATCCTCGTGACGAATTAGGGTCTGCTCCTCGGCCCGCAACAAAAAACCCGCCGGAGCGGCGGGTTCGTCGGAGCCAAATAGCACCATAGCGAAATTAGTAGCATAGCTGCCGGCACAAAGCAAGAACAAAATAAGGCCTGTGCCCAAAAGATCGTTCCGCTCAGGCGGCTTTGTCGCGCACTGTCGCCGGCCGACGCTTTTTGCGGCCGCTGATCTCCCAGCGCTTGTGGAACCACATCCACTGGCCGGGGTCTTCTCGCACCCAGCGCTCGACCACGTCGTTGAGAAGCTGGGTGGTGGCGGGGACGTCGACACTGCCGCCGGCGGTGCGCGGCAAGGTGAGCTTGTCCTCGATCTCGAGCCGGAAACGGTTGTTCGGCAGGCGTACGCAGCGCGCCGGGTAGACATCGCAATCGTAGTGCCGCGCCAGGGTGCCGAGGACCCGGTTGCTCTCGCAGGGGCGGCCGAAGAATGTCGTCTCGAGCCCGCCGGTGAATTTTTGGTCGACCAGCACGCCGATATTGCCGCCTTTCTCGAGGATGGCCGCAAGCGCGAACGAGGCACCGGTCGAAGACGGCAGCAGCGATCCCATGCTCGAGCGGCGGGTCGAGAGGATGTACTCGGCGAGGTAAGGGTTGTTGGGCGGGCGAAACAGCGCCGTGATGTTCATGCCGAAGGTCGCCGCAGCCACCGGCAGCAGCTCGAAATTGCCGAGATGCCCGGTGAAGACGATATGCGGCTTGTCCTCGCCCGCGATGCGCACGAAATGCTCCACGCCCTTGACCTCGACACGGCCCGGCTTCGTCGCAGCCGGATCGTAGTCGAACAAAGCATCGAGAAAGATGTATTCGGCGGCCAGGCGGGCCATGTTGCCCCACATGTCGGAAGCGATCGCCTCGATCTCGGCATCGCTCTTTTCCGGATAGGCCTTGCGCAGATTGTCGACGGCAACCTGATGGCGCGCTACCCAAGGGCCGATGCGGCGGGCAGCGCGGTCGGCGAAATTGAGCGCCCTGTCGGGCGGCAGCAGGCGCAGCGCGGAGATGATGATCATCGCGACGCGCGCGACCAGCCAGTAGTTGAACTGGCGAAGCCGCCTGCCATAGCGGAATCCCACGTCCCTGCGGATCTTCCTGAAGGCGTTGCCGATCATTTCAGCCGACGCGCAGGATGATCTTGCCGAAGACGTCGCGGCCTTCCATGCGCTTCAGCGCCGCATCGATGCCGTCGAAGCCGACCTCGGTGTCGATCACCGGCGCGACCAGGCCCGCGGCCATCTTCTGCATGGCGTCGGCCATATTTTCCATGCGGCAGCCGAACGAGCCGAGCAGCTTCAACTGCTGCTGGAACAACTGCATCAAATTGATCTGTGTCGACACGCCGGAGGTCGAGCCGCAGGTGACCAGCCGGCCGCCGCGCTTCAGGCACAGCATCGAGGCGGCAAAGGTGTCGGTCCCGACATGCTCGAACACCACGTCGACGCCCTTCTTCTTGGTCAGCTTGCGCACGATGCCTTCGAAGCGGTCGTCGCGATAATTGATTACGTGGTCGGCGCCGAGCCCCTTGGCCTTGTCGATCTTGTCGTTCGAGCCGACGGTGGTGATGACCGTGCAGCCCATCTTCTTGGCCAGCTGAATAGCAGCGGAGCCGATGCCGGAGCCGCCGGCATGGACCAGTATCGTCTCGCCGGGTTGCAGCCGGGCATTGTCGAACAGCATGTGCTCGACCGTGCCGAAGGTGACAGGCGCCACCGCCGCGCCGATTTCGCTCACGCCTGGCGGGGCGGGGACCAGAAGGCGCGCCGGCAGGTTGATCTTTTCCTGCGCAAAGCCGTCGAGATGGAAGCCGTGAACGCCCGAGACATGCTCGCAGAGATTGTCACGGCCTTCGCGGCAGGCGCGGCAAAGACCGCAGGTGCGGGCGCCATAGATCGACACCAACTGTCCGGGCAGGAGGCTGGAAACGCCGGGGCCGACCGCCTCGACCTCGCCGGAGGCCTCGGCTCCGACGACCAGCGGCAGCTTGCGCTTGGCGAAGGCCATGCCGCGCCAGCCCCAGACGTCGATATGGTTCAGCGCCACGGCCTTGATGCGCAGTGTCACCTCGCCGAGCAAAGGCGGCGGCGGTGGCGGCAGGTCCACCGTTTCAAGCCGGCGATCCTCGATAAGTTGCAATGCGCGCATGCCAGATCCCAGGTTGCGCATGACCGTTTCGGAAAGGACCATGCGCACGACAACAGTGCTAGAGCGGAACGGTCGCTTAGACCGGTTCCCGCGCCATGACAAGGCAGGTGTTCTGGCCGCCAAAGCCGAAGGAGTTCGACAGGACGGTGCCGACCTCGGCGTTGCGCTTGGTGTTCGGCACCACGTCGAGCACGATTGCCGGGTCGGGATTGTCGTAGTTGATGGTCGGCGGAATGATGCTTTCGCGCATCGTCATCAGCGAAAATGCGGCCTCGACAGCACCGGCAGCCGATAGGGTATGGCCGATCATCGACTTGTTCGACGAGACCGGCATTGACGAGATCCGCTCGCCGAACACCGTCGACAGCGACAAATGCTCCATCTTGTCGTTTTCGGGCGTCGAGGTGCCATGGGCGTTGACATAATCGATCCCGTCCTCGCTCAGGCCGGCATCGGCAAGAGCGGCGCGCACCGCCGCGATCGCCGGCGAACCGTCCGGCTTGGAGCGGGTGCGATGGAAGTCGTCGGCCTTTTCGCCGCAGCCGCGCAATATGCCGAGAACGGTGGCGCCGCGGGCAAGTGCTGCCTCCAGCGATTCCAGCACAAGGGCGCCCGAACCTTCGGCCAGCACGAAGCCGTCGCGATCCTTGGAGAAGGGTTTTGAGGCCTTTTCGGGGATGTCGTTATGGGTGGAGAGCGCCGACAGAAGCGAGAAGCGGATCAGCGCCTCGGCGGTCGCCGAGCCGTCGGCGCCGATCGACAGCGCCCTGTCGCATTCGCCGCGGCGGATCGCCTCGACGCCGAGCTGGATCGCGGTGGCGCCCGAAGCGCAGGCTGTCGACAGCGTGATCGGCAGGCCGCGTGTGCCGAAGCGGTCGGCAAGCCGGTCGGCAATCGAGCCGAACTGGGTGGTCTCGAAGATGTCGAGTTCCCTGAGGCCGCGCGCTACCCGCAGCAGCCTCTCGGCACCGGTGTCGTGCCTGTCTGAATTATTGGGCGTGTCGGAATTGTAGAGCGAAAAGCGCTCGCTCCAGTCGAGCTCGACCGGCGGCGAAGCGAGGAAGAGCGGTCCGCCGAAATCGCCGGCATCGAGGCCGGCCTCCGACATCGCTTCCTGGGCGGCGGTTTCGGCAAGCTCATAGGTGAGGAGACTGGCGCCCTTGGAGCTCGACGGCAGGAAATCGACCATGCCGGAGATGCGGGTGTTGAGATGATCGACCGGGAAGCGGGTGATCGGATGGATGCCGGACTTGCCTGAGGTAAGTGCCGCCCAATTGTCGGTTTTGCCAACACCGAGCGACGTCACCACGCCGATGCCGGTGACGGCGACGATGGGCCTGCCCATGTGGTCGTTCAGATTGGCCATTTGTTGTCCAAAAACCTGTTTCTCTTGGAGCGTCGGATCGCCCGAAACCGCGCCACACTTTTCGGTCCGATGCTCTAGGCGGCTTTGATCAGCGCCATGCCCTCGAATTGGTGATAGCCGATCGCCGTTGCAAGGACGGTCTTCGGGACACCGGCAAACGGTTTTTCGACTGTGGCGTCGAAGACAGGATAGGCGGCCTTGCGGTCGACAGCCAGCGCCGCCAGCGCCACGGCAAAGGGGAACTGCGCTTCCTTCATGTGGCCAGTCAGCGTCGAAAAGCCGCGTGCGGCGATCGCCGGATTGGCGTCGAGCGCCGATTTCTCGGCGGCGGTCGCGGCATGGGCGCCCGAAGCGCCGGAGATCGCGAGCAGCTCGCCATTCGGCAATGCGGCTTGCTTCAACAGCACGGCGATCTCGCCGTCGAGTTCGTCCCGCCGGCGCCTGGCGCGACCGGACAGGACCGGGCCGAGTTCCGCATAGATCTTCCGGCCACGGCTTTCCGCATGCTCGCGCTGCTCCAGGACGAGAAACGCGCCGCCGGATCCGGTCACCACGCCGCCGCCTTCGGCACCTTGCCTCTGCCAGACCGGCCGCCACGGACCGCGATGCAGGTAGCCGGCCAGTTCATAGCCGAGCAGCATGTCGGAATGTTCGGTCTGGAAAGCGCCGCCGACCAGAATATGCGTCGACTGGCCGGAGCGGATGCGCGCGGCCGCGGTCTCGACGGCGGCAACGCCCGCACCTTCCTCGCCCATGAAGGTGCGCGACGACCCCGTCACCTTGTGGACGATCGAGATGTTGCCGGCGAGCAGGTTGGAAAGCTGTGCCAGAAACAGCGTCGGACGCAATTCGGTGGTCAGCTTCTCGTTGAGCAGCACGTCGCGGTCATTGCGGCTTTCCGATGCCGCGAGAATGGCCGCATCGACCGCCTCGTCGCGCTCGCCGCCGCCGGCGGCCACCACCATGTCCATCGTCGCGCAGAGTTCGTCATTGCCCTTGATGCCGGCATCGTCGAGCGCAAGGCCGGCCGCATAGGTGCCGAGCCTCTGCCAGGTCTCCATCTGCCGCTGGTCGCCACGCTTGGCGATCTGCAGGTTCCAGTCGATCTCCGGCAGCGGATGGACCGTATAGGGCGAGAAGCGCGAGGCCTCCAGAACCGGCTCAAGCCGTGGCTGGACGAGCTTTTGCCAATGCGCATCCGGACCCTCGCCCAGTGACGAGACAAGGCCGATGCCTGATATGACGACGTCGTGGGGGTTCATGGGAGGCTGTTGTGGGTCGGGCGCGTCAGGCGCTGTATTCACGTGGCGTTCTTGGCGGCGACGAGCGCGTCGATCTTGGCGCACAGGTTCTTCATGACGAAATAGTCGTCGGTCGAAGCCTTGCCGTCATTGACCTCCTGCGTCCACTTTTCCAACGGCACCTTGATGCCGAATTCCTTGTCGATGGCAAAGACGATGTCGAGGAAGTCGAGGCTGTCGATGCCGAGATCGTCGATGGTGTGGCTTTCGGGCGTGATCGTCTCGATGTCGATCTCGCTGGTGTCGGCGATGATCTTGGCGACTTTGTCGAACGTGGTGGACAAGGGCTTTTCCTTCGATTGCGGGCGGAATCTGTCCGCATGTGTTTTGGGCTGTCTAATCGGTTTTTCCGGGCAGGAAAAGGCCTGATACGCCGCGCGCAGATGGGATTGCTGCCCAGGCAGAGCAATAGGGGTCGCTGGCAACCCCTGGCGATATGCCGAAACCGTCCCATCTCTGATCATTGGGTGTACCAATGTACCATGGTACAAAGATCTATGACCATAGAACGCGTGCAGACCGGGGTGCGCCTGGAAAAACGATTGGTGAAGGTGCTCAAGGCCCTGGCTGAGCATCGCGACATGAGCCTGGGTGACCTCATCGAGGGCATCGTGCTGCATGCTTTCGAAGGCCGGACGCCGTTCTCCGCGGCGACCCTGGAAACAATCGGCCAATTGAAGCGCATCTACGAAATGGAGCTTGCCGCAGCGGACAGCCACCGTCCGGCGGAAACCGGCGGGGAGGGCGGATGACGAGCCATCTTGCGCGCAGCCACAGCATTGTGCTTTCGGGGCCGATCGACCGCGTCTTTCCGCTGTTCACGCCGATCGGAGAGACCCTTGGGTGGACGGCTGGCGCATCGCATCCGCTATGTTCGCGTTACGCGGATTCGCGTTTCGGATTTGTCGAGGTGGCCTGCCGACCGACCACTAACGGAGGCACGTCGATTACCTATGCGTTCACGGCCTTGGAGCCCGGCAGGAGCATCCTATCTGTCCGAACTTACAGAGGACGCGTTCGCGGACATGATCGAGGGATGGAAGCTCCGTGTCGACGCTTGGCTGGTAGCGGTGAAAATCTGACGCCAAGTAACTTAAACGAATTGCCACTAAGGGTGGAATGTTACCTTCGTCTCGTAGATGGGAACGAGCAAGTAGCGGACAAAGCGATCGCTCAGTGAAGTTTCCTGCGTTCTGTGCCTTGATGATGGGACAATTCTTCGCCGCTGATCGGAGCAACACCCGTGGCCATGCATTCCTTCCACATCCACATCCCGGATGAACAGATCGAGTACCTACAGCATCGTATCCAATCGACAAGATGGCCGTCGTCGATCTTCGCATACGGATGGGACGACGGTACTGACGTTGATTTCCTCAGAAAGCTTTCACGTTACTGGGAGTACGATTTCAGGTGGCGCGATCACGAAAAACGTCTGAACCTGTTGCCTCAGTTTAGGGTCACGATAGACGGGTGCGACATCCATTTCGTTCATCAGAAAGGAAAGGGTTCAGCACCCTTGCCGTTGATCCTCACTCATGGCTGGCCCGGCTCCTTCGCCGAGTTCGAGCACGTCATTCCGCTGCTCACGGATCCTGCCAAATACGGCGGGGATGCCGAGGACGCCTTCGATATCGTCGCACCGTCGCTTCCGGGTTTCGGCTTCTCGTCCCCGCCGCATCAGGCCGGCGTTAGCTCAAAGCGTGTCGCGAAGCTGTGGCGGGGGCTGATGCGCGAACTGGGATATGATCGCTTCGCCGCACAAGGTGGCGACATCGGCGCAGGCGTCTCGACCTGGCTCGCTCGGCTTTACCCGGACGACCTTATCGGATTGCACCTGAATTACATTCCAGGCAGTTTCCGCCCGACCCTCGGTCGCGACGACCCACCTGTCACGCCGGAGGAGAAGGCATTCCTCGACAGTGCGGCGAATTTCGCCGCAACGGAGGGGGCCTACGCTTTTCTGCAGGGGACCAAGCCCCAGACGCTAGCCTTTGCACTGACAGATTCCCCAATCGGGCTAGCCGCATGGATTGCCGAGAAGTTCCGCAGTTGGAGCGACTGCGAAGGCGAACTCGAACGCGCCATCCCTCTAGACACGCTGCTTACCGACATCTCGCTCTACTGGTTCGGTAACACGATCGAGGCCTCACTCCGGATTTACAAAGAGAACCGGCTCTGCCCCCTGATCTTCGGGCCAAGGGAGCGAATAACACCGCCCCTCGGCGTTGCAGTCTTCCCTCGAGAGCTTCCTATGCCACCTCGCTCCTGGGTCGAGCGAGTCTTCCGTGTCGAGCGCTGGACCGACATGCCGAAAGGCGGACATTTCGCGGCGATTGAGCAACCCGAACTCCTGGTCGAGGACATCCGGGCCTTTTTTCGGCCGCTGAGGCTCCGGCCGGCAAAGTAAGGACGAAAACCTGCCCGTTGTCACGGCTCGGAAGTCCTGATGAGACGGTAGCATCGCATTCGCTTTCGTTAAAAGCGCTCGTTGCTCCTGACTAAGGTCAATGTCGACCTTGGACTCGACCAAGACCTCATCGCGGGTCGGAACCGGTATTCGGCTTAAGGTACCAAGCGCTAGATTTTCACTTCAACCGGCTCCGGCCCGGTCAGAAAGTAACGCGGCCGAGTACCCGCAGGCCGTCGCCCTGCGGCTCGACGACCACGGCCTCGCCTTCACGCGGCGAGATGCCGGTCAATTCCTTGATGTCTTCGAGATGCGTGACCATGACCAGATTGTCGGAGCCGGAATAGCCGCGGATCTCGGCCAGGATCGCCGCGATCTGAGCGGCTTTCTCCTTTTCGTCGGTCTTCAGCAGGTCAAGCGGTGCGAACGGCTCCGGCTCGCTTTCGAAAGCGATGCGGGCGGTCTCGAGGCAGCGGCAATAGCGGCTGGACAGCACGCGCTCGACCGGTGCCGCGCGGGCGCCAAACAGCGCGCCGATCTTGCGCGCCTGTTGCTTGCCACGCTCAGAGAGATTGACCTGGGTGGCGCATTTGCCGAGGTCGAAATTGGCCGCATCGGTGGTGCCGGTGACCATGGCATGACGAAGCAGCACCACATGCCCGCCGTCGCGCAGCAGCGCCCAGCCGGCTTCCGTCGCATGGGCTGTGGCGGAAACGGCAAGCAACAGCAGCGCCAGCACAAATCGAAGCATCAGACATCCTTTTCGGGTGACCGGCAGGCAGGTCCCCGGTGACCGGCATATAGGGACGGCAAAGCCGGCTGAAAGACAAGCCGAGTGCAACCTGCGGCCGAAACGCCTATTTCTTCGCTATCTGCTTCTTCACCAGATCGATCTTGCGGTCGGTCAGCGGGATCGGGAGTGTGTAGCCAGCTTCGGTAAAGCCCTGCTTGGCGTTTTCGAAGAATTCGATCGCCTTTTGGTATTCGGCATTGCCACCGCCATAGCTGCCGCGGTTCCAGTGGACGTCGCCGAGATTGTTCTGCTCGAAGGCCCATTGCATCGGCTGGCTTTCGCGGGTGAAGACCTTGAGCGTTGCCTCGAAAGCGGCTTCGGCTTCGTCCAGATATTTGCCGGTGCGTTCGAGATTGCCGAGATTGATCAGGCTCATGCCGATGCCGTTCTGCGCGTTTGCCCAGTCGACGGGCGAGGTCTCGAAGGTCAGCACCTCCAGCGCCGCCCGGCGCGCGGCGATCGATGCGGCCAGTTTGCCGGGGTCGGCCTCGCTCATGCTCAGCCATTGCAGCGCCGAGCCGAGGCCGGCCTGCGCCAGTGCCCATTGCCGCGGCGTCGTCTCGCGCTTGTATTCGCGCAGTGCATCGCGATAGACCTCGATCGCCGCCTCGTAATGCACCGGCTTGTCGGTCACGCCGCCGAGCAGTTGCAGCGTGTTGCCGAGATTGTAGTGGGTCATCGCCCAGTCGAGCGGAAACTCCTTTTTGGTATAGACGCGCCGTGCCGCCCGGTATGCAGCAGCCGATTGCTCAAGCCTGACAGGATCGCGCGTGCGCTGGCCGAGCATCTGGTAGATCGAGCCGAGATTGTTCTCCGCTGAAGCCCAATCCGTCGGAAAGCGCTGGCGTGTGAATATGGTCAGCGCGTCGCCATAGGCGGCAGCCGCCTCTTCGAGCAGGCCGGTGCCGAGATCGAAACGGGCAGCACTGCTCAGCGCGTTACCCAGATTGAGACGGCTGCTCGCCCAGGAGAGCGGGAAGGTGTCGCGGGTGCGGATTTCGAGCGCGGCGCGGAATGCCGCGGCTGCCTCGTCGATTTTCGCCTTGTCGTTGCGTTGCGTGCCGAGAGACACCAGGGTGTTGCCGAGATTGTTCTGGACCATCGCCCACTGAACGGGCGCCTTTTCGCGCGTGTATTCTTCAAGCGCCAGCCGGTAGGCGGCCTCGGCCTCGGTCAGGCGCGCGCCGCCCGGTTCGCGTTCCGAAAGCGCGTAAAGCGCAAGGCCAAGGTTGCTTTGCGAGGCGGCCCAGTCCAGCGGGACTTTGTCGCGCGGCCGCTTCTCCAGCGTGGCGCGCATCGCCACCACCGCCTCGTTCAGGCGTTTCGGGTCGCTCTGGCGTTCGCCGATCTTCAGCAGCACATTGGCCAGGTTGTTCTGGGCGGCCGCCCAGTTGAGATCATCCTTCTCGCGCTCGAACACGGCAAGCGAATCGCGAAAGATTTTCGCTGCCTCTTCCAGCCGGTCGGTTTCGCGCTCGCGCTCGCCGATCGTCTGCAGCACCACCGCCATGTTGTTGCGGGTGATCGCCCAGTCGCGGTTCTGCTCGCCATTGGGGATGAAGTTCAGGATGACGCGGTAGGCATCGATGGCGTGCTGCAGCGCTTGCCTGTCGCCGGTGGCGCTGCCATGCGCGTTGAGCGCTTCCGCCTCCTGGTTCTTGTAGTTCCAGCGCAGCCTGTCGTCCCATCTCTCGACCAGCGAGAAGGCCTTGCCGTAATCGTTGGCGGCCGACAGATAGTCGAAGACCAGCGCCGAAGCGTCGGCGCGCCTGGCATAGATCGCCGCGTCGGCAAGACGCTTCTGCCTGACCAGATCCTCCGCCCGATCGACCACGCCGCTGGCCTGCTCGACCCGGCCCACCGCCTGGTCGAGGAAGTTGCGCGCGGTGACGATGGCGCCCTGGCCGATCGCCTTGTCGGCCGAGGCGACGAGGCGGCTGATCTCGGGGTCGTCCGTGCGCAGCGCGTTGCGCTCGGTGATCAACTTCTTCAGACGCTCGGCCTGGGCGTCGAGCAGCTTTTGCAGGTCGGTGGGGTCCTCCGGCATGTTTTCGGTGCCGAGCGCCTTCAGCACGCCATACAGCGCGTCGAGCGGCACGCCGTCCTGCAGCGAGGCCAGTTCCACCTGTGCCCGCTTAGGGTCCGGCAACTCAGCGATCGTCAGCAGCAATTGCCGCCGCTCGCCGGTGATCAGGCCGTCGTCGCCGGTCGGTTCCTGCGGTGCTACGCCGAAGTAGAGCAGCCGGCGCAGGCTTTCATTGACCCATGGCCGCTGCTTGGCCTTGGTGTCGAGATAGACCTCCTCTGTCACCATGCGCATGACCGAGCCGAACTCGGTGCCCTTCATCGCCGCGAGATGGCGCAGAAGTGCCGCTGCGTAGGGGCTGTTTTCGCCGACGATGCCGTCGAGTGCCGGCCGCCCCGGCTCGGCGGCAAAGCCGATCACCGTTCCCAGATTTTCCGTCGCGGTCGCGTTTGCCAGTGCCCTGGCACCGCGCACCGGCTCCAATCCGCCGGCGCTGATCGGCGAGGCCGAGGCCGTCGGCGCCCGGCGCAGCACCGCATCCGCCGGAAACGGGTTGGTGCGGCAGGCATCGAGCAGCATGATCGTTACCGGCACGGTCGTCTTCAATTCGTCCATGACGGCGGAGATCGGCACCAGGGCCTGATCGGCGTCCTTCAATGAAGAAACGTCGGCGTCGACAGGCACCAGATAGTTTTCGCCGCCGGCCTCGATGCCGTGGCCGGAATAGTAGATCAAGGCGACGTCGGCGTCCTCTGCATCCTCGGCGAAACGCTCGAGGTCGCGCTTCAGCTTTGCCGTGCCGCGGTCGGTGACGCTGCGCGCGTCGAAGCCGAGATCGGTCAGCATCTTGGCGATGTCGCGGGCGTCGTTGGCGGGGTTGGGAAGAGCCGCTATGTGCTGGTATTTCGACTGGCCGACAATCAGCGCCACGCCCTTGAGGCTCGCCGGCTCCGCGGCATGAGCCGAGGTCACCACGAGGCAAAGCATGGCGCCGACGAAAGCCGTCAGCCACGCCTGCTTCAAGAAGTGCTGATTTCCGACAAGGCCCATTCGCCGCGTGCCCCCCCGACAACCCTGTATAGCGCTGGCATCCAACCATGAGCAAATTCGGGCAGATCCGAGCGGCCGGATTGTTGGCCGGTACATTCGCGAGGGAAGGGCGATTGCGCCGCCGCCGAGCCTCGCCTATCACGGGAAAAATGTCTCCGCTTACCGAAACCGTCCTCTTCGTTTTCAGTCTTGTCGGGCTCGGCTATCTTGCCGGGCTGACCGGCTATTTGAAGCCGGCGAGCGGCGAGGGCGTATCCGAATTCGCCATCAACGTGGCAATGCCGCTTTTGCTGTTCCAGACCATGGTAAAGGCTGATTTCCACGGCGTGGCGCCGTGGTCGCTGTGGGGCGCCTATTTCGCGGCGGTGGCGCTTACCTGGGCTGCCGGCCATCTGGTCATTACGCGCATCTTCGGGCGGGACGCCCGCGCCGGCGTCGTCGGCGGCGTGTCGTCGTCCTACTCCAACGTTGTCCTGCTCGGCGCGCCCTTCATCATCGGCGTGTTCGGGCCGGCCGGGTTCGAAGTGCTGTCACTGCTCGTCTCCATTCACCTGCCGGTGATGATGATGGCCTCGATCATCCTGTTCGAGATGTTCGGCCGCGGCGGCAGCGAGCCGGTGCATCCGCTCCGCGTCGTCAGGAGCTTTCTCAGGAGGGTATTCATCAATCCGCTGATCATCGGCATACTGGCCGGGCTGGCGTGGCGCTTCACCGGTGCGCCGCTGCCGGTGCTTGCGACGCGGCTGAGCGACGCGCTGGCCGGCACGGCCGCCCCGGTGGCGCTGTTTGCCATGGGGCTCAGCCTGCGCCGTTTCGGCATTTCTGGCAATGTAAGGCCGGCGCTGGCGCTGTCGGCGCTGAAACTGTTCCTGATGCCGGCGCTGGTTCTCGGCCTGGTCTGGCTGATCGGCCTGCCGCCATTGACGGCCAAGGTGGCGGTCATGGTTGCGGCGTTGCCGTCCGGCATCAATTCCTATCTCATCGCGGTGCAGTTCAACACCGGCCAGGCGCTGGCGTCGAACCAGATGACCATCGCCACCGCCTGTGCGGTCGTGACCACTGCGTTTTGGCTGACAGTGGTCGTCCATGTTTTTGGATAAGAACTCGGGTTTTTGGATAAGAACTCGGGTTTTTTGGATAAGAATCCGGGTTTTTGGATAAGAACCCGGCTGCATCGCCTCTCGCTTTGGCTGGCCCAAACCCTATATGCCATCTTGTGATTGCTTGCGGGGCTTGCCCTGGGCTAAGAGCAGTGGCTCTAGCGATGCTATCGCGCACGTCCATTCACGAAATCAGCGACCGGCCCGCCAGGTGCCGAACGGAGGCGACATCATGCTTCAGAAGACCAGCCATTTCATGCGGCAGGCCAATCTCATCAATGGCGAATGGGTGCAGGCCGATTCAGGCCAGACGGTCGACGTCAACAATCCTGCCACCGGCCTCAAGATCGGCACGGTGCCGAAGTCGGGCAAGGCCGAGACCCGCCGCGCCATCGAAGCCGCCGACGCGGCCTTCCAGACATGGCGCAAGACCACCGCGCTCGAACGCTCGAAGCTGTTGCGCAAGCTGCACGACGCGATGATGGATAATCAGGACGTGTTGGCCGAACTGCTGACCATCGAACAGGGCAAGTCGCTGTTCGAATCGAAGGGCGAGATCGGCTCGGCCGCGTCCTACATATTGTGGTTCGCCGAAGAAGGCCGCCGCACCTATGGCGACGTCGTGCCGTCGCCCTGGGCGGACCGCCGTATCCTGGTGACCAAGGAGCCGGTCGGCGTCATCGCCGCCATTACGCCATGGAATTTCCCGTCCTCGATGCTGGCCCGCAAGCTCGGTCCGGCGCTTGCCGCCGGCTGTACCGCCGTGGTCAAGCCGGCGTCGCAGACGCCTTACTCCGGCCTTGCCTGGGGCGCGCTTGCCGAGGAAGTCGGCTTCCCCAAAGGCGTGATCAATATCCTGACCGGCGCTGCCGGCGAGATCGGCGACGAGATCTGTGCCAACCCGCTGGTCAAGAAGATCACCTTCACCGGCTCGACCGAGGTCGGCAAGATCCTGATCCAGAAGTCGTCGGTGACGGTCAAGAAAGTGTCGATGGAGCTCGGTGGCAATGCGCCGTTCATCGTCTTCGATGACGCCGATCTCGAGCGGGCCGTCGCCGGCGCCATCACCGCCAAGTACCGCAATTCCGGCCAGACCTGCGTCTGCACCAACCGCTTCCTGGTGCAGGCCGGCATCTACGACCAGTTTGTCGAAAAGCTGGTTGCTGCGAGCAACGGGCTGAAGGTCGGTTCCGGCCTCGAGGAAGGTGTCCAGCAGGGACCGCTGATCGACGAAAAGGCGGTGGAGAAGGTCGAGGAGCTGATTGCCGACGCTACCGCCAAGGGCGGCAAGGTCGTCGCCGGCGGCAAGCGCCACGCGCTCGGCGGCTCGTTCTTCGAGCCGACGGTGATCGCCAATGCGACGCCGAAGATGCGCTTCATGAAGGAAGAAATCTTCGGCCCGGTGGCGCCGGTATTCAAGTTCGAGACCGAGGAAGAGGCCGTGGCACTCGCCAACGACACCGAGTTCGGGCTGGCCTGCTACTTCTACACCGGCGATCTCGGCCGCGCATTCCGGGTCATGGAAGGGCTCAAATATGGCATGGTCGGCGTCAATGAAGGGCTCATCACCACCCCTGAAGCGCCGTTCGGCGGCGTCAAGGAATCGGGCCTCGGCAAGGAAGGCGGCCACCAGGGCATCGAGGATTATCTCGACACCAAATATGTCTGCATCGGCGGACTTGGTCTCTAGAAGCCTGATGCGGTAATACCGAAGAAGACCCTGAGCCGCTTCGAAAGGCCAGGCTGGCATCGATCAATGAACTTGCGAGCATGGCAATGAAGGACGGCGAGGTTTTCGGCACGACGCAGGCGGGCGAGGCCGTCCGCCGCTTCACCATCCGTGGCGGCGGCCTCACCGCCAACATCATCGGGCTGGGTGCGATCATCCAGGATCTGCGTCTGGCCGGGCACGACGCGCCGCTGGTGCTCGGCTATGATCGTTTCGAGCACTATGAGACGGACACCGCCTTCTTCGGCACCGTCGTCGGGCGCTATGCCAACCGTATCCGCGACGGCCGCTTCACACTTGCCGGCAAACGCTATCAGACCGAGCGCAATTTCCTCGAAAAGCACACGCTGCATGGCGGTTCGCAAGGTTTTTCGCGCCGGGCCTGGGCGGTTTCGCTGCATGGCAGGGATTTTGTCACGCTGACCCTGCACGACCCCGACGGCACGATGGGCTTTCCCGGCGCGCTCGACGTGACCTGCACCTACCGGCTCAAGATCCCCGGCACGCTCAGCGTCGAACTGACCGCCACCTGCGAGGAGCCGACGCTCTGCAACCTCACCCAGCATTCCTATTTCAACCTGGATGACGGCGGCGCCGGCGACATTCTCGATCACCGGCTGATGCTGAATGCCGGCGCCTATCTGCCGGTCGACGCGGATCTCATTCCGACAGGCACGGTAAAGCCGGTCGACGGCACGCCTTTCGACTTTCGCCAGGCGCGGCCGCTGCGCATGGAGACCGAGGGCGAACAGCTCCCCTATGACCAGAATTTCTGCCTCGCCTCAACGCGCGGGCCGCTGAAGCAGGCGTCGTGGGCGCAAGGCGCGAATTCCGGCGTCGAGATGGAGCTCTGGACGACCGAGCCGGGCGTCCAGCTCTATACCGGCCAGTATCTGGCGCCGTCCTCGCCTGGACTGGGCGGACGCCAGTACAAGGCGTTTTCGGGCTTTTGCCTGGAGCCGCAAATCTGGCCGGATGCGCCGAACCGGCCGTATTTCCCGCAAGCCACGCTGTGGCCCGGGCAGATCTACCATCACGTGACCGAATACCGGTTCAGGCTGCCTTAGGGCGGGACCCCCCGGAAACCGGCATGGTTTTGCTGCGCTGACCTCCGGTTCGGAAAGGGTCATGCAAAATTCAAAGTGTTATAGCGTCCTTTGCGCGTCCAATGACGCGCGGCGCACTGGAGTCAAAACGCAATCACTCTGAACGACCGACTTCGAACTCTCTTGGACCTTTGACGCCGAGAGCCCTGACGACGCAAGTTGACCCTTATCCGACATTCGGGCTCTCATGCAGCAAAGTACACAGACCTGAAAAGCTGTCTTTCAGGGGCGGCGGCAATGGCATCAACCTGCGACCTGCTGTAAGCTTGGAAAGCGGGTAACAATCCGCGAAGGATTGGGGGATGGAACGTCATCTCGCAGCCGTCCTGATTGCCGATGTCGTCGGCTATGGCCGCTTGAGCCAGATCGACGACGAGGGTACGCGTGCGCTTTTCCGAACCGACCTGAACGAAGTATTCAAGCCAAGGATCGCTGCGCACCATGGTCGACTGGTGAAAACCATGGGAGATGGGATGTTGGTCGAGTTCCACAGTGTGGTCGACGCCCTACGCTGCGCGGTCGAAATCCAGCAACAGAAGGCGGAGGTGAACGTTTTCACGCAGCCAGAACGGCGGCTTGATTTCCGCATCGGCATCAATCTGGGCGATGTTATCGTTGAGGGTGACGACATCCACGGTGACGCGGTGAACATCGCCGATCGGCTGCAAGGGCTGGCGGAACCTGGAGGAATCGCGATTTCCGCCACCGCCTGCGACCATGTGAGGGGAAAGGTGCCGATCGGCTTTGCCTCACTCGGCGTGCAGAAAATGAAAAGTATCGCCGAACCGGTTCGCGTGTACCGTGTCTTGATCGACCCTGCTACTGCGGGCAAGATCGTCGGTGCCAAACCACGCCTTTCTTCCGGCGACGACAGTAAGCCGCCGGTAATTGCGGTTTTGCCGTTCGAAAACCTGAGCGCCGACGACGGCTGGACGCGGCTGGCAGACGGCCTGTCGGCCGACATGATCGGCGACCTAGCGCGCTATCCCGACCTTGCGGTCATTTCGCGCCAGACCATGCAGTCCTATCGGGGACGGGCGAGCGACACACGCTCGGTTGGACGGGAACTGAACGCCGATTACCTGCTGGAAGGCACCCTCCAGGCGATCGGACAGCGTGTCCGCGTCGCGGTGCAGCTGGTCGACACCCGGACCGGAGCCAACCTTTGGTCGGCGCGGTTCGACGAGTCGACCGATGATTTTTTTCTCATGCAGGACAGCATCACACAGAACGTTATCAACGCCCTGGCAGGCACTTTCGGCAAGCTTGCCAATCTCGGGCGTGAGGTGGCTCGGCGGAAGCCTCCCTCGAGCCTGGGTGCTTACGACTGCTATCTGCTCGGGGTGGAACTGCACGACAGATTCACGACCGATGCGAGGGCAGAAGCCATACGCATGCTGTCCCGCGCCGTGGAACTCGACCCCGGCTTCGCGCGGGCCTGGATGACGTTGGGATTGGCACATGCGGTCGATGCCTTCAATGCCTTCACGCCAGATTCAGCCGCTTCGGTCGAGCGCTGGCGAGAATGCGTGGAAAAGGCTCTGGCGCTCGACCCTACCGATCCGATGACGCGCCTTTACATGGGCGCTCTCCGCGCCATTGACGGCGATATCAGCGGGGCCGCAGAGGAATACGACCGGGCGCTGGCCCTGGCACCCAATGACGCCGATGTGCTGTCGATGCTCGCCTCAAGCCGAGCTCTCGTGTGTGGAAATCCGGAAGAAGGCTGTGCTCTCGCCGAACGGGCGCTTCGCCTCAATCCGCAGGCTCCGAGTTGGTACTACGCGCAGCTCGCCCGGGCGCGGTTCGTCGCCGGTCGCTATGCCGACAGTCTGTCGTCGCTGTGCCAAAGTCCGCCGGATATTCCCGTCACTCTGATGTTCCGTGCCCTGTGCCACGCGCTGCTCGAAGAGTCGGCGCAGGCGCAGTCGATCGCCAGGCGGATTGCCGTCGAGTTTCCAAGGTTCACCGTCGAGAACTTCATCCGAACCTATCCCGTCACCAATCCTCTGGCCCTCGCTGCGATTGAGGAAGGGGCTCGTCGCGCAGGCATAGCGTAGAGCCGAAAACGGTGCCTAGCTGAGGAGGGGGACGCGCTTCCTGGATATGCCACTTGGTAAGCCGGGGCTCGCTTCCGGCACAGGCTGAAGGTCTGCTTCGTAGCGCTAACTGGGCGCTGGCGTGACCCCTGCTAAGCTTCCGCTCATGGCGCTCTGTGCTCATTCCCGCCGACTAATTCAAACGGCAAGTTCCGCCCATCTGGGCCATTGGCGGCAGCCAGTCTGATTGAGTTTTGACCCTAATCCTCAAACGCCGCCCTCAACGTTTCGAACGTCGCAAACACGCCCAATGCAGCGCCCTCGGTATTGTTGGTCGGTGGCAGAGCTTCAGCTATCCGGCGCACCAAGGTCGTCTCAGAACCGGCTGGAGCGTTCTTTCGGCTGAGGCGACTTCAAGCCGTGACAGGAGCATTCCGGATCAGCGGGAAGTCGCGCGGCGGTCTCCAGCGCGACCCGCGAGGCTGTCATGGAGAGACTGGGCAGCACGTCCTCCTGCAGCAATTTCTGGCGATTGCGATCCATGTAGTCGTTGAAGCCCGCCGTCACGAACGCGCAAGGCACGAAACACGCGCCGATCTCGCGCGACAAGGTCGCCTCAGGGGCGATGGAATGGTTGAGTACATCCGCCCCCATGCCACGATATGCCAAGGCTTCGGCAGGCGTTGTCAGCCGGGGCCCATAACAATGGGCAGCCACCAACTGCTGTTCGATGCCATAAACGCGGCATTCGGCTGGCCAATGACGGCGGGCCGTTTCGACCAGAACCGCCGCACATCTTGGACACACGATTTGCTTGCCCGAACAGTCAAAGCTCTGACGGTCAGGAAGCAGTGAAAACGGGGTCTGCGTCAGTTCAATGATATCGGCGGTCACCACCATGTCGCCCGGCTGGATCGCCTTGTTGACGGCGCCTACAGTCGAGCAGGCGAGAACTTGCCGTACACCCGCCCGCATCAATACCCAGAACGCGCGGCGATGGCAGGAATGGTCGATACGGTCGCGGGGATTGCCGTGCGAATACATGCACAGCGCGCGTTTTGCTCTCCCTTCCGCTGTGATCGACGCATCGAACTCGAGCAGCTTCCAGTTGTCGGTGCGACCGAAAGGTGTTTCAAAACTCATGTCGCGCCGCAAGGTGCGCACACCATCGAATTCGACATCTTCCGGGAAGGCAAGCCCCCAGTTTGCCGACCCGGTGATGATGGCCAACCCTACCTGAGGGATGTCCGTCGAATGATCCGTCAGATCGTCGGCTGCATGATAATTGGTGGGCATGTTTCCAGTCTCGGTCAGGATTTTTGGCGAAGGGTCACAATCAGGACCACGGCCACGACGATGACGGTCCACAATGTCGAGATCGCCGCAATGGTCGGATCGATCTGATCGCGCAGCGACAGGAACATAAGCTTCGGCATCGTGCTGTTGCGACCGCTTGCGATGAAGATCGAAATCACGGACTCGTCGAGCGAAGTCAGGAACGCCATCAATGTCGCTGACAGCAAGCTGATCCGAAGTTGCGGAACGATGACTCCGCCAATGGACCTGGCCCAGTTTGCACCGAGGCTGCGCGCCGCCTGAACCTGGTTCCAGTCAAAGCGGGCGAGAGCGGGTAGCAACACAATGCAGGCGACCGGAACGGCCAGCACCACATGTCCGACCAGCACACCGAATAGCGTTCCGATCAGATGTTGTGCGGCCAACACAAAGAAGAGACCGATCGCAAGCAGGATACCGGGGGTGATCGAGGGGGTCAGCAGGACGCTCTGGATGGCCGCAGCGGTTTTTCCGCCCAGCCGATTCATTGAAATGCAGGCGAGCAGCGCGAAAGGCACCGCGATCAACGCCGTCAACGTCCCAAGGATCAAACTCGTTCTCAGCGCGGCCATCCACGTTGCCGAGCCGAAGAAGTTCTCGTACCAGCGCAACGAGTAGGCGTGCGGCGGAAACTCGAGGAGATTCGACGCCGAAAAGGAAAGCGGCACCACCACGAGCGTCGGCAGCATCAGAAATGCCATGACAAGAGCGGCAAAGCTCCAGAGCAAAATGCGGGCGAGCCTGTTTTGCGGATAGGCTTCAAGCATGGGAGGCTTCCACGGGGTTCTGGGCCACCAGACGGCGTGCCGCCAGCAACATCACACCGATCAGCGCCATAAGAACGAGGAGCAGAATGCCCAGGACGCTTGCCGACCCCCAGTCCTGAAAGGTCGATAGTGTACGCTCGATCCGGGTAGAGAGCGGATTTACCTTGCCGCCGCCAAGCACCGCCGGCGTGATGAAAAAACCTATGGCGTAGATGAGGACGATGATCGAACCCGAGAAGATGCCGCCCGCCGAAAGCGGCATAATGACTGTGCGGATGACCTGCCTGAGAGTGGCTCCCATGCTCGCAGCCGCGCGAATGAGATTTGGGTCGATATCGCGCATCGCAGCATAAACAGGCAGCAGAAAAAGTGGCAGCATGTAGTGCACCATGCCGATGAGCGTTCCCGTGAAGTTGTAGACCAGCGGCAATGGCTCCGCCGTCAGGCCTGAACCGGTCAAAGCCGCGTTGATCAGGCCGTCGCGCCGCAAGAGCACGAGCCAACCATAGGTACGCACCAGAATAGAGGTCCACAGCGGCAGCATGACGAACGCCATGAGCACGTTGGCCAGCCTTGGTCTGACGCTGGCCAGCGCCAGCGCCAGAGGAGTACCGAGGAGTATGCAGCCCGCCAGCGTACCCAAGGACAGTTCGAGGGTCGTGACGAGCGCCGACCACGTCAGTCCGCTCGAAAGGACCTTCTGGTAGTTGCCGACGGTGTACTCACCCCCGGTGGTCAGGAAGGATTGCCGGATGATCCAAAGGATGGGCAGTATCGCCGCCAGTCCAACGATGAACAGCGCCGGGAGCGAAAGTGAAAGAAAAAACCGCCGCTCGCGCCGCGCATCCGCCGCGAGCGCCGGGTCTCGGACGACGGTCACGCCATCGCTCCCGGTATCGCGTGAACCTTCGCTGCCGGTGCATATGCGGTCATCCGCTGACCGGCGGCAAGCTCGGCGCAGCCGCCGGCCAGCGCTGCCGGAATGCAGACAAGAACCTCTTGCCCGCCGTCAAGCGCCAGCGTCAAAAGCCAGTTCTCGCCGCGGAACGCTTTGGCGCGCAGTATTCCTTCGAGAGCCACTCCGTCTCCCCCGACGAGCTTCGCATCAAGATGGAAGCTTTCGGCGCGGATCATCAGGGTTTCGCGTGATGCTTCGGCGCCGTCGATTCTGCGCGCTGAGCCCGGGGCCACAATGTTGGCCTCGCCCATGAACTCCGCGACGAAGCGGGTCGATGGACGATCATAAATCCGCTGCGGCGTATCTATCTGCTGGATGCGGCCAGAATTCATCACCGCAATCCGGTCAGACATAATCAGCGCTTCGCGCTGGTCGTGGGTTACATAGATCGTGGTGATCCGTAGATGATCATGCAGACGCCGGATCTCATACTGCATGGTCTCGCGCAGGTTCTTGTCGAGCGCCGACAGCGGCTCGTCCATCAACATCACGCGCGGTTCGAAGACGATAGCCCGCGCCAATGCCACCCGTTGACGTTGGCCGCCGGATAATGCGGCAATATTGCGCTCCGCCAGACCATCCAGCTTCACGCGGGCCAAGGTATCAAGCGCCCGCTGACGCGCCTCCGCTCTCGGTACCTTGCGCAGCACCAGCGGATACGCGACGTTCGCCAGGACATTCATGTGGGGAAACAAGGCGTAATTCTGGAATACTATGCCGATGTCTCGTTTATTGGGCGGCAGGCGGGTGATGTCTCGATCGCCCAAGAAAAGTTTACCGGAATCCGGCCGGACGAAACCGGCCAGAGCCATGAGTAACGTGGTCTTGCCCGATCCCGATGGCCCTAGCAGCGTGAGGAATTCGCCAGCCTGAATGTCGAGCGAAACATCATCCAGTGCGACGTAGGACCCATAAGCCTTGTGCACGCTTTCGACGGTGATCGCGAGCGACTTCATCATGTGCTCCAGCCTTGAAGCGCGTCGCGTTCGACCGGCTTCACGCGACGCGCTTTAGGTTCTTGTTTTCATGCATGTCATTGTCGCGCGCTGCACATTTTTGCGCGACATGCGTCAGAGCTGAGAGTCAGCGAGCCATCATTTCATCGAAGGCTCTTTGGGCAGCCTCGCCATTCTTGACCCACCATTCTGAATTGGAAAACACCGAAGTGCCAGCATTTTCAGGTGCGGTCGCAAGGGTCTTCAGACGGTCCTCGGGAATAAGGCCACCCTCATATGCCGCAGGATTGACTGGGCCGTAGGCAATGAAATCGGTCAGCTTGGCAACCCGCGCGGGCTGCGTCATCGCTGCGATGAGCTTCATCGCGGCTTCCTTGTTCGGCGCTCCCTTCGGCACCCCAAGACAGTCCGTGCCGATGACCGAACCCTTGAACGTGTAGTCAGCCGCGCCGCCATCTGCTTTCACGGTTTGGGCGCGTCCGTTCCAGGTAATGACCAAATCCGCCTCGCCGTCTTTCAGCAACTGCGCCGACTGGGCGCCCGAGGTCCACCACACGGCGACATCTGGTTTGATCGCTTCAAGCCGCTTGATGGCGCGCTCTAGCCCTTCCGGGGTGCTGAGCACGGAATAGACGTCCGCCGGTGCCACGCCATCGGAGAGAAGCGCGATCTCGATCGAGTCTTGCGCATTGGCGCGCAACGCGCGACGGCCAGAAAATTTGGCAACATCCCAGAATTCCGCCCACGTCTTCGGCGGGTTCTCGCCATAGGTCTTGGTGTTCCACGACATGACGGTGCCATAGGAGTCAAACGGATAGCAGTAGTCGGACTTCGCACCCTCCGGCACGGATTTCGGATCGATGATCTTGTAGTCGAGTGGCTCCAGCAGCGATTGTGCGGCCGCCTGGGCACCTTCCGGTGAGCCCAGGTGAATGACGTCGGTCGTGACCGCACCCGAGGTGACCTGCATCTTCAAGGCGGCCAGGCCGTCGCTTAGGGTCTCCTCGCGGACATCATAGCCAAGCTCTTTTGCAGCAGGGGCCCACATGGCCTCCTTCATGGCGTTGCCATAGTCGCCACCCGCGGTCGTGATTGTGACCGTCTGCGCATGCACGGGCAGGGCAGCCGAGATTGCGAATGCTGTTAAGGAAATGCGTAGCCAGGACATAGGTTCTCCTCCCCAACTTTTATGGAATATCGCTTGAAAGAGCCATTATTTTGTAATCGTAACGTTACGATTGCATCTGAATGCGCCGGAGTCAAGCTGCTTCCTGCGGGAGTTTGGATTGACCGGGATGTCGAATTCGGTAACGTTATGGCGGTCAGCAAATCAGCCGGCGCTTTCGCAAATGAAGTCGGGCGAACAATGGCCAATCTAAAGCAGATCGCCGCTGAACTTTCCCTGTCGGTGACCACGGTATCCCGCGCTCTGAAGGATGGGCCGGAGGTGCAGCCCTCGACCATAGCCCGCGTCAAGGAGGCGGCCAAGCGGGTCGGCTATCTACCAAATCATCATGGTCGCGCGCTCAAAACCGGTCGAACGCAGACGCTGACGGCAGTACTCCCGATGGAAACACGAGACCATCTGTCCGATCTATTAAAGCTTCCTTTAATCGAAGGCATGACGCTGGCGGCGCGGCAAGCCGGTTATAGTCTGTCCATCTATTCCACCACTCCCGACGACGATCCCGTTGAGAGTGTGCAGCGGCAGCTTCAGGCGCACAGCGCAGACGGCCTGGTCATCACGCGCCTGGTGTCGGCTGATCCGCGCGTCAAGCTGCTGCTGGATAAACGCATGCCGTTCGTCGCGTTTGGAAGAACCGACTTGGATATCGCGTATCCTTACGTCGATGTCGACAATGAACAGATTGCCTATGAGGCGACCCGGCGGCTCATGGATAAGGGCTGTCGACGCATTGCGCTGCAACTTCTCGTTCCGGAGGACCAGGCGAGTGCCGTGCGTCTTTCCGGGTATGGAAGGGCAATGGCCGAGGCTGGTATTCCGATCGACCAATCGTTGATCGGTCATGGCATGTTCACCATGGAATCGAGCGCAGGCTGGTTCGATCGCTTGCTGGCGTCATCAGATCCGCCAACGGGCTTGGCGTGCGCCAACGAACTGGGCCTTCTGGGAGCGTTGCACGCTCTCGGCAAGCGGGGTCTCACACCAGGCCGCGACGTTCACATTGTCACCCGTGACAGCACGCGGCTGGCACGCTTCCTGCCGGCAAAGATCGGAGTTCATTCCGTGGATATGGCGGGTGTTGGACGCAAACTTATCGAAGTCCTGGAGAGCCGGATCATCAATCCGCTTGGGCCGGTGGAGACAGTCTTGGTGCAAGGCAGATTCGAGCCGGCCGAATAGTCCGGGCTGCCCTCAGGAGGCCACCTCGTCTTGAACCGGCCGGATCAGCGCCTTTGCGGCAGCTGCTCCCGCCGCTAGGATACGATCCGATAATTCCGTTCCTTCCACGGCGCGCGCGAGTTGAAGCGCGCCGATGAGCGTTGCAAACATGCCCAACGCAGCGCCCTCGGGATCGTTCGTCTGCGGCAGAGCTTCAGCTATCTGGCGCACCAGGGATTGAGCGCGCTCGGCATAGAGGGCTCGCGTTTCAGGCGGCTGCCGCGCGATTTCCGGCAACAACGCGGCCGAAGCGCAACCCTTTCCAGGATTGTCCCGGTGCTCGGCCGATAGATACGTCTCTATGGCCATTTCCGGACCGCCGGCGGCCAATGCTTCCTGCACTTCATGCGACTGCGCGTCCAAGGCCGCCGCCACGCTTTCACGGACGAGCTCCGCCTTCGACTGGAAGTGCGGATAGAAGGCGCCGTTCGTCAGCCCGGCGTCGCTCATGATGGTTGCCAGCCCGGACGCCGCGATGCCGTCAGATCGAAAACGTTCGGCGGCGACCTCCATGATCCGGCTGCGTGACGCGTCTTTTCGGCCCTTTTCGTAGCGCATGGTCTTTCTTTCCTGTCCTGCTATTGCATTATGCTCATAATCTGATATTACGATCATAATTCAACTCGTGGAAATAAGCTAGACCTCTCGAACCTGGAACATCAAAAATGAATGGGAATTCTGAAAAGACCGCAATCGTGACCGGAGCCTCCTCCGGCATCGGCCGCGCCAGCGCCGAGGCCTTGGCGCGGGCGGGTTTCACTGTCTTCGGGACAAGTCGCCGCAAGACCAGTAATGGTCCGGGCGGAGTGACCATGCTGGCATGCGACGTGACCGATGATGCGGCCGTCAATGCGCTCGTTGCCACCGTGCTCGCGCAGACCGGCCGGATCGACCTCCTGGTCAACAATGCCGGTGTCGGTCTGCTAGGAGGCGCCGAGGAATCCTCGGTCGCCCAGGTACAAGCCCTGTTCGACGTCAATCTGTTCGGCGTCATGCGAATGACCAATGCGGTGTTGCCGTCGATGCGGCGGCGCGGCGAAGGGCGCATCATCAATATCGGCTCCATTCTGGGACTGGTACCCGCGCCATACTCAGCTCATTACTCGGCGGTCAAGCACGCGCTCGAAGGCTATTCGGAATCGCTCGACCACGAGGTGCGCGCCTTCAACGTCCGCGTTTCCGTCATCGAGCCGGCATTCGTTCGCACCGTCTTCGACCAGAACGGCATCGAGCCGGATTCGCTGTTGAAGGAATACGATCGGGCTCGAGCCGGGCTCAAGGCGCTGCTGGGCGATGTGATGCCCAAAGCCGATCGGCCGGAAGTGGTGGCGGATGTGGTTGTCAAGGCAGCGACCGATGCCCGCCCGCGACGGCGCTATACCGCTGGCAACGCAGCGCGCCAGGTCAGCCTGCTGCGCCGCTTTGCCCCCGCGGGGATTTTCGACAAGAGCCTGCGCAAGCAGTTCCGCTTGCCGGTCTGAACAACGGCGAGGCAGAGGATTTCACGCACATGCGACTAGCAACTACGACACATTTGGCCAGGCCCTACGAAACGGAGGCGCCAAGCATGACACATAGATCCAATCGGTCGCCGCGTTCACCGGCGTTGTTCCAGGACGCGCCAACGCGCTCCGTCGATGTCGGCGGCATAGCTTTTGCGTACAGGGAACTCGGGCCCAGGACGGGCGTGCCAGTGATCCTGCTCAACCATCTGGCTGCTCAGCTGGACAATTTTGATCCGCGCATCGTCGATGGCCTCGCTGCGACCCGGCGGGTAATTGCCTTCGACAATCGCGGCATCGGTGCTTCGGGTGGCAAAACTCCGTCGACCATTTCCGGCATGGCGCGGGATGCAATCGCCTTTGTCCGGGCGCTGGGGTTCGAAGAAGTCGATCTCTTCGGCTTTTCACTCGGCGGCTTCGTGGCGCAAGAGATTGTGCTGACCGAGCCCAAGCTTGTGCGCAAACTCATCCTGGCTGGCACGGGGCCGGCCGGTGGGCAAGGCATCGACAAGGTGACGCCGCTGACGATCGTGGACATGATCAAGGGCGCGCTGACTTTTCGGGATCCGAAGTACTATCTCTTCTTCACAAGAACGCCGAATGGGCGCCGCGCCGCAAACGCATTTCTGGAACGGCTGAAGGAGCGCCGGAACAACCGGGACAAGGCGATATCGCTGAGCGCGTTCGGCGCGCAACTCAAGGCGATCAAGGCCTACGGACTCCAGGCGCCACAAGACCTGAGCACCATCCGCATTCCCACTTTGGTTGCGAATGGCGACCAGGACAGGATGGTGCCGAGCAGCAATACCTACGATCTCGCCGGGCGTATCCCGGGGGCGCATCTGGTCATCTATCCGGATGCCGGGCATGGCGGGGTATTTCAGAACCACGCCGCTTTTGTCCCGAAGGCGCTGTCCTTCCTCGAGGCTGAGGCCTTGCCGCAGGGCGGCCATGCAGCTGAAAACGTTCGGCTTGTTTCGTCCCGAACAGCAACAGACATTCTTGGAAAGTAACTGCCATGAAGGCATTCGTTGTCGATAAGTATAATAAAAAGGGCGCCCTGCGGCTGGCCGAAATGCCGGAGCCGGAGCTCCAGGACAGCGATGTCTTGGTCGAGGTCCATGCCGCAGGGGTGAACCTGCTCGATTCCAAGGTCAAAACCGGAGAATTCAAGCTCATCCTGTCCTACCAGCGGCCCTTCATCCTGGGCCACGACGTGGCTGGAAAGGTTATCCGCGTGGGATCGAAAGTCAGCAAGTTCAAGGCCGGCGACGAGGTCTATGCGCGGCCGCGCGACGGCCGGATTGGGACATTCGCCGAATTCATTGCCGTGAATGAGGCCGACGTAGCCTTGAAGCCCGAGAATCTCAGTATGGAAGAGGCGGCGTCGATTCCCCTGGTCGGTCTCACCGCCTGGCAGACGCTCATCGAACGGGCAAACCTGAAGAAGGGACAGAAGGTCTTCATTCAGGCTGGTTCCGGCGGCGTCGGGACATTTGCTATTCAGTTGGCCAAGCACCTCGGCGCGACCGTTGCGACAACCGCGAGCGCGGCAAGTGCCGATCTGGTCAAAAGTCTCGGCGCCGATGTCGTCGTCGACTACAGGAAAGACGACTTCGAGAAAGTTCTGTCGGGCTACGATGTCGTTTTGAACAGCCAGGACGCCAAGACACTGGAAAAATCCCTGAGGGTGCTGAAACCGGGTGGCAAGCTCATCTCCATCTCCGGTCCACCGGATGCCGAATTTGCCAGGGAAAAGGGACTGAACTTGATGCTGAGGCTGGTGCTGCGCTTCCTGAGTCGCGGAATTCGGGCCAAAGCCAAGCGCCGCGGCGTGCAGTTTTCGTTCCTGTTCATGTGGGCGCAGGGCGATCAGCTGAGCAAAATCACCGCTCTCATCGAAGCCGGCGCGATCCGCCCGGTTGTGGATCGGGTCTTTCCATTCGAAGCGACCAATGACGCCCTGGCCTATGTCGAAACAGGACGCGCCAAGGGCAAGGTCGTCATCAAGGTCAGATAGCGGGTGCCTCGAACGCAGCCTTGAGCGTCTCGAACGGCGCCAGGGCGCCGCGCACCTGCACGACGGCGGCGGCGACGCGATGAGCGCGCAGCACGGCTTTTGCCGGGGCATGGCCGGCAAGGCGGGCGGCGAGGTAGGCGCCGTTGAAGGAGTCGCCGGCGCCGGTGGTGTCGACCGGGGTGGCGACGTGTACCGCCGGCACCGATTGCGAGGTTCCGTTTTGCGCGATCAGCGCCGGTTCCTCGCCGTTCTTGACGACGACTTCGCCGACCAGGTTTCGCAGCCGTTCAGCTGTTTTCTGCGGTGTTGTATCACCAAACAGCATCTGCTCGTCGGGAAAGGTCGGTAGCGCGATGTCGGCGACGGCGAGCGCCTCGAGGATCGCGGCCTGCGCTTCCTCGCTTTGGCGCCACAGCCTCGGCCGGTAATTGGGGTCGAAGGCAATCAGCGAGCCGGCCGCGCGCGCCTTGGCCACGGCCGTCAGCAGTACCTTGCGTGGAGCCTCGTCGAGGATTGCCAAAGTTATACCGGAAAAATAGACAAGCGCTTGGTTTTCAAGGCTTTTCTGCAATGCGGCTGGGTCCGAAGCCAACTGCCTTGCGGCCGCATCGGCCCGCCAATAGGTGAAAGAACGTTCGGCGCCGGTCAGCGTGATCGCATAGAGGCCGGGGCGGGCGCCCGCTATCACCGGGCTGGCGCCGATGCCGATGCCGCTCTCGGCCAGGAACTTGATCTGGTCGCGCGAGAACGGGTCGTCGCCGAAGGCCGACACATAGGTCGCCGGCCGCTCGCCGCTCAAGGCATGCAGCGCCCATAACGTGTTGAACGTGTCGCCGGCAAAGCCCATGCGCCAGTTCGGCCCGGCCTGGCCCGAAAGCTCGAGCATGCACTCGCCGATCGAGGCGATGCCGTTTCCTGCCATGAAGCACTCCTCCATCCTGCAATTGCGGTGCTGTAGCTTTTTGCAGCCGGCAGCGCCATGCTTGGCGACGGCGGATTCTTGCACTGGGCTCGATTTCCCACAGGGGCGTGGGACGCGATCTGCCCAGCGAAACGTTATCCGCAGAACAGGAATGGGTTTGGCATCGTTATGGCGTTATCTTCTTGGAGGCCTCGGCCTGGCTGCCTTGCTCGCCGGCGTGCTGGCAATCGTCTATCTGACGGCGCCGCATGCACCCCAACCAAGTTCGGACGTCGGCCGTTCCAAGACGACGGCGAACAAGCTGTTCGTGGCGACTTTCGAGCCCGAGAAAGGCGTCATCCGGCAGGGCGAACTGGAATCCTGGCTGCTCACGCTCAAAACCGTCGAGGGTGCGCCGGTGGAAGGTGCTGCGATAACGATTTCCGGCGGCATGCCGCAGCACAAGCACGGTCTGCCGACCAGCCCGCAGGCGACCGATTACCTCGGCGCGGGGCGCTATCGCATCGACGGCGTCAAATTCACGATGAGCGGGTGGTGGCAATTGCATTTTGCCATTTCCGCTGCGGCCGGTTCGGACACTGTCGTCTTCAATGTGGTGCTGTGAGCCACTGATGAGCCGGTTTCCCAGTCTTCTCGCGTTGGTGGTGGTGGCCCTGCTTGCCGGCTGCGGCAGACCGGAGTTTTCCGATGCCGAAAAGCAGACCATCGCCTCGCTGGCACTATCCAAGCTGCCGCCGCTGAAGCCCGACACCACCAATCGCTTCGCCGATGTGCCGGCCGCCGCGGCACTCGGCTCGACGCTGTTCTTCGACACCGGGATGAGCGGCGACGGCACGGTATCGTGCTCGACCTGCCACAAGATCGACCGCCAATTCCAGGACGACTTGCCGCAAGCGGTCGCCGTCGGCCGCACCAACCGTCGTACCATGCCGTTGGCCGGCGTCGCGCATGATCCCTGGTTCTTCTGGGACGGGCGGCGCGACAGCCTGTGGGCGCAAGCGCTGACACCGCTCGAAAATCCGCTGGAGCAGGCCGGCAACCGCGCCGCCTTCGCGCATTACATCAAGGCCCGCTTCGGCGAGCGCTACGAGCGCATCTTCGGGCCGCTGCCGGACCTTTCGGGCGTGCCGGCCAATGCCGGCCCGCTCGGCACCGATGCCGAGAAGGCGGCCTGGAACGCCATGCCCGCCAGTCAAGCCGAGGAGGTCAACCGCGTCTTTGCCAACATCGGCAAGGCGATCGCCGCCTTCGAGCGCTCGATCGCGCCGCCGCAGACACGCTTCGACCGCTTCGCCATCGACCTGGCTGCGGGCGCCGAGCCGAAAGGCGACGCCGCCTTTTCGCCGGAGGAAATCCTCGGCCTGAAGCTGTTCATCGGCAAGGCCAATTGCGTGACCTGCCATAACGGCCCGCGTTTTACCGACGGCAGCTTCCACAACACCGGCGTGCCGCCGGTCGCGGGCCTGCCGCCGGATCGCGGCCGCGTCGACGCGGTGGCGCAGGTCGAGGCCGATCCGTTCAACTGTTTCGGCGCCTTTCGCGACGGCGATGCCAGCGCCTGCCGCGAGTTGCGCTTCATGGTCAAGACCGGGCCGGAACTCGTCCGCGCCTACAAGACGCCGTCGCTGCGGGGTGCCGCCACCCGGCCGCCCTACATGCACGCCGGGCAGTTTTCCTCCCTCGACGAGGTGGTGGCGCATTATTCGAAGGCACCGGCAAGCGTCGAGGGCACATCCGAGATCCACCCGCTGCAGCTTTCGGACCGCGAACGCGCGGCGCTGGTGGCGTTTTTGAAGACACTGGCGGAGTGAGGGTGGCGGGACAACAACAGCGCTCTCCTACCGATCCTTCACCGTCTCCATCGCGACAAACGTCGAGGTCTGGGCAACGTGCGGCAGGGCGGAGATGCGCTCGCCGAGTACGCGGCGGTAGGCGGCGATGTCGGTGGTGCGGACCTTCAGCAGGTAGTCGAAGCTCGATGCCATCATGTGGCACTGCTCGATCTCCGGCACCGCCTGCACGGCGCGGTTGAAGGCGTCGAGCGCGGCCGAGCGGGTGTCGGACAGTTTCACCTGGACGAAGGCGACATGGCCTTCGCCCATGCGCTCACGGTCGATGATCGCCTGGTAGCCCCTGATGAAGCCGTCCTTCTCCAGCCGTTTGACTCGTGCCTGCACCGGCGTCTTCGACAGGCCGACTTTCGCCGCCAGTTCCGACATGGAAAGCCGGCCATTGCTGCCCAGAGCCGACAGGATGTTCCTGTCGATGCGGTCCAATTGGTCTTCCGTCACTGAATTCCTGGTCGAATTGGAGGTGATCAGTCCTAATGATAGATCGATCGATCTGTTCTGTCGACTTCTTTGGACCGACTGCAATCCCTACTTATGTTAGCTTGCGCCGTTCGGTCCGGTGACCGTCGGCCCGCTCCCTTATGCTCGCTCTACAGGACCGCCATGCCAGCGCTCGATACCATCCGCCAGCAGATCCGTGCCAATTATTTGCCCGACGAAGACCAGGCGGTGAAGCGGCTGGCCGAGGCGGCCGGGCTGTCCGCGCAAGACCGCAAGGCGATTTCGGCGCGTGCCGCCGATCTGGTGCGCGCGGTGCGCGGCTCGTCCGATCCGCGGCTGATGGAGGTGTTCCTGTCCGCCTATGGCCTGTCGACCAAGGAGGGCGTGGCGCTGATGTGCCTGGCCGAGGCGCTGCTGCGCGTGCCAGACACCGAGACGATGGACGACCTTATCGCCGACAAGATCGCGCCGCACGACTGGTCGGCGCATGCGGGCGGCTCGAGCTCGATCTTCATCAATGCGTCGACCTGGGCGCTGATGCTGACCGGCCGCGTGCTCGACGAGGGCGAGGGCGGCATCGAAGGCACGCTGCGCGCCATGGTGCGCCGGCTTGGCGAGCCGGTCATCCGCAAGGCCGTCGCCGCCGCCATGCGCGAAATGGGCGAGCAGTTCGTGCTCGGCCGTACCATTGCCGAGGCGGTCAGGCGCGGCCGACCGATGACGCAGAAGGGCTATCTCTATTCTTTCGACATGCTGGGCGAGGCGGCCCGCACCGAGGCCGACGCGCTGCGCTACCTCAAGGCATATGCCGATGCCATCTCTTCGCTCGATGCCGGCGCCAACGGCCCCGACATCCGCCAGAACCACGGCATCTCGGTAAAACTGTCTGCGCTGCATCCGCGTTATGAAGTGACGCAGAAGGAAAAGATGCTGCCCGTCATGGCCGAGCGGCTGTTGTCGCTGGCGCTGGCGGCGCGCCATTCGCGCATGGGCCTCAACATCGACGCCGAGGAAGCCGACCGCCTCGATTTGTCGCTCGACGTCATCGAGCGGGTGCTGGCCGAACCGGAGCTTGCCGGCTGGAACGGTTTTGGCGTCGTCGTGCAGGCCTATGGCCCGCGCGCGGCCTTCGTCATCGACTGGCTCTACGAGCTGGCGAGGAAATACGACCGCAGCATCATGGTGCGGCTGGTCAAGGGTGCCTATTGGGACACCGAGATCAAGCGCGCGCAGACGCTCGGGCTCGACGGCTATCCGGTTTTTACCCGCAAGGCCAACACCGACGTCTCCTACCTGGCCTGCGCCAAGAAGCTGTTGGCGATGACCGACCGCATCTATCCGCAATTCGCCACCCACAACGCCCACACCGTCGCCGCGATTCTGTCGATGACGACGGAGCGCGATACGTTCGAGTTCCAGCGGCTGCATGGCATGGGCGAGGCGCTGCATGAGACGGTGCGGCGGGCCGAAGGCACGCGCTGCCGCATCTATGCGCCGGTCGGTGCGCATTCCGACCTGCTCGCCTATCTGGTCCGCCGGCTGCTCGAAAACGGCGCCAATTCCTCCTTTGTCCACCAGCTCACCGACGAGGAAGTCGAGCCCGAGGACATTGCCCGCGACCCGCTCGAAACGGTGGAGAAACAAGGTCCCGCCGCCAATCCAGCGATCGTGCCGCCGTCGGCAATCTTCGGTCCAGGCCGGCGCAATTCCAAGGGCTTCGATATCACCGACACGCTGACGCTGGCTGCGATCGACAAGGCGAGGGCCGAGTTCGCCGGGCCGGAGCGCTGGCACGCCAAGCCGGTCAGCCGCGCTGCCGGCTATGGCAAGCAGCGTCCGGTGGTCAATCCTGCGAAACCTTCGGAAGTGGTCGGCACGGTCAGCGAGGCCGGCGCCAAGCAGGTCGAGACCGCCGTGCGCATCGCCGTCGAGGCACAACCGGCATGGGCAAGACGGCCGGTCGCCGAGCGCGCTGCCATCCTCAACCGGGCGGCCGATCTCTACGAAGCAAACGCCGTCGAGTTCTTTGCACTCTCCGCCCGCGAGGCCGGCAAATCGCTCGCCGACGGCGTCGCCGAAGTGCGCGAGGCGGTCGATTTCCTGCGCTACTATGCGGCTGAGGCCGCCAATGCCGAGGCGGGCACCGAGGCGCGCGGCGCCATCGCCTGCATCTCGCCGTGGAATTTTCCGCTCGCCATCTTCACCGGGCAGATCGCGGCGGCACTCGTCACCGGTAATTCGGTGATCGCCAAGCCGGCCGAACAGACGCCGCTGATCGCCTTCCGCGCTGTCCAGTTGCTGCGCGAGGCCGGCGTGCCGGAGGATGTCATCCAGCTTCTGCCCGGCGACGGCCCCTCGGTCGGCGGCCCGCTGACCGCTGACCCGCGCATTGCCGGCGTCTGCTTCACCGGCTCGACCGAGGTCGCCAAGCTGATCGAAAAGCAGCTCGCCGACACCGCCGCGCCCGACGCCATGCTGATCGCCGAGACCGGCGGCCTGAACGCCATGATTGTCGATTCCACTGCGCTGCCCGAACAGGCGGTGCGCGACATCCTGGCCTCCGCCTTCCAGAGCGCCGGCCAGCGCTGCTCGGCATTGCGCATTCTCTATGTGCAGAAGGACGTCGAGAAGAAGATGCTTGAGATGCTGAAAGGCGCGATGGAAGCGCTCAGCCTCGGCGACCCGTGGCGGATATCGACCGATGTCGGCCCGGTCATCGATGACGAGGCGCAAGCGTCGATCCGTGACTATTGCACCAAAATGGGCCTGCAGGGCCGGCTGATCGCCAAGCTCGAAGCGCCAAAGGACGGCCGCTTCGTTGCGCCGCACGTCTTTCGGGTCAAGGGCATCGAGGAGTTGGAGCGCGAGGTGTTCGGGCCGGTGCTGCATGTCGCCACCTTCGATGCCGACGAGATCGATGCGGTGATCGCTGCGATCAACCGCAAAGGCTATGGCCTGACCTTTGGCCTGCACACCCGCATCGAAGGCCGCGCCCAGCATTTCGTCGATGGCATCCATGCCGGCAACATCTACGTCAACCGCAACCAGATCGGCGCCGTCGTCGGCGCGCAGCCGTTCGGCGGCGAGGGCCTTTCCGGCACCGGGCCGAAGGCCGGCGGGCCACATTATCTCCGGCGCTTCCGCAAGGGGCCGGAAGCCGGCACCCATCTTGCCGAAGGCCGCAAGGTGACGGCGACCGAGCTCGCCGACAATCTGCCGGACCCGGCCTTTGGCGGCTGGTCGACGCGGCCGGATCGCGTCGCCATCCTGAGGAAACATCTGCGCGGCAAGGGTGCCGCGGCTATCGGCACTGCCGCCGGCATCGATTTCGGCCAGGTCGACCTGCCCGGGCCGACCGGCGAGGCCAACACGCTGTCGCTGTCGCCGCGCGGGCGCGTGCTGTGTCTGGGTCCCGACGCGGATACGCTGCTTGCGCAGACGATCCAGGCGCTGGCCGCCGGCAATGCGGTGCTCGCCGTCGCGCCCGGCGCGCCGGCAGCACTTTCGTCACTGACCGGCAAGGGACTGCCGCTGGCGGCCATCGACGGCAGACCGGACCCGGTCGAAGCGCGCTCGCTGCGGGTCGATGTCGTTGCCTTTTCCGGCACGCCCGAGGCCGCGCGCATCGTGCGCAAGGTCATCGCGGAGCGCGCCGGCCCGATCGTGCCGCTGGTCAGCGAAGTCTATTATCCGGCCGCCTACGCGCACGAGCGCGCCGTCTGCGTCGACACCACGGCGGCGGGCGGCAATGCCAGCCTGCTGGCCGCTGCGTAGGTTTCGCCAGGGTTCGCGTATCGCGGGGCAGGGGCGGCGCCGACTTTGGTATCCACATGAGGACGATCGTTACCTGATAGCGAGCGGAAC
Organism: Mesorhizobium sp. M1273; assembly: GCF_040318195.1. Classification (NCBI taxonomy): domain Bacteria; kingdom Pseudomonadati; phylum Pseudomonadota; class Alphaproteobacteria; order Hyphomicrobiales; family Phyllobacteriaceae; genus Mesorhizobium; species Mesorhizobium sp. M1273. The sequence continues at coordinate 109,828 of NZ_JAMYLV010000007.1, read as the reverse complement.
TTCGAACTGCCAGGCCGAGCGACCGGCTCCTTCCGGAATGGGAGGAAACGGAGAAGCCCGGCGGACTGCGTCGAGTGCGGCTTTGTCCAGCGCGGCAACACCCGAACTGCCCGTCAGCCTGGCTGACCGGACGCTGCCATTCGAGCCGACGGTAAAGGCAACGGTTGCGGTGCCGGTGGCGCGTGTGCGTGTCGAATTGAAGGCCCGCACCAGTTTTGACCTGATCTTGCCGGGATAGTTCGTGACGGCTGCATTGCCGATGCCTGATTTGCCGCCTCTGCTGGCGGTCAGGATCTTGCCGTCCTTCCTGCCGTCGGCCATGCCGCGCGCGACATCCATTTCGTCACGGCCGCCGGAGCCGGCTTTTTTCTTCTTGGTGTCGGCTTTGGCCGCAGCCTTGCCCGCCTTCTTGCGCAGGGGCGGCTTTTCGGTTTCAGTCGGTTCGGCTTTTTTGACCGGCTTGTTCTTTGCGGTTGCCTTCTTCGGCTGCTTGGGCTCCGGCCTGTCCGGCTTCGGTTCTTCCGCCGCGCCGACTATCTCGGTCGTCTGAACCGTTTCCGCCGGCGCCGGGTCGGTTGGTGCCGGTGCACTCGTCTCGGCAGGTTCGGCCGTTTCGACCGCGCTGACTGGCGGCGGCACGGCATTGTCGTCGGCAGGCACCAGCCTGTCGGTTGCAAGAACGTCGGGCGATGGGTCCTGGCGCGCCGGCTGCGTAGGTGCTGGCTCGGTGCGATCGGCAGGCACAGCGATTTCCGTGGCGGCCTCGTTGACCGGCTCAACCACTTCTTTGTCCGATGTCTCCGCCGCATCGGTGACCGGCTGGAGCGTCTCCTCTGCCGCGGCCGCCTGCGCCTCGACCGTTTCGACCGGCTTGGCGTCCAGCATGGTCACCATCGTCACGTTGGCCACTTCCGGGTCGTCTGCGACATCGCCGGCCGCCTGCTGCGGGTCGGCGCCGAGCAGCATTTCGCCTTGCTGGTCGGCACCTTCGATGCTTGGCCGGTCGTCCGGCAGCGTGAGAAAGGCCAGCGCCACGGCTACGTGGAATGCGCAAGAGCAGGCGATCGCCACCGTCCAGTTGCGGCGGCGCCGCGTCTGTCGTGCCTGCCGCAATGGCTCCGCAGGCACCGTCGGCAAGTCGCCGTCGGCATCGGCGATGTAACTGTCTTCCGGCCTGTCGCGCAGCGAAACACGCAGCGCCTCGCGCGGGATGGCGAAGTCCGGATCGTCCGGCTCCGGCGGCAGGAAACCGGCTAGTGGCCACGCCACGGCGTTTCGCGCGAATGCGGGTTCCGGTCCCAAAATTCAGACCCCGAAGGCGATGCCGGTCCTGGTCTGCGTCTTCAGCCCGCGCATGCAGGCATTCGGCTCGGCGCCGGCGCATTCCGTGGCGCTGTTGATCAACACGCGGCTGACCTTGCCGCAATCCGTGCCGGCAAGATCGAAACGCGTCACCTTGGTCTTGCCTGCCGGCAGCTCCTTGAAGTCGAGCACGGTCAGCCGGTCGACGACGCCGGCCTCGTTGAACAATGCGATCTCGAATGCCGCCTTGGAAAGGTCGGCGCCGAGATTGTTGGTGACCACGAAGGTCAGGCGGCAGCCCTTGTCGGAGGGCTGCGCGCCGTTCAGCTCGAGGATCAGCGCCGGTGCTTGCTGTTGTGTCCACGCTGGAGCCGCAACAAGCGACATTGCCAGCACCGCGGCGAACAGACGAAGGGATGCCGTCATGCCTTTCATTGTCTCAGCCTCCAAACCTCATGGTCGCCGCCAGCTTCAGGGTGACGCCTGGCTCGTAGACAACACTGGTGGTCGATGCGTTCAGCGGGTTGGCGTATTTGACGTCGAACAGATTGTCGGCGCGGAAATCGACCTTGAAATTGTCGGTCGCCTGGTAGCTGGCGAAGGCATTGACCAGCGTGTAGTCCCTGGCCACCGGGTTGCCCTGCGGCTTGCCGTTGTATTGCACCTCGCCGCCGATGGTCAGCCTGTCCTCGAGGAAGCGAAAGCCGAGTTGCCCGGTGACCTGGGAGGAAGGGACGGTGACAAGGTCCGCCCGTTCGCCTTCATAGGAAATCGTATGGCCGTCGGTGAACGACGCCGAAAGCCCGGCAAAGCCCCAGGCGGCATCATAGACGCCCTCCATCTCGAAACCGTGGATCTTGGCCTTGGCGAAGTTCTGATACTGGAAGCAGATCGGGATGCCCGGGCCGAACGGGCAGCCGCTGGTCGGGTCGAACGGTGATAGCGTTACGCCATCAATGTAGTCGTCGACGTTGTTGTTGAAATAGGCCGCCTTCAGCCGCAGCGCGTCATCAGCCTCGATGACGCCGTTGGTGCTGTAATTGACGCCAAACTCCACGGTCTTGCCGGTTTCGGGCTTGAGATTGGGATTGGGGAGGAACGGGAAGCTGACGCCGGCTGGATGGTTGCCGCTGATCAGGGTCTCCGACAGCGACGGAGAACGATAGCCTTCAGCGTAGGTGCCGTAGAATTGCAGCCCGGAAAGGCTGGCGCTCTCGAAGGGCGAAATGCCCACTGTGATGCGTGGCGACAGCCGGTCGCCAGAGGTTTCGCCGACATCGCTGTCAAGCTTGTAGCTGTCGTAGCGCAGCCCGGCGACGATCTCGAGCCAGTCCCAGGTGAGCTTGTCCTGAACGTAAGCGCCGGAGACGTTCCTGTTGCCCGAGGGCGTATAGAAGCTGTCGCCGCCCGCCGTGCCGCCTGTCTCGACATCGTCGCCAACCCAGTCGCCGCCATAGGTCAGCTCATGCGCAATGCCGACGGTCTCGAATCTCGACGTGTTCCAAATGTCGATGCCGGAGGTGCCGATGTCGAACGTCGATTTCGAACCCGCCGGCAAAACCACGGGCAGACCGGTGACCGGATCAAACCGGTTTTGCGCCACAAGGGTCGTCAGATCGAGCTTGGTCTTGTTGTAGGATGCGTTGATGTGGAGGTCGAGCCAGCTCTTGTCTTCGTCGGTGATGTTGTAGCGGGCCGTGAACGTATTCGCCTTCAGGTCGGCGTCGTTCACCGGCGCGCTGCCGCTGGTCTCGGTCCATCCGTCGTTCGAGCCGATCCAGCCCAGCTTCAGCTCGCTGTTTTCGCTGGGGCGGATGGTCGTCTTGAGGAGGCCGCTCAAGACGTCGAAGCCAGTGCCCGCCACAGTGTCGCCACCGCCATGCTTGTAGTCGTCATAGTCGCGGTAGACGATATTGCCGAGCACGTCCCAGTTCTCGTTGATCCGATAGGCGCCGGTGGCGCTGGTGGTCCAGCCTTCGCCGTTGGTTTCGTAGCGCCCGGTCGCGGATGCCGCCCAGGTCTCGTCGGGCTTGAGGAAATCCTGCGCATCCTTGGTGTCGAAAAATACGACGCCGCCGATCGCCCCGGAGCCATAGGTGTTGGCGACCGGACCGCGGATCACATCGACGGATTTGATCAATTCGGGATCGATGTAGAAGGTCGATTGCGTGCCATGATCCGAGCGCTGGAAATTCTGGCGGGCGCCGTCGACGATGACGGAGACGCGGCCGAAGTCCTGCAGGCCGCGGATGTTGATGCTGGAACTGACACGCCTTGTGTCGGCCTGGACGGCGACACCCGGCACACCGAACAGCATTTCGTTGGGCGTCGTCGCCATGCGGCGCTCGAGCTGTTCCTCGTCGACATGGCTGGCTGAAGCAAGCGACTCGATCGCCGTCTCGCCGGTACGGCTGAGGATCAGGATCTTGTCGAGCAGTGTGGTACCCGCCGGGGCCGGCTTTACCTTTTCGGGCTGTTGAGACGGGTCAGTCTGCTGCTGGTCGGCTGCCGGTTGGGCGGCCTGCTGGGCGCCGGCCGGTGTGGCAAGCAGCGGGATCGCCGCCGCGCCGGCCAGCAACGCGGCCATTTTGCTTGTCATAGAACAATGTGTCAGGCCGCTGCCCGCCAGCCGTCCCCAATTCGCCAACCCCATGCTGCAGCTCCAAGAATCCATGTTCGATGCTGGCTGGCTTGGGGCTCGCTGGCATTTTTCATCGTGTCCGGCGTCTTAAATGTTGACTCATTTCTCCGGTATTGCACTGCTAGATAACATGATCATTCGAGTCAAGAATTGAATCGGCATTTCATGCAGGCGCCGCGCCAGATGCCCGGCACAGGAAAGGGATCGAACCAATGAACACGCACAATCCCAGCGACTTTCGCTATCGCGTCCGCCGTTCCGACGAAAATTCCGTCCGTTTCGACCGGGTCCAATCGGCCGTGAGAACGCTGTCCAGCAACACGCTGTTCCAGGGCGAGCACGAGATCGGCATCGAGCATCATGGTGCGCTGTACCGGCTGAAGATCACCCGGCAGGGCAAGCTCATCCTCAACAAGTAGGTGGCAGAAATGGACCAGCGCGTAAAACCCGCCCCGCACGAGATCCGGCGGGCACGGGCAGACAATCCGAAAATGCGCGAGCGCGACCTCGCCGCCCAGCTCGGTATTTCGGAGGCCGAACTGGTCGCCGCGCATTGCGGCGACGGCGTCGTGCGCGTCGAGCCGCGTGTCAACGACCTTTTGACTGGCCTCGAAGCTGTCGGTGAGGTGATGGCGCTGACCCGCAACGAAAGCGCGGTGCACGAGAAGATCGGCGTCTACGACAAGGTTGTCACCGGTAATCACAATGCCATGGTGCTCGGCGAAAATATCGACCTGCGTATTTTCCCAAAAGTTTGGGCGCACGGCTTTGCCGTGGAAAAGCGCGATGGCGCCGACATCCGCCGCAGCCTGCAGTTCTTCGACACCGCAGGCGAGGCGGTACACAAGGTGCATCTCAGGCCAGCCTCCAACCTCTACGCCTATCAGAAACTGGTGGCCGGGCTGGAATCGCCGAACCAGGAGCCGACGGTGGCGATTTCAGCGGGCACGGCTGACGAGACCGAGACTGCGGACAATTCGGCGAGCATCGACGATCTGCGCGACCGCTGGAGCCGGCTGACCGACGTGCACCAGTTCTTCGGCATGCTGAAGACACTGAAGATCAGCCGCCGACAGGCGGTGCGCATGGTCGGCCAGGACTACGCCTGGCTGGTCGACAAGGATGCAGTGAACGCCATGTTCAACCACGCCGCTGCCGGCGCCATCCCGATCATGTGCTTTGTCGGCAATCGCGGCTGCATCCAGATCCATTCCGGCCCCGTCGCCTCGATCAAGCCGATGGGACCATGGCTCAACGTGCTCGACGAGACCTTCCATCTGCACCTGCGGACCGACCACATCGATGAGGTCTGGGCCGTGCGCAAGCCGACCGGGGACGGCCATGTCACGTCGCTCGAAGTCTATGGCGCCGACGGCAAGATGATCATCCAGTTCTTCGGTAAGCGGCATGAAGGCGAAAGCGAGCGCGACGACTGGCGCTTTCTGGCCGAAAACCTGCCGCGTATCCCAAGCCCGACCGCAGCCTGAGGAAAACGACGATGGTTCTTGTCTCCAGGCTGGCATCGGTCTCCAGGTCGGCGCTTGGTCCTGCGGCCGCCGTTTTCCTGGCCTTCGCCGCGCTGATAACGGCTCAAGCCGCTGAGGGCATCGCGACTTTCGCCGATCGCTCGAGGATCGTGGCTATTGGTGGCTCGATCACCGAGATCGTCTACGCGCTCGGTGAACAGGATCGTCTTGTCGCACGCGATTCGACCAGCCGCTATCCGCAAGCGGCGGTGGAACTGCCGGATATCGGCTACATGCGCCAGCTGTCGCCGGAGGGTGTGCTGTCGGTCAAGCCGTCGGGCATATTGGCCCTGCGCGGCAGCGGACCGAAGGAAGCCGTCGACGTCTTGAAGAAATCAAGCATCCCGTTCATCGAGGTGACCGAGCGCTATGATAATCAAGGCATTCTCGAAAAGATCCACATCGTCGGCAAGGCGCTTGGCACCGAGGCCAAGGCCGATGCGCTGGCGGCCCAGATAGACGCCAAGCTGAAGGCAGCCGAAAAGCAGACCGCCTCGATCAAGGAGCGCAGGCGCATCCTGTTCGTGCTGTCGATGCAGGGCGGCAAGCTGCTTGCTGCCGGCAGCGACACCGCCGCCGACGGCATCATCAAGCTTTCGGGCGGCATCAACGCCATCGACGGCTTTGCCGGCTACAAGCAATTGTCGGACGAGGCAGTCATCACCGCCAGGCCCGACGTGATCCTGATGATGAACAACGCCGGGCCGGCCACCGCGGATGACGAATTGTTTTCGAACCCTGCCGTGGCTTCGACGCCGGCGGGTGCCGCCCGCAAGCTGATCCGCATGGACGGCGGCTATCTGCTCGGCTTCGGCCCGCGCACGGCCGACGCCATCCACGACCTCGCCGTCTCGCTCTATGGCGGCCAGGTCACGGATTGAGCGCGATGGCGGATCATTCGATCGCCGGTGCGGCGGGCATCATGGCGACGGCAGCCGAGGGTGATCGTTCGCGGCGCGCCCGCCTTGTCATCGTGCTGCTCTGCGTCGGGTTGACTATCGCCGCGATGTTGTCGCTGACCTCCGGCGCATCCGATGCCTCGGCCATCGGCGTCATGCACGACTGGCTGTTCGGCGCGTTGCCCGGCGACGCGGCATTGAGCGCCCGCGACCGCCTGATCATCCATGACATCCGTCTGCCGCGCGTTGTTCTGGGCGTGCTGATCGGCGCATCGCTTGCAGTCTCCGGTGCCGTCATGCAGGGGTTGTTCCGCAATCCGCTGGCCGACCCCGGCCTGATCGGCGTTTCGGCCGGATCGAGCCTCGGTGCGGTCGCCGTCATCGTGCTTGGCTCGACCATGCTGGCGCCGCTGACTTCGGCGCTCGGCACGATGGCTTTGCCGCTGGCTGCGTTCTGCGGCGGGCTGGCTACGACATTGCTGCTCTATCGGGTCGCGACACGGCAAGGCCAGACCTCCGTCGCCACCATGCTGCTCGCCGGCATCGCGCTGGCCGCGCTTGCCATGGCGCTGACCGGCATCCTGATCTTCATGGCCGACGACCGGCAATTGCGCGACCTGACCTTCTGGCAGCTCGGCTCGCTGGGCGGCGCAACCTGGCAGAAGATCGGCTCGGTCGGGCCGGTCATCGTGCTGGCGCTGGCGGCAATGCCGTTCCTGGCGCGCGGCCTCAACGCGCTGGCGCTCGGCGAGGCCACGGCCGGCCATCTCGGCATTCCGGTGCAGCGGCTGAAATACTCCGCGATTGTCGGCGTCTCGGCAGCGGTCGGCGCGTCGGTCGCCGTCAGCGGCGGCATCGGCTTCGTCGGCATCGTCGTGCCGCATTTGCTGCGCCTGCTGATCGGCCCCGACAACCGCTATTTGCTGCCGGCATCGGCACTGCTTGGTGCCGCGCTGCTGCTGTTGGCCGACGCCGTCGCCCGCACCATCGTTGCCCCGGCCGAATTGCCGATCGGCATCGTCACCGCGGTCGCCGGTGCGCCGTTCTTCCTGTGGATCCTGCTGCGCAAGCGCGGCGTCATCGACTTGTGAGACTTTGCCTATGATCGAAGCGCGCGATGTCTCGGTGGCGATTGGCGGCAAGCGCATTGTCGCCAATGTCGATTTCGAGGCGCGGCCCGGCGAAATCGCGGCCATCGTCGGCCCCAACGGTTCGGGCAAGACGACCTTCCTCAGAGCACTGTCCGGCGATCTTGGCTATTCGGGAGAGGTCACCGTCAACGGCCGCAATCTATCGGCGATGAAGCCGGTCGATGCGGCGACGGTCCGTGCGGTGCTGCCGCAGGCGACGACGCTGTCGTTTCCGTTCACCGTGCGTGAGATCGTCAGGCTGGGCCTGGTCGGCGGGCGCTCCGGCGCGCTGTCCGGCGAGGACCAGCGCCTGCCCGAACGGGCGCTGGCTCGCGTCGACCTCGACGGTTTCGCCGGCCGCTTCTACCAGGAGCTGTCCGGCGGCGAACAGCAGCGCGTGCAGCTTGCTCGCGTACTCTGCCAGGTCTGGGCGCCGGTGCTCGACGGCAAGCCGCGCTATTTGTTCCTCGACGAGCCGGTGTCCAGCCTCGACATCAAACACCAGCTGATCATCATGGACATCGCCCGCGATTTCGCCAGACGCGGCGGCGGCGTGGTCGCCATCCTGCACGACCTCAATTTGACGGCGATGTATGCCGACCGGATTTTCGTCATGCATCGCGGCAGGCTCGCCGCTACAGGTTCGCCGCAACAGGTGCTCAGCGACGAGCTGATCGAAAAGGTCTTCGATTGCCGGCTGAAGGTCGGCGTGTTGCCGGCGGCAAACATGCCGTTCGTATTGCCGCAGTCGGGCCTGCAAATGGCGGTTTCCTGCGCTTCCGGCCTTCGCCGGCCGAAGCATTCATGAGAGGTGCGGCAGTTAAGGCTATGGCCGGCGCAGGCCGGTACTCACGTACCCAAACGTACGCTCGGTTCCGGTTCTCGGAACCCACCATTTTGGTCGCTTCGCGCCCGTCTTCGACTCCGGCTCGGCCTGACCTGAATCTCAACAGACCTCACCAACTGAGATGCGACCAGAATCAGGCGGCCGGCGCCCTTTGCACCAGCATGTCGATGCCGAGCAGGTGCCGCACATTCGGGCGCGCCGCCACCAGATCGGCGATCGTGTAGCGCGACAGCACGGCGAAGAAGGCGTTGAGCGCTTCGCGCAATGCCGAATTCAGCGCGCAGCTGTCGACCAGCGGACATTCGGCGGCGTCGTTCTCGAAGCACTCGGCCATGGCAAAGCTTTCCTCCGTCACCCGCACGACATCGAACAGGCTGATTGATTCGGCCGCGCGGCCGAGCCTGACGCCGCCATTCCTGCCGCGCACCGTTTCGATCAGGCCGTTTTCGACCAGCGGCTGCAGGATCTTGAACAGGAAAAGTTCCGATACCGAATAGGCGGCGGCGATCTCGGGGATGCGGCTCAACCGCTCTGTGTTGGCGGCGCAATACATCAGAATGCGCATGGCGTAGTTGGTCTGACGGGTAAGCCGCATTGTGTCCTCACATAACAGTGGTTGGCGTCAATATGGCCTATAGTTTGGAACAATTCCAGACTGGCGCTGCATAATAGATGAATTCCGGCGTCAAGTTTGCGTGCACGATTGCGCGCACCGGAACCAGCGGCGCGCTTTCTAGGGCAGGCGGCACTAGATAAGTTCGCATACACGATCAGGAGCGGCCCATCATGTCACGACCAGCCCCGGCATTTGCATCCGTCGCGTCCGTCCGGTTCGACGCCGATGCCGACGCCAAGCTTTCGGCGCTCAGGCGCACCAAGTTCGTCGCCGCCGCAGCACTCGCGTTTTGCGTGCTGATCTTCGCGGTGGCGAAATCGCTCGAGAGCCGGCATGCATGGCTGGGCTTCGTCGCCGCTTTCGCCGAGGCGGCGACGATCGGCGGGCTGGCCGACTGGTATGCGGTGGTGGCGCTGTTTCGGCGGCCACTTGGCCTGCCGATCCCGCATACGGCCATCATCCCGGAAAACCAGAATCGCATCGCCGACAATCTCGGCCGCTTCATCGAGGTGAATTTCCTGGCGCCGGAACCGGTGCGCGAAAAGCTCGCCGAGGTCGACTTTTCGGCGCTGGTCGCGGACTGGCTGGCCGACCCGAACCGCGCCGCCGATTTATCGCGCTTCGTCGGCCGGCTGGTGCCGCAGACGCTGGCGGCGGTCGAGCAATCCGGACTGCGCGGCTTCGTCACCAGCCGTGTGCTGGAGCAGATCGAAAAGGTGCCGCTGGCGCCGCTCGCCGCCGAGCTGCTGTCGGCGCTGACTGACGATCGCCGCCACCAGAAACTGTTCGACGAGTTCACCAAGGTGGTCGGCCGCTTCCTGAGCGACGAGCAGGCGCTGGCGACGATACGCGAGAAGATCCGCGAGGAACTGCCGTCGCTGTTCAACCTGTTTCGCGCCGACGCCTATCTGTTGAAGAAGATCGTTGCGTCGGCCGGCTCGCTGCTCGATGAGGTGCGGGCCGATCCGCACCACCCGATGCGAGCCGAATTCGACCTTTTCGTCGAAACCTTCGTCGAGCGGCTGAGGACATCCAAACAATATGCCAGGCGCGCCGAAAAGCTGAAGCGCGATTTCCTTGCCCGGCCGGAGCTCAGCGCGCTGGCCGGCGATATGTGGGACAGCCTGCGGCTGTTCATCGAACAGGACGCCAAGGCGCCGAATTCGATGATCCGCGACCATCTCGCCACCATGTTCGTCGAGGTCGGCCGCCATCTTGCCGACGACGCGCAGATCAGGGCCGACATGAACCAGGGGTTCATCGTGGCGCTGGCCTCCTTCGTCGAAAGCCAGAAGAGCGGCGTGTCGAAGTTCATCGCCGACCAGGTCAAGCGCTGGGACCTCGCGCAACTGACAAGGCTTATCGAAATGAACATCGGCAAGGACCTGCAATATATCCGCTTCAACGGCATGATCATCGGTGGCCTTGCCGGCCTCGTGCTCTACACTGCCGAACGGCTGTTTCTTGTCGGCTGACTAGTCCGAATGGACCGCTGAGCTTCGCTGCACTATCTTCCGTGCAGTGGCGGCGTTCGCGGCAACAGGGGGAGAGAACCAGCATGGCAAAACGACCGGAGTCCGAGTCCTTCATCGACATGTTCGGCAAGTTCGGCCGCGACCTGAAGCTGCCGAATGTCGATGTCGAGGCGATCCTCGCCCACCACGCCAGGAACCTGGAAGCGCTGGAGAAGTCGGCCAGGGCGAGTGCCGCCGGAGCGTCGGCGCTGTTGTCAAGGCAACGCGAGATGCTGCAGGACACGCTGCGCGAAATCACCGACATGGCACAAAGCTACAGAGCGCCCGGCAATCCGCAGGAAATGATGCAGAAGCAGGCGGCGTTCGCCAGGAAATCCTTCGAGACCGCGCTGAAGAATGCCGGCGAGATGGCCGAACTGGCAAGGGCGTCCGGCACCGAATCAATTGAAATCCTGCGCAGCCGCATCAAGGAGGCGATGGAGGAGATCCGCGCCGGCCACGACAAGAGGTAAGCTGTTCCCCGGCGGCACGCTTGCCGGCAGCGAAGACCGGCGGTTCGCGGCCGAAGATTATGGGCTGGAATCGCACTGGCGAATTGACAGGGGCGGCCCGTCGTGGTCCGGAACAGGCAAGCGATCGGGAAAGCAGGAATGACGCAGATACGGCCGAGGACGCCGCCGACCTTCGAGCAACTCAGGGCGATGGCCGGGCAGGAGTTGGGCGTTTCGGACTGGACGCTGGTCGATCAGCACCGCATCGACCAGTTTGCCGAATGCACGGGCGATCATCAATGGATCCATGTCGATCCCGAGCGGGCGAAGCGGCAAAGCCCGTTCCGCACCACGATCGCGCATGGCTATCTGACTCTGTCCATCATCGGCGCGCTGGCGCTCGAGATGGGGATCGTACCCGAAAACACGCAGGCCGCGTTCAACTACGGTTTCGACAAAGTGCGCTTCGTGGCGCCGGTCAGGGTCGGCTCGCGAATCAGGCTGCGCACCACGCTGTTGTCGATGGAAGACAAAGGTCCGGGGCAATATCTGATGAAGGCCGCCAATACGGTCGAGATCGAAGGCGAGCAGAGGCCGGCGCTGACCGCCGAGACGCTCGTCATGCTTTATGCACGCCGCAAGCGGGCAGGGGCCTGAGAGTTCAGCCTCAGTTTTGCGGCAGCGCAATCAACGCGACATCGCCTGTTCAAGCGCCCTGAAAACCCGGTCGTCTCCCGATTGGGCGACGTTGAAGCGCATGTAACGGCTGGCCGACCGGGACAGGCTGAACGCATTGCCGGGCGCGAGCACGACGTTGGCCGACAGGGCATGGCGGGCGACATCCGCGGCATCTATCCCCTCCGGCAGCCTGCACCACAGAAACATGCCGGCCGGCTGATCTATCCATGGCACGATGCCGATCGCCCTCAGGCGGGTGCTGGTTTCCTCCATTGCGCGCGAAAGCCGCGCGCGCAGCAGGTCCACGTGCTTGCGATAGAGGCCATCCTTCAGCAGCGTCAGTACCAGTTCGGATGCAAGCCGACCGCTGCCGAACGACGTGGCGATCTTGAGATCGGTCAATCCTTCCATCCAGTCGCGAGGAGCGGCGATGAAGCCGCAGCGCACCGATGCCGACAGCGTCTTGGAAAAGCTTCCGATGTGGATGACCCGGCTGAGGCCGTCGAAGGCAGCCAGCCGGGGCGCGGGCGTGTGTTCGAAATCGGCGAAGATATCGTCCTCGATGATGGTCAGCCCTGACTGGTCGGCGAGCTTCAGCACCCGATGGGCAACGACCGGGGACAATATGGCGCCGGTCGGATTGTGGAGCGCCGAATTGGTGATGTAGAGGCGCGGCCGATGCTCGTTCAGTGCCTGCGCGAACAGCTCGATGTCCGGACCCGAGCGCGTGTAGGGGACGCTGATCACCTTGGCCCGATGGGCGCGCAACAGGGCATGGAAGTTGAAGTAGCAGGGATCGTCGACCAACACCGTGTCACCCGGTTCGAGCAGGAACCGGCACAGCAGGTCGATCGCCTGAGTGCCCGATTCCGCCAGCATGATCTGGTCCGGGGAGGCTTCGATACCGTGCTCGGCCATGCGCCGCGCCAGCAGATGGCGTAGCGCCGGCAAGCCGAGCGGCGTGCCGTAATCGGTCAGCGCTGCGTCGTCGGCGCGGGCCATCGTCCGCAGCGCGCGACGCAATCCGGCCTCGGGCATCCATGACGCCGGCAACCAGCCGCAACCCGGTTTCAGGGCGCCGTCGCCGGCTTCCAGCGATTGGCGCGAGACCCAGAGCGGGTCGACAGCACGGTCAAGCCTGGGGCCGATCTCGGCCAGCGACAGCGGAGCCAGCGGTCCGGCGGCATAGAAGCCCGAGCCCGGCCGCGAGCGGATCATGCCTTCCGCTGCAAGACGCTCATAGGCTTCGACCACGGTGGATTTGGAAACCTGCATGGCCTTGGCGAACGCCCGGATCGAAGGCAGCCGCATTCCCGGTGTGAGGCTGCGCGCGGCGATCCTGTGCCTGATCGTCGCCATGACGCTTTCGACAAGCGTCCGGCCGCCCTCATCTGTTGTCGTCTGCTCATCCATCCGTACTGCTCGCCCTACCATAACGGTTTTGTCAAACTGTACCTGATTGTCTCTGGCGGAGCCATACGCCCGGCCCGATAGAGGGCGAAATCAGCGGGGCATCAATGAACAAGGCGGCGAGTCGTTGGGCGGCGAGTAGTTGGGCGGCGAGTGGCTGGGTTAACGGGTTCATAGGCGTGCTGATCTTCAGCGGTTCGCTTCCGGCGACGCGCGTGGCGGTGATGGATTTCGATCCGGTGTTCGTAACGGTCGCCCGTGCGGCTTCGGCGGGCATCCTCGGCCTGGCGCTGCTGCTCATTTTTCGTCAGAAGCGTCCGGAGCGGCGAGATCTGTTCCCGCTGGCGATCGTGGCGCTTGGCGTCGTGGTCGGCTTTCCCCTGCTGACGGCGCTGGCGCTCAAGCACATCACGTCGGCTCACTCCATCATCTTCGTCGGCCTGTTGCCGTTGGCGACCGCGATCTTCGGTGTGGTTCGAGGCGGTGATCGCCCGAAGCCGGCGTTCTGGCTGTTCTCGTGCCTCGGCAGCGCCCTTGTCGCCGGTTTCGCAGTCACCCAAGGCCTGTCGGTCTCGCCGCTCGGCGACATCTTGATGCTGGCCGCCATCATCGTGTGTGGATTGGGCTATGCCGAAGGAGCGGCGCTGTCGCGCAAACTCGGCGGTTGGCAGGTGATTTCGTGGGCGCTGGTGCTGTCGCTGCCCCTCATGCTGGCGCTGACGTTCATCACTTTGCCGCCGTCGCTCGAAAGTGCCGGCAGGGGCGCCTGGATCGGTTTGGCCTATGTTTCGCTGTTCAGCATGCTGATCGGTTTCGTGTTCTGGTATCGCGGCCTGGCGCAAGGCGGCATCGCCGCCGTCGGGCAGTTGCAACTGCTGCAGCCCTTCTTCGGCCTCGGGCTGGCGGCAGCGCTGCTGCATGAGCAGGTCAGTCCCGCCATGATCGCCGTCACCGCCGCCGTCGTACTTTGCGTCGTCGGTGCCAAGAGATATGCGAGATAGGTGCGCCAGCTGCCGGAGTTGCATGCGAACGGGGTGGAAACCCTCAAGGATGCTTGGCAACGATATCAGTTCGCCCGGCCGTGGCGCGGGCTGAAAATACCGCAAGGATCAGCGCCATCAGCACCAGGCCCGTCGCCAGCTGGAAAGTGACCTGCATCCCTCGTGCCGCTGCCGCAGGTGCCAACACTGCCAAGCCAGTGCCTTCCCCAGCCGATGCGAAGGCGAACACCGCGCCCATCACCGACGCACCGGTGATCAGGCCGAGATTGCGCGACAGATTGAGCAGGCCGGAGACGACTCCACGCTGGTCGGATGCGACGCCCGTCATCACGGCCGAATTGTTGGAGGTCTGAAACAGGCTGTAGCCGGTGCAGACGATGATGATTGGTACGACATAGCCGGCAATACCGAATTCCGCCCGCGACAGACCAAAGGTGCCAATAGCGAGATCGAACAGGCCGACGATCATCATCCGGCTCGCCCCGAAACGATCGACCAGGCGTCCGGCCGGCAGCGCCGCCAATGCGGTAACCAGAGGGCCGGTCGACAGAACCAGCCCGACCATGGCCGCGTCTAGCCCAAGCGCGCGCGACAGATAGAATGGTGCGACCACCAGCGTCGCCATCATCACCGTGGCGACGATCAGGTTCATGGCGAGGCTTGCGTTCAACGCCTGGTCGCGGAACCTCGCAGGTTGAATCAAAGGGTTCTGGACCCTTGTCTGCGCAATGACAAACAGCAGGCCAGCCACGGTTGCGGCAATCAGCAAGCCGACATTGAGAGAACCAAAACTGCCACGCCCAAGGGTCATGGCGAGCGCATAGGCGGCTAGCGTCAGCGCGAGCAAAGCCGTGCCGATCCCGTCGAAACCGCGCCGACCTGGCGTCTTTTTTCCGGCCGGCAGGAAGCGCCAGGCAAGCGCAAAGGCCAGCATCCCCAATGGCAGATTGATGAGGAAGATCGCGCGCCAGCCGAGGCCGGCGATCAACTGTCCGCCAAGGGAGGGGCCAAGCGTGGTGCCGATCGCCGACATGGCGCCGAGCAGGCCCATGGCGCTGCCGGTTTTATCCCGGGGAACCGTGTCGGCGACAAAGGCCAGCGTCAGAGCCATCATAATGGCCGCGCCGAGCCCCTGTGCCGCCCGAGCGGCAATCAGCAGCCAGAGCGTCGGCGCGAGCCCGCAAAGCACCGATGCGAACGTGAACAGGGCAATGCCGCCGAGCAATAGCGGTCGGCGGCCGAATATGTCGGCGAGCCGCCCGACGCTGACGATCAAGGTGGTGATGGCGAGCAGATAGGCCAGGACGACCCATTGCACGAGCTGGAACGATGCGCCGAATGCCTGCATCAGCGATGGCAGCCCGACGCTGGCGATGCTGGTGGCGAGCGACGACAGCAGCGTTGAAAGCGACAGGCTTGCCAATGCCCATCGGGTCGAGCGTGCGCTCACCGGGGCAACTTCGTCCCAGGTCTTTTCAGCGGTCGATGCCAAGGTGAACTCCTTTGCCGGCAGCCCCCAATCGGAGCTGTCGGACGCTATTCCCTCGCATGATGTGGCGTAAGGCGCAGTATTTGCATCTTATTCGTGCATGAAACGCCACATCGCGGCCGAGCTGTGCTACGGTCCTTCCATGTCGTCACCCGATCTCAATCTGCTTGTCGCCCTCGATGTGCTGCTGAGCGAGGGCAGTGTGGCGCGCGCGGCCGGGCGGCTGCGCCTCAGTCCCTCGGCGATGAGCCGGACGTTGGCGCGGTTGCGCCAGGCGACAGGCGACCCATTGTTGGTCCGGGCCGGCCGTGGCCTGGTTGCGACGCCGCGCGCGCTCGAATTGCAGCAACAGGTAGGCCGCGTCGTTCAGGATGCGGAAGCGCTGCTGCGCCCGGCCAAGCTCCTCGACCTCCCTGCTCTCGACAAGGTCTTCACGCTGCGCGCCAACGAAAGTTTCGTCGAGGAGTTCGCACCGCGTCTTCTGACCCGTGTCGAAGCGGATGCACCTGGCGTGCGGCTGCGTTTTGCGCCGAAATCCGACAAGAACGACATGTCGTTGCGTGACGCGGCGGTTGACCTCGAAATCGGGGTTGCCAGTGAAACGAACCCTGAAATGCGCATTCAGGCGCTGTTTCGCGACCGCTTCATCGGTGCGGTGCGAACGGGTCACAGCCTGGGCGAGGGCCCAATGACGCCGGAACGCTATGCGGCCGGCCGCCACATCAGCGTTTCGCGGCGTGGCCGCGAAAAGGGCCCGATCGACGAGGCCTTGAAACTGCTCGGTCTCCAGCGGACGATCGTGTGCATGGTTTCCAGCTTCTCGGCCACGCTCGCCATGGCGCGCGCCTCCGATCTGATCGCCAGCGTCCCCGAACGGCACACGCTGGGCGCGCGCACGGGCATGTACAGCTTCCCGTTGCCGGTCGATATCGAGGAGGTTACCATTTCGATGCTGTGGCATCCGCGACTTGATGCCGATCCGGCACAACGCTGGCTGCGAGCCTGCGTGCGGGAGGTCTGCGCGTCGTTTCGCTGATCCAAACTCAGGGCGTGATCTAGAATCTGGTCACCACGCCGATGCCTATGCCTTCGAAGCCGCCCATCGCCATCAATGCGGCCGGCGCCTCTTCGAGGCTGATCTTCTTGCCGACCAGCAGTTCGGGTTTCAGCTTGCCGGTACGGATCATCTCCATCATCGCCTGGTAGCGAAACGCCTGCATGCCGTGGCTGCCGCGGATTTCGAGCTCGAATGCGATCACCTTGTCCATCGGTATCTGCGGCCTGGCATGGTCGCCGAGCATCAGGCCGACCTGCACGTGGCGGCCGCGACGGCGCAGGTTCGCGATCGAGTTGAAAGAGGTTGTGGGGTGGCCGAGCGCGTCCATCGACATATGCGCGCCGCCATTGGTGATCTGCTTGACCGCCTTGACCACGTTCGGCGTCTTTGCCGCGTTGATCGTCGCCACCGCGCCGATCTTTTTGGCAAAGTCCAGCTTCTCGTCCGTGAGGTCGATGGCGACGACATTGGCGCCCATGGCGCTGGCGATCATGATCGCCGACAGGCCGACGCCGCCGCAGCCATGCACGGCAACCCATTCGCCGGGCGTCACCCGGCCCTGATCGACGATGGCGCGGAACGAGGTGACGAAGCGGCAGCCGAGGCTAGCGGCGGTGGCGAATTCCATCTCGTCGGGCAAGCGTACGAGATTGGTGTCGGCATGGTCGATGGCGACATATTCGGCGAACGAACCCCAGGCGCTGAAGCCGGGCTGGAACTGATGTTCGCAGACCTGGTGGTTGCCCGACGTGCATTCGAAGCAGCGGCCGCAGCCGACGGCAAACGGCACAGTGACGCGCTCGCCGCCCTTCCAGCGGGTCACCTGGTTGCCCACCGCGGCCACGACGCCGGCAAGCTCGTGGCCAGGCACATGCGGCAGGCGGATACCGTCGTCGTGCCCCATCCAGCCATGCCAGTCGCTGCGGCAGAGGCCGGTGGCCTCAACCTTGATGACGACGCCTTCCGGCGCCGGCGTCGGATCCGGCACGGTCTGGATCGTCGGCGCCTCGCCGAATTTTTCGAAGACGACGGCTTTCATCGGCTGTTCCTCATGACTTCTGCGATTTGCGGTCTATTCGGCATCGATCTGGTTCTCAGGCGCGGCCTTCTGGAACGCCGGCAGCGCCGTGCAGGCGGCATTGATGCGCGAGATCGTCGGGTAGGGCGTCATGTCGACGCCGAAGCGGGCATTGCTGGTGACCTGTGCGACCAGGCAGATGTCGGCCAGCCCCGGCGTGTCGCCATGGCAGAATGTCTTGGTCTCGGGCGAGGAAGCCAGAATCTTTTCAAGCGGCTGGAAGCCTTCGTTGACCCAGTGCCGGAACCAGTTGACGACATCCTGGTCGCCGGCGCCGAACAGTGTGCGCAGCGAGGTCAGCACGCGCAGATTGTTCACCGGATGGATGTCGCAGGCGATCATCTGCGCCAGCATCCTGACGCGGGCGCGGCCAGGCGCATCCGTGGGCAGCAGCGGTGGCTCAGGCGTGGTCTCGTCGAGATATTCGATGATCGCCAGCGATTGCGTCAGTAGCCTGCCGTCGTCTAGGACCAGTGCCGGCACCAGCCCTTGCGGATTGACCGCGAGGTAGGCGGGTTCGAGATGCTCGCCGTGGCGCAAATGATGCGGCACGTAGTCGTAGGACAGGCCCTTCATCTCCAGCGCGATCCGCACCCGGTAAGAGGTCGAGGAGCGGTAGTAGTTATGGAGGACGATGTCGCTCATCGGATCGGTTGGCCGATGGTCAGTTCGATTTCGCCGATGCCGTCGACGCCACCGGTGATCTTTTCGCCCGGCCCGACGGCGCCGACGCCAGCCGGTGTTCCGGTGAAGATCAGGTCGCCGGGCTTAAGCTCTAGCGCCTCGCTGCAAATCGAGACGATGTCGGGAACCGGCCAGATCAGTTCGGCGAGGTCGCCGTCCTGCCTGATCTCGCCGTCGACCGCGAGCCAGATGCGGCCCTTGTCGGGATGACCGGATTTTTGCGCCGGAACCAGCGGGCCGCAGGGCGCTGAACGGTCGAAGGCTTTCGACCAGTCCCACGGCCTTGCCGCCTTTTTTGCCTCGTCCTGAAGGTCGCGGCGAGTCAGGTCGACGCCGACGCCGTAGCCCCAGACATGGTCCAGCGCGCGCTCGCGCCGGATGCGGAAGCCGGCTCCGCCGATCGCGACGACCAGCTCGATTTCGTGATGCAGGTTTTGGGTCAGCGGCGGGTAGGGGATAATCGTGCCCGAACCGACCGCCGCATCGACCACTGCGTCGCCTGGCTTGGTGAAGAAGAAGGGCGGGTCGCGCTCGTCATTGCCGAGCTCGCGGGCATGAGCGGCGTAGTTGCGGCCGACGCAGAAGATCCGGCGCACCGCAAAACGCTCCGGCGAGCCGGCCACGGCCACCGACGAGGTTGCGGGCAGGGGAAGGACGAAGCCGGTCATGCACTGTCTCTGTTCAGTGGATCTGTCCGCGGCACATTCGGCCGATTTGGGCAAACGGGCAAGGCATTGGATGGCGGAAGAGCAGGCCTGCCGCACGGTGCCGCGGAAATCGCCGGTACATTTTGCTCTGCCGGCCAAGATGGAGATGTACCATTTGCCGTTAGGCTGGCCATGGCGCGCAGCGCCTGCCGCCAACGCCTGAGACTGTCGACCGTTGGTTTCGAGTAACGGACGTGAGAGCCCCTTTTCGGTCGTCCTGTACTTCGGGCGTGTCGTTATCTCGCACTTGCACAAAGCTCTGGTGCGCTGCAATATAGCTGGAGGAATGCGGCCTTCCGCCCGCCTTTCGCAGGTTCAATGAAGGGACCGGCATGACGGACATCTCCGCGACGCGTCTTGTCGTGTCCAGGCCTGTGGCCGATAGCTCGGCAAGAACCAGGCTTGCCTATCTCGACGGCTGGCGCGGCCTGTCGATCGCGCTGGTGCTGATCGGCCATTTCTTCCCCGTTCCCGGCATCAATCTCGGCGTCCTGGGCGTCGAATTCTTCTTCGTGCTCAGCGGCCGGCTGATGGCCGAGATCCTGTTTGTCGAATACTATCCGCTGAAGAAATTCTTCAAGCGCCGGTTCTCCCGCATCTACCCGGCACTGCTGATTTTTGTCGTCGCCGCGATGGTTGCCCTGTCCGGCACATTCATCGCCTTCAAGTGGAAGGCGGCGCTGACGGCGCTGACGTTCACCTACAACTATGCCGGAATTCTCGTCACCCGCGCCGGCGCGCTCGACCATATCTGGTCGCTCTGCGTCGAAGAGCACGCCTATATCATCCTGGCGCTGATCAGCGTCGTCGTCTCGGGGCGGTCCCGGGTCATCATGTTGCTCGGTGCATTGTCGGTGCTGGCCATGGCAAACGGCGCCATCTCCTACTGGGTGCTCGCAATAGGCTACGAGGGCACCTATTGGCGCACCGACGTGCACATCGCCTCGATCCTGCTGTCGGCGGTGATATGCCTGCTCAAGGCCGACGACAGGCTGCCGGCGCTGTTCAAGGGGCCACATGTCGCCCTGGCGGCCTCAGTACTGGCTGTGCTCCTTTTCATGGCTGCCGTGCCAACCCCGATCCATTATCTGGTCGCGGTGCCGCTGCTGGCACTCGCCGTCAATTCGCTCGACTTCGGCAGCCGGTATCTGACCGGGTTTCTATCGTCCCTGCCGATGACGATGCTGGGGCTGTGGTCGTATTCGCTCTATCTTTGGCAGCAGCCCTTTTATCAATTCGTCGACATAAAAGGCAGTTCGCCGTGGTTGATGCTTGCGGCGGCGTTCGCTTGCGCGCTGTGCAGCTACTACATCATCGAAAAGCCGGCCCGCTCCTGGCTGAACCGCAATTGGTAGGGCGTACGGCGCCCGCCGTTCAGCCGGCGATCCGTCTTGCATAATACCGCACGGCTTTCCTGCCGCCGTGGATTACCGCGTCGCCCACTTCCGCAAAGCCGAGTGTGGCATGGAAAGCGTCCGAAGCCGGATTGGGTGGCTCGGCATTGACTTCGCAGGTGACGATCGCCTGGCCCGCGCGTGACGCCTGCTCGAACAGATCCTCGTACAGCCGGCGGGCATGGCCGCGCCCGCGCGCTGCGGCGGCGACCACGACGCGATCGACATAGACGAACCGCGGGTAACGCTGGCGAAACCACAGGAAGTTCGGGCTGTCGTAGCTGGCGTCCTGGTCGAAGGTCATGATGAAGGCTTCGAGCGTACCGATGCGGCGCGTGTAAAACGCTTCGGCGAGCAGGAAGGACAGGCGCTCGGGTTCGAGCCACGACAATTCGGCGGCATGCTCGTTGTTGAGCGCGAGGATTGCGGACTCATCACGCGGCGAAACCCGTTCGATCGGCAAACGCACTTCGATCATGTTGTTCGATCTTCCAGGATCACAGCCGGGCGGCTGCGATGGTCGCCGCCACCAGCGCCTCGTCGGTCACGGTGTTGCGGTATTCGCGGTCGAGGTCGGTGCCGCCCATGCCGACCCTTGGGTTGCGGTAACGCATAGCGCTCTGCACGTCCTTGAGCGCGGCGAAGTGCATTTCGCTTAACCCGGTTTTCCCCCGCACCTTGCCGATGTTCTCGGGATCAAGCCCGCCGCAGCCGAGGATGATGATGCGGTCGCCGGCCTGCCTGACAAGATCGGCGAGCAGGTCCGCGCCCTCGAGCGCCGTGTCGCGCTGGCCGCTGGTCAGCACGCGGCCGACCTTGCAGCGGATCAGCGTCTCCAGCGCCTCTGTCGGGTTGCGGGTCATGTCGAAGGCGCGGTGGCAGGTGACGTTCAAGTTTCCCGCCGCCTTAACCAATTCGCTCATGCGCTGTTCGTCGATGGTGCCGTCGGCAGTGAGGCAACCGACGACGACACCGGCGACGCCGAGCTCGGCAAGCGCGCCGACATCGGCGAGCATCGAACGATATTCGGCTTCGCCATAGAGAAAATCGCCGCCGCGCGGCCGCACGATGACGTGGAAGGGGATCGTCGCCAGCTCGAGCGCCGTGCGCACCGTGCCGAAGCTCGGTGTGATGCCGCCCTCGATCAGGCTGGCACAGAGCTCGACACGGTCGGCGCCGGCGGCTTGCGCGGCCAGCAGGCCGTCTATGCCTTCGACGCAGATCTCGATCAGCGGCAGGCGAGGGCGTTCGGTCTCGATCATAGGCGATCCGTCGATGATTTCAGCTGCCCAGCGGTAGCATCGGGCATGGTGCGATGAAAGCCGGAACTGTTGGCTCAACACGCGACAGGGCGGCCGGCGGTGCTCCAATTTTGCCGCTTGACACATCCATAACCGTTCAGCTATATGTCGATTCATAGCCAGCGAGTTATTGATTGATTAACAGCACAGCCGACCGAAAGCTAAATGTGCGGCCGGCAGAAACACGCCTAAGGAGACCACCATGCAAGCACGGTTGAGAAACCCGGTGATGCTCATTCCCGGCGCCTTGCAGGCACTGCTCGCGCTGGACAAGTCGACGGAGACGGCCGACCTGTCCTATGTGACGCGCAAGCTCGTCCATTTACGCGCCAGCCAGATCAACGGATGCAGCCTCTGCGTCGATATGCATGCGCGCGAATTGAAGAAGGCCGGCGAGAAGGACGAGCGCATCTTTGCCGTGTCCGCATGGCGGGAGACACCCTACTTCACCGACGCCGAACGCGCCGCGCTGGCACTGACCGAGGCGGCAACCCGGTTGGCCGATCGGCCGGATCCGGTGCCGGATGCAGTCTGGGACAAGGCCGCCCGGCACTATGACGAAAAGGCGCTTGCCGCCCTGGTCGTCCAGATTGCCCTGATCAACGCATTCAACCGGCTCAACGCAACCACCAGGCAGATGGTCGGCGCCTGGGGCTGAACGGGGCCGGGTTCTCGAAAAGCCACTTCAGATCCGCAGCTTGTACGAATTCGCGCGGACGAAGTCGATGAAGGCCCGCAGCTTCGGCGGTACTAGGCGGCGGCTCGGATAATAGAGGTGGAGCGGCTCGTAAGCGGGACAGAAAGGCTCCAGCACCTTGACCAGCGCGCCTGAGGCGAGAAGCGGCGCGGCGAGGCCCTCGACGGCGAAGGCGAGGCCCAGCCCTTGCGCGGCGGCGGTAATGCACAGCGGAAGTGTGTTCACGACCAGACATGCGTCCGGCGTGAATGCGACTTCGCGTCCATCCACGGTGAACTCCCAGGGCGAAATCGCGCGCGTGCGGGTGAGGGCGAATGCGATGCAGCGATGGGCGGCGAGGTCGGCCGGCCGCTTCGGTGTGCCTTTGCGCGCCAGATAATCGGGGCTACCCACCACGACCATCTGCAGTGGCCCGCCCAGACGCGCGCCGATCATGTCTTTCTCGAGAAGCTCGCCGATGCGCAGGCCGGCATCGAAGCCCTCGGCGGCGATGTCGACGAAGCTGTCGTCGAAAATCAGACTAAGCCGCACTTCGGGATAAGCATCCATGAACGGCCGCATCAGCGGCTCGATCAGCAGCGGAGCGGCGATCCACGGCAGGCTGAGCCGCAGCGCGCCGGCGGGACGATCGCGGCTGTCGCGCAGAGCCGCACCAGCCGCCCAGATGTCTTCGGCTGCCGGGCGCACATGGTCGAGGTAGTGGGCGCCAGCTTCGGTCAAGCCAACGCTGCGGGTCGTCCGGTTGAGCAGCCGCACCCCCAGGCGCTCCTCGAGCCCCTTGATCGCCTCGCTCAACGAAGCCGGAGCGACGCCGAGCTCGGCGGCGGCGCGGGTGAAGCTTTTGGCCTCCGCAACCTTGACGAAGGCGACGATGCCGCTGAATTGGTCGAGGCGCATTGTAAGGATTTTCCAAATAGCCCTGTCGAATTCTACCGGTTTTTCCGGCGAACGAAAGGCGTCATGTTGGGTCTGACGAACGGGCCTCGGTGTTGGGAACGGCTCGAACAGGCAAGGAGACAGGACCGATGACCAGGCTTGCTTTACTCGCCGCCGGCACTCTTCTGGCGGTGTCTGCCGCCCCGGCGCACAGCGGGCCACTGGAAGACCGCAATATCCAGCTCATCAAAGGCTATTACGCAGCTTACGCGACCGGTAATCCCGAGGCCGTGCGGCCCTTCCTCGCGCCTGATATCGTGTGGCGCATTCCCGGCCATCATCCGCTCGCCGGCGACAAGCGCGGGCCGGACGAGGTGGTCGCCTTCTTCCGCGGCCTGGCCGATGGCAAGTTCAAGGCCGAGCCGATCTTCTTCCAGGCGCAAGGCGACCTCGTTGTCGACGTCCATCGCGGCTGGTCGAATGTCGGCTCAGGTCCCGAGATCGACCAGTTCTACGCGCTGATGTTCCGCATCAAGGACGGCAAGATCGCCGAGGCACAGAATTTTTTGACCGACATGTACCAGTCGGACGCTTTCTACTGGGCGCATTACCCGCTGAAGCCGCTGCCCGGCCGACTGGCTGGCGAGCGCTGAGACGGCGGTCTTTCTCGCAACGCGCAGCGCTTCTCACTCCAAGCCAAAGGAGACTTGCGATGTTTAAAACCCTGACACTTGCCGTAGCAACCACCGCCGCGCTCGCCGTCACCAATGCCGTCGCCGCACCGCGCGTCGAGCACGTCACATTCTCCTCGCATGGTGAGCAGCTTGTCGGCGAGCTCTATCTGCCGGAGGATATGGACGCGGCAAAACCTCGGCCGGCGCTGGTCGTGACCGGCGCCTGGATGACGGTGAAGGAACAGATGCCGGCCCGCTACGCCCGCGAGATGGCCGATCGTGGCTTCGTCGCCTTGACCTTCGATTTTCGTGGGTGGGGCGAAAGCGGCGGCCTACGCCGCCAGTACGAGGATCCTAGGGCCAAGATCGCCGACATCGAAGCGGCGGTCGCCTATTTCTCGCGCCGGCCCGAAGCCGATCAGGACCGCATCGGCGGGCTCGGCATTTGCGCCAGCTCCGGCTATATGGTCACCGCCGCCGCCGAAAACGCCGCGATCAAATCGGTCGCCCTCGTTGCGCCCTGGTTGCAGGATGCCGAAGTGGTCGAGCAGGCCTATGGCGGCCGGCATGGCGTCGCCAGGCTTGAGGCCGTGGGCGATGCGGCCGAGGCTGAGTATCGCCGCACCGGCAAGCAAGCGTTCTTGCCGGCCGCGAGCCTGACCGACGAGCGCGCGGTCATGTTCAAGGTGCCCTATTACACCGAGCCCGATCGCGGCATGATCCCGGCCTGGCGCAACGAGGCCGATCCGGCGTTCTGGCGCGGCTGGCTGACGTTCGACGCCATCCAGGCTGCTCCGCGCCTGCACCAGCCTTTTTTGATGGTGCACAGCGAGGCGGCTGCCATTCCGCAGGGGGCGCACAAATTCTACACGCGGCTGACCAGTTCCAAGCGGGAGCTGTGGCTCGACAACGTCACCCAATTCGATTTCTACGATCGTGCCGCGCCGGTGGAGGCCGCAAGCGATGCCGTCGCCGCGCACTTCCGCGCGACGCTGGGCAGTGCGGGGGAGGCGGGACAATGAGCCTCGTCACGCGCCGGCATGTCCTGGCCTCGGCGGTTTCCGCTGCGATGATTTCCGCCGTCTCGGCGCCCGCCTCGAGCGCTCCGGGAGATGCGCTGACGGTCAAAGACAGGATCGCAATCGCCGAGGCGATTGCCGGGATCGGCCTCTATGCCGATCTGCGTGAATGGAACCGGGTCAGATCCTATCTCGCAGCCCGTGTCACGACCGACTACACCAGCCTCTTCGGCGGCAAGATCACGACTAGCGGCCGCGACGCGTTGATCGCGCAGTGGCAAGGGCTGCTGCCGGGCTTCGACGCCACCCAGCACCTCATAACCAACATCACCGTCGAGGGCGCGGGCAATGACGCGGTCGCACGCAGCCATGTCCGCGCAACCCACTGGATCGGCGGGCGGTTCTGGACGGTCGGTGGCAGCTACCTCCACCGGCTGGTGCGGACGCCGGAAGGTTGGCGCGTCAAGGCAATCTCCATCCGCCGCTTGTACGAAGAGGGGGATCGCGCCGTGCTGGCCGCCGCTGCCGGCCGGGTAAAGGCGGAGGCCAAATGAGTGTTCGGGTTTGCGCAGGCCCAGTCGCGCGGCGAGGTTGCTCGGAGCATCGGCAACGTGAATATTGATCGAAATGTCGGGGCAGGCTTGGCGCATGCGGCATTAGTGCCGCCAACCGCGGAGACAGGACATGACCCTTTCATTGCAGGAGGTTTCCGATAGGCTTGAGACTGTAGCGGGTTCTGAAGTTGATCCGCCGACGCGAGCCGTCGGCAGATCACGGTTGTTCCAGACCGCTCAGGCGGTCTTGCTCTTCCTCTGGCTCAAAGCGCCTAGCAGCGCCTCAGCTGCCTCGCTCGATGATGCTGGGTTCTGACCCGTGATAAGCTGGCCATCGACGACTGTGTGGACGCCCCAGTCCTTGACCTTGGAGAAAACCGCGCCGAGGCTGATCAGCTCGTCCTCGACCAAGAACGGCACGACATTCGTGAGACCTACGGTCTCCTCCTCGCTATTGGTGAAGCCGGTGACGTAGCGTCCCTGCACAAACGGCGTGCCGTCGGGACTGGTCACGCGATGCAGAACGCCCGGTGCGTGGCAAACGAGGGCGATCGGCTTACCGGCCGCGATGAAGGATCCGATCAGCTTGATCGAATTCGGATCTTCGGCCAAATCCCACAGCGGGCCGTGGCCGCCGGGGTAGAAGACCGTGTCGAAGTCCTTCTGGTCGACACTGTCCAGGCGCACGGTTTCTGCGAGCTGCGCCTTGGCAACCTCGTCAGCACTGAAGCGCCGTGTAAGGTCGGTCTGGAACATAGGCTCGTCGCTTTTCGGATCGAGAGGCGGCTGGCCGCCCTTCGGCGAGGCGAGGGTGATCTCGGCGCCGGCGTCCTTGAAGACGTAGTAGGGGGCTGCCAGTTCCTCGAGCCAGAAGCCGGTCTTCTTGCCGGTGTTACCGAGAGTGTCGTGGGAGGTGAGTACCATCAGGACTTTCATTGTCGGATCCTTTTCTCAGGTGATGCCGCGCCGATGAGGCGTCGTAGTTGGTTGATTTGGAGCTCAATCGGCCGCGTCGGCCTGTCGATGCACGGATAATGGCACCTGCCCATGTATTTCAGAAATTTATTTCATTTATTTTATATATTCATGTCGAGATTATATCTCGATGAGATACGATCTGAACCTGCTCCCGGTTTTCTTGGCCCTGATGGAAGAGCGGAGCGTGACACGGGCAGCAGCGCGATTGGGCATCACCCAGCCGGCGCTGTCCAATTCGTTGAACCGCCTGCGCGACACCCTCCGGGATCCGCTATTCATCCGGGAAAGGTATGGCATAAAGCCGACGCAATTGGCCGAGGAGATCGCTCCGACGATCGAAGCAGCGCTGGCGCAACTGGACGATCTCATTTTGAACCAGCAGGAGTTTCAGCCAGCAAAGGCCGAACGGCTGTTCACGCTTGCCCCCAACAGTTACGTGGAGCTTGTGTTGATGCCGGCCCTCGTCGCGAGGACGCGTGAGCTGGCGCCTGGTATCAAGCTCCGCATGACAGCATTTGGCAACGATCTCGCCGAGACCGGCGTCATTTCCGGTACCACGGCCATGGTGATTGGCCGGATCGTCGATCCGCCGGGCAATCTTGTCGTCCAGCATCTTATGGACGATGGGCTCGCCTGCGCGGTGCGCAAGGATCATCCCGACGTTCGAGACCATATTTCCCGAGAACAGTATGAAAGGCTCAAGCACGTGAACGTGCTCCCGCCGGGCCGGCTGCGGGCGGGCCTCTTCCAGGCATTGGAGCAACAAAACCTCAAGCGAGAGATTGCCCTTTCTGTCACGCACTTCCTGGCCGTACCAGAGATGCTTGCCGTCACGAATTACTGCGCAACGCTGCCGAGACTGATCTGCCGCAGCCTTGAGAGGGATCCGCGCCTGAAGATACTACCGGCGCCCGTCGACCTCGGCACTTTTCCAGTGCAGATGGCTTGGCACATTCGCTACCGCCACGACCCAGCCCACATGTGGTTGCGTTCGATGATCGGCGAATTGGCAAAAGAAATGACGTCGGAGACCTAAGACGGCTTTCTTGTATTCGCGTTGATGTCCGCAAAGGCCAAACCGGGCCATTCATCGTGCCGTATGCCGAGCACCAGATCCGGACTTGCCCGAGCTATCAGCAAGCGGCAGCTAGGGTCGCACCATGCCGCCAACTAAGTGCTGTCCGTCACGACCGACTATACCAGCCTCTTCGGCGGCGAAGCCGCGACCAGCGGCAGCGACGCGCTGATCGCGCAGTGGCAAGGGCTGCTGCCGGGCTTCGACGCCACCCAGCACCTCATCACCAACATCATTGTCGAAGGCGCGGGCAATGACGCGGTTGCACGCAGCCATGTCCGCGCAGCCCACTGGATCGGTGCCAGGTTCTGGACGGTCGGCGGCAGTATCTCCACCGGCTGGTGCGGACGCCGGAAGGCTGGCGCGTCAAGGCAATCTCCATCCGCCGCTTGTACGAAGAGGGGGATCGCGCCGTTCTGGCCGCTGCGGCCGACCGGGTAAAGGCGAAGGCCAAATGAGTGTTCGGGTTTGCGCAGGCCCAATCGCGCGGCGAGGTTGCTCGGAGCATCGGCAACGTGAATATTGATCGAAATGTCGGGGCAGGCTTGGCGCATGCGGCATTAGTGCCGCCAACCGCGGAGACAGGACATGACCCTTTCATTGCAGGAGGTTTCCGATAGGCTTGAGATCGAACAGCTGCTTGTTCGCTATTGCTATGCGGTGGACGATCGCGACTGGGAAGCCTATCGCAAAATATTCACACCCGATGCCTTGCTTGACGACACTGTAACAGGTGGAATCAGGAGCGGTGTGGATGAGCATGTTGCTTACATGAAAGGCGCCCTTTCCAAGATATTGATCTCGCAGCACGCCATTTCGACAATCCTTCTGGATCTCCGAGGGGACGAGGCCAGCGCGCGCGTGCATTGTTCATGCCCGATGGTGGTAGACCTCGGCGAAGGCAAAAGGCAGGTCTTCTTCCAGGGGCTTTGGTATCGAGACCGCGTCGTACGCACGTCCGAGGGCTGGCGCATAAGTGAACTGGTCGAGGAAGGCTATTGGAATCACAATTTGCCGGAGGGGTTCGCGTTCTGACGTCTGTTACGCGCTGTGCTGGATCCGCCCCGGACGCCGTTCTCAGACCTGGCAGCTACTGGCGCAACACCGTGTTCTTGGTGCCTTCTTCGACCTGGTCGATGACCAGCAGCTTGACCGGGTCGGCGCCGACATTGGTCGCCTGATGCCATTGCCCGATCATCTCGATGATGAAATCACCTGTTTGATAGGTGTTGCTCTTGCCGGTCTCGACATTGGTGACCTGAAGCGTGCCGGCCTCGACATAGGCATAGCGCGGAAACGGATGCTTGTGGACCGGCAAGGTCGCGCCCGGCGCGATCTGATAGGCCGAGACCAGGACCTGGACGTTGTTCTGCGGCAGCGTGATCGGCTGGCCGGACGCGGTCTCGGTGCGAGAGGCAAGCGGGGTCACCACTACCGGCGTCCCGCTGGCATCCAGCGCCTGGGCAGCCGTTGCGGATAGAACTACCGCGAGCAGCAGCGTCGATACCAAGATTTTTCGCATGATTCCCCCCGAGCTGCGCCAGCATTGCGCAGCGCGCATTGGCGCGCAAGCTTGTCCTGTTCAGCAGCGTTTATCCCGCTTTTCTGAACATGCCTGGCGTCATGCCATGCATGGCCCGGAATGTACGGGACAGATGGCTCTGGTCGGCGAAACCGGCCGCGATGGCGGCGTCGGCAAGGCCAAATCCCTGTTCGATCAGCGTGCTCGCCCGGCGCAATCGCCGGTCGCGGATATAGGCCGCCGGCGTCAGGCCGATCGCCTTGTTGAAGTCGCGGATGACCTGGAACCGGGTCACGCCTGCCACGCCGGCAAGCCGCTTGAGGTCGAGCTGCGAACCAAGTTCGCTTTCGATAAGGTCGCGACAGAGCGAAAATCTTCGCTGTGATCCGGAGCTTTCGATCTCTTCGGCCTGTCCGCTCGAATCGCCATGGCGAACGATCAGCCGTCGCAGCGCCACGAGCAGAGACGTCTCGGCCGTCATCGTGTCCGGGGATGTCGAGCCCTGGTGCGCTGCCGTCAATACTGCGGCGAGACTGCTGTCTTCGATCGTCGCGCGCGAAAACACCGGAGCGCCGTCGCGGCCGAGTTCGCGGGCAAGCGCGCTCATCAGCGGCACCGAAGGATAAAACGTCCGGTAGGCCCAGCCTTCATCCGCGCCGCGTTCGCCGTCATGCCACTCCTCGGGATTGACGACGGCAATGGTGCCTGCCGGAGCGAGAACGCTTTTGCGGCCGATGCGAATGCGCTCGCAGCCAGAGGTGATCAGGGCGATCACATAGGTCGGGTGCGTGTGCAGGTCGTAGCGGTGCCGGGTGAAGCGCGCCTCGAACAGGCCAAGGTCGGGGAAGCACGGATGGCGCCAGTATTTCCCGGTCTCTGCCGCTTCGTTTGTCCTTGCCATGGTCAATCCGGTTCAAGACGCCTCTCGCGGGGCCTTCTATGGCTGGCAAACCAAGCCGCCTTTTGTCGGCGAGAGAGGAGGCGTCATGCTGCATAATGACCGGATCGCCGCACTGACACCAGAGGTCATAGGCTGGCGGCACCATATCCATGCCAATCCGGAGCTCGGATTCAATGAATACGAAACGGCCCGTTTCGTTGCAGAGAAACTGCGCTCTTTCGGCGTCGACGAGGTGCATGAGGGGATCGGCGGCACCGGCGTCGTCGGTGTCCTGCGCAGCGGTGGCGGCACACGCGCCATCGGCCTTCGCGCCGAGCTCGACGCGCTTCCGGTGCTGGAGAAAACCGGCTTGCCCTATGCTTCGAGGAGAGAGGGCGTGATGCACGCCTGTGGCCATGACGGCCACACCGCCATGCTGCTCGGCGCCGCCAAACTGCTCAGTCAATCGCGCACCTTCGACGGCATAGTCACTTTCATTTTTCAGCCGGCCGAGGAAAACGAGGGCGGCAGCATGCGCATGATCGAGGACGGCCTGTTCAAGCGCTTTCGGGTCGAAGCGGTCTATGCGGTCCACAACTGGCCGGGCATCAGGCTGGGGACGATCGCCGCCCGCGTCGGGCCGCAAATGGCGGCCGTCGATAATTTCGAGCTGACCTTCGAGGGTCTTGGCGCGCATGCCGCGATGCCGCAGCTCGGCGACGACCCGATCCTGGCCGCCAGCGCCTTCGTGCAAGCCGTCCAGCGCATCGTCAGCCGCTCGGTCGACCCGCAGAGCGCGCTTGTCGTCAGCATCACGCAGATCCATGGCGGCAATGTCGGCAACATCGTGCCGGGCAAGGTCTGGCTGCAAGGCACCTGCCGCTTCTTCGAGCACGGCCTTTCCGACCATTGCGAGAGGCTGATGGGCGAGATCGCACAAGGTATTGCCGCCGCGCATTCGCTCAAGGCCAGGCTCGACTACAGGAAGGGCTATCCGCCGCTGATCAATACGGCGGATGCGACGGCCCGCGCCGTCGAGGCCGCCGCCCCCGTCGTCGGCCGGGAGAATGTCTTGACCGAGTTCAGCCCCAGTCTCGGCTGCGAGGATTTCGCTTTCATGATCCGCGACGCCGGCGGCTGCTATGCCTGGATCGGCGCCGGCGAGGCTGGCCCGGGCAAAGGCCTGCATGGCGACCGCTACGTTTTCAACGACGAGATCGTGCCGACGGTGATGCGCTATTACGTCAACCTGGTCGAGCAGACGCTTCCGCGGGCCGATCCTTCGACAGCAGTTTTTCCGGCGTGATCGGCAACTCCCGGATCCGCTTGCCTGTGGCGTCGAAGACGGCGTTGGCAACAGCAGCGGCAACGCCGGTGGCGCCGAGTTCGCCGATGCCTTTGCCGCCGATCGGGCTGGCATGCTCGTCCACCTCATCGACGAAGTGGATTATGATGTCGCCGGGAATGTCGGCGTTGACCGGAATGGCGACCCCGGAAAGGTTCTTCGACAGGAACCGCCCAAGCACCGGTTCGTGCCTGCTCTGCTCCATGGCCGCCATGCCCCAGCCCCAGATGATGCCGCCCGTCATCTGGCTGCGTGCGGTGCGGGGATTGACGATGCGGCCGGCGCTGTAGCTGCCGACGGCGCGACGGAGCCTGAGCAGGCCGAGCCCCGGATCGACGCCGACCTCCATGAAAATCGCGCCGAAAGTGCGCATGGCGAGGCCTTTGCCATGCTGCGCCGGATCGAACGAGCCGGAGCCGACGATCTCGCCGATGTCGGTATGGCTCATCACATCGGCGATCGTCTGACCGCCGGCAGCGCCCCTGCGGCGAATCTTGCCGTCCTGCATCTCCACCTCGTCCGGCAGCAGATTGGCAAGACGGGCAAGCTGCGAACGCGCATCTTCGGCGGCGGCAAGCACCGCCGCGCCCACCCCCATGGTCGATGACGAGCCATAGGTCGGTCCCGCCTCCGGCAGCTGCGTATCGCCCATTTCCAACTCGATCTTCTCCATCGGCAGGCCCAGCACGTCGGCTGCGATCTGCGGAAAGATGGTGAGTGTTCCGGTCCCTATGTCCTGCGTGCCGGTGCGGATGAGCACCGTGCCGTCCCTGTGCAGCCTGACCTCGGCTGCAGGCGTCGGGTGGCGGAAACAACCCATGGTACAGGTCGCCATGCCGTAGCCGATCAGCCAATCGCCGTCGCGTTGCGGCTTGCGCGGGCGCTCGCGCCAGCCGAACAGGCGGGCGCCTTCCTCATAGGCCTCGCGCAGCTTCTTCGATGACCAGGGCTGGCCGGTGGCCGGATCCGTGTCCGCATGGTTGATCAGACGCAGGTCGAGCGGATCGACGCCCAGGCGGTGGGCGAGCTCGTCCATCGCGCTTTCGAGGGCCCAGGTGCCGGGACCCTCGACCGGCGCGCGCAGCGCCGTCGGCATGGCGACGTTCGCGCGCTCGACGCGCTGGCTGAGACGCATCGCCGGCGTGGCGTAGAGACCCTTCGAGGCTTCGGTGGCGAACTCGACGAAATCGTCGCTCACGGTGGTCAGGTTGACCACGTCCTGCTGTACTGCGGTCAGCTTGCCCCTTGGCGATGCGAACCGGCCGAATTTTGGCATGTCCTCATGCGTGAGCACACGCACGACGCCCTTCTCGGCGAGCGCGTCGTCGACCATGATCGACGTCACGCGGCCGGCCGGAACGGGCGCGGTCACGAGTACCGCATAGAGCAGGTCGGGGGCGAAATAGTCGGCCGCATAGCGGGCGCGGCCGGTCACCTTGGCGCCGCCGTCAGGGCGGGCAACAGGCTGGCTGATCATCATGACGGCATCCTCGCTGCTCTTTCGATCGCCCGCAAAGCGGCGGTCTTGGCCAGTTCGATCTTGTAGGCGTTCTGCGACAAGGGACGCGCTTCGGCGAAGGATTGCTCGATAGCGGTGCTCAACGCCTCGCGATCGCCGATTTCGGCACCGGCGAGCTGCTCCTCGGCGGCGCTCAGCCGCCACGGCCGCAGCGCGACGGACCCCAACGCCAGGGCCGCCCGACGGATAGTTTGGCCGTCCATCTCCAGCACAGCGGCGGCGGAGACGATGGCGTATTCGTAGGATTCGCGCTCGCGCACCTTGAGGTAAGCCGATCGCGGTGCCGCTGCCGGCAGCTCGATTGCCGTGATCAGTTCGCCTTGCTGCAACACATTGTCCGCCTCGGGCCGCGTGTCGGGAAGCAGGTGGAATTCCGTTGCCGGAATGCGCCGGCCGCCGCTGCGGTGCGCGGTGACGATGACCGCATCAAGTGCTGCCAGCGCCACCGCCGGGTCGGATGGCTGGGTGGCGACGCAATCCTTGGTCCAGCCGAAGATTGCGTGATTGTCGTTGATGCCATGCAATGCCGAGCAGCCGGAGCCGAGCTCACGTTTATTGCATGGCAGCTGCTCTTCGGCACGGAAATAGGCGCAGCGCGTCTTCTGCAGCAGATTGCCGCCTATCGTTGCGAGGTTTCTCAGCTGCGGCGACGCTGCGTTGAGGATCGCCTGGCTCAACACCGGATAGTCGCGCATGACCAGCGCATGCTGCGCGACATCGTTGAGATGCATCAGCGCGCCGATCGTCAAGCCGCCGCCGGGCAGTGCCTCGATCTGATCCAGCCCGTCGAGGCGGGAGATGTCGATGATCCGCACCGGCTCGGCAATGCCAAGGCGCAGCCAGTTGAGCAATTCGGTGCCGCCGGCGAGAAAGGCGCTGTCCGGCGCGGCACCGGCCGCGATCGTGTCGCCCAGGCTATCGGCGCGCGCGTAGACGAATGGGGTCATTGGCTCACCCTCCCGGCCGCCGCGCGCACCGCCTCGGCGATTTGCGGATAGGCGGAGCAGCGGCACAGATTGCCGCTCATCCATTCGCGGATATCGGCATCGGAGCCGGTATGTCCCTCCTCGATCAGCGCCGCCGCCGACATCACCTGGCCGGGCGTGCAGAATCCGCACTGGAAACCATCATGATCGATGAACGCCTGCTGCACGGGATGAAGCGCGTCGCCGTCTGCCAGCCCTTCGATCGTCGTGACCTCGCGTCCCTCGCAGGACACGGCAAGTATCATGCAGGCATTCACACGCCGTTCGTCGAGATGCACGGTGCAGGCGCCGCACTCGCCGAAATTGCATCCCTTTTTCGTTCCGGTCAGATGAAGCCGCTCGCGCAGCAGGTCGAGCAGCGTGACGCGGGGATCGAGATCGGAAAGGCTGTGATCCTCTCCGTTCACCCGCAACCGCAATAGGTGCCGATCGTGGAAGTTCATGTGGGGGTACCTCGAAGCACATGCCGTACTCGCCGCAAGGGACTCGTCCAGCAAGCAGCCACCCACCTGTCGAGGCGAAATAGGGCGGTCAATTCCGGTGAAAAGGCGCTGCCGGTCAGGGAAGGCTAAAAAACGCGCATTTGAGATTTGCGGCGGAAACGCCCTGAATGCCGCCGCAAAAAGTGTCACCGTAATTCCGTAATTCCCGTCATTCAGGTTGGCTTGGGCGGCCTACATTGGGAACATTGCCGCGCCGCTGTCCAATCTAGGGCAGGCGGCTTTCCAGGGCGGGGCGGCCTTGCGACTGGCAATGTCGTCCGGCAAATGAAAGATGAAGCTGAGAACTACGAGTTCGCGATCGGACGACGCCAGGATTCGCCGCAAGCGCACAGGAAACGAAACGTGACCGTGATCGCACTGAGGCGCTACTCGTTGCCGGCGGGCCGAGGAGGATTGCTCGTGAAGGTCGGCTAGGGACGGTATCGCGCGGCAGTGTTGAACGCGGCCTGGGGATCAGTACGATCACGAGGGAAATCAGGGAGCGGATCGCCGCGGTGGCAAGGAGGTGCTCCATGCCGGTCATGGCGTCTGTGACCGCAGGGCAGGCGCTGTCGAAAATCCGCACCCGGCTTATGCCGCTGTTTCCCGTGATGCCACCGCGCTGCACACGCCTCAGCCAGCACGTTCAATTCTCACCGTGACGGAACCGGGACGATCAAAGCTCGAAACATCGCCGGCGACCTCCCGAGCACACGATGCCGGGCGACGGGACGCGACCATTCCGATAGCAGATCACGAAATGATCGGAACTCCACAGCCCGAGCGTGCCGACCGAGAAGTCGCGCTGCCGTGTCTGTTCCGGAAATGGAGCCGGTAGATTTACCGGTCTTCTTCCTGGCGAAGGTGGTCGCTCATCTCAATGGTAAGCGGCAACATCTGAGCAAGAGATTTTGCGGCTTCGTTATCGGCAAGATCGGCCGTGACCTCGCCCCAGTCTGATGAAATGCGAATACGTTCTTGAGCCATCCTGGGTCCAACCATTCCAAATGCAATAACGCCAGCGCTCAGCAGTGATTTCAGCACGGGTCATCCGTTTTCTAGGCAGATGGAGCCCGCCCCAGCAAACACAGGCTCCATCTCGTCAGTCACGCGGAGAGGTGCTGATTGAAGAAGCTGGTAAGCCTGTCGAACGGAATCAGGTCCACACGGTCGTAGAGATCGACGTGACCGGCGCCCTGGACCCAAACCAGTTCCTTGGGCTCGGCTGCCAGTCTGTAGGCTTCCTCGCTGAATTCCCTCGAATGCGCCTGATCGCCGCTGATGAACAGCATTGGGCGCGGCGAGATCGTCTCGATGTCATTGAACGGGTAGAAGTTCATGAATTTGACGTTGCTGGTCAGCGTCGGCTTAGTCGTTATCTGGTCGGAGACACCCGCCGGGGTAAACTCTCCGCGGGGTGTCCGATAGAAATCGTAGAACTCGCGCTGGATGGGATGCGTCGACGCGGTCAGTTCGAGATCAGTGCCGCCCGTATACTGGACTTGGCCGCCTTCGAATTCGGAGTAGCGCTGTTCGGCGGCCGCTGCGATGATCTGCTTCCGTTGCTCGACGCTTAGCGAGTGATTGAGTGCGTTTCGGTTCGCCGCGCCCATGTCATACATGCTGACCGTGGCGATGGCGCGCATGCGCGGGTCGATCTTGGCGGCGCTGATGACGAAGCTGCCGCTGCCGCAGACACCAATCGCGCCAATGCGGTTGCGGTCCACGAACGCGTGTGTCCCGAGGAAGTCCACCGCCGCGCTGAACGCCTCGGCGTAGACATCCGGTGAAACGATCTGTCGGGCTTCGCCCTCGCTCTCGCCCCAGAATGGCAGGTCGATCGCCATGGCGATGAAGCCCTGCTCGGCCATCTTGGTGGCATAGAGGGTCGCGCTTTGCTCTTTCACCGCGCCCATTGGATGGCCGACGACGATGGCCGGATGACGTGCATTGCGGTCGAGGTTCTTGGGAACGAGCAGATTTCCCGCAATATTCATCTGGTATTGGCTTTTGAAGGTCACTTTCTCCAGCGTCACCTGACCGCTTGTATAGAAATTGTTTGCACCGTTTGACATGTCTTGAGCCTTTGCGAAGGGAAAGTTGAAGAGTGACGCCCCACTGAAGGCGGCGATGCCGGAGCCGGTCAGCTTCAAAAGCTCCCGCCGGTGGATTTCACGCGCTGGTATTTTCGTATCAGGGGTATTCAAAGGCATTTCCGATCTCCTGTAAGTTTGGTTGGAATTGAACCACTCGCCACTTTGGCCAGTCCTCTTCGAGTTTGAGCAGACGCCGACCGTTGCCGATCAGCGCGATTGCGAAGCCGGCCAGAACCAAGCTGCCGATGAAGATCGCGGAGATCGTCAGACCATACAGCAGCACCCCTCCGACTACCGCGCCCAGAAGGATCGAAGCCTGGATCGCCGCGACCATCAGGCCTGCCGGCGGCCTCGGCCGCATTTTGCGACATCCATGTCATCCAAATCACCGACATCGCGGTAATGCATTGTTGCAGTGCAAACCTAATGGTTTTGCCATAAAGCGATTAGCCCTATAAATCGGTATGAACCTATCGACTATATCGAATAATCCGCTGCAAGCGACGGAGAGAGAAACTTCATGGCCAGAACCGATCTCAACCAATTGACGTGGTTTCAGGCTGTCGCAGAAGAGCGCAGCTTCACCAAGGCGGCGGCAAAGCTCGGCGTCGCGCAATCGACGCTCAGTCACACGATCAAGCAGCTCGAAACACGCATGGGCATACGCCTTCTGACCCGCACGACGCGTAATGTCGCGACGACCGTTGCGGGCGAAAGGCTGCTACAGACGATCACCCCGCGCATTGGTGAAATCGAAGACGAGATCACAGCGCTGATGGCGCTCCGCGAAAAGCCGTCAGGCTCGATCAGGTTGACCCTGTCCGACCACGCGCTCGAAAGCGTGGTCTGGCCGAAGCTTAAGCCGGTCCTCAGCGGCTATCCCGACATCGGCGTCGAACTGATCCTGGACAGCACCTTCCGCAACATTGTCGAGGAAGGCTTTGATGCCGGTGTCCGGCTTGGAGAGAGCGTCGAGAAAGACATGATCGCGGTCCGCATCGGCCCGGACTGGCGCTTAGTCGCCGTGGCTTCGCCGCGATACTTCGCGGCGCACAGCGTGCCTGTGCATCCGCAGGATCTGGTCCGGCACGTCTGCATCAACATGCGTCACGAAACCGCCGGTGGTCTGTACGCATGGGAGTTCGAGAAGGATGGACAGGCGCTGCGTGTCCGTGTGGACGGTCAACTTACCTTCAACAACTCCTACGCCATGATCGACGCTGCAGTGAGTGGCTATGGCATCGCCTATGTTCCCGAGAACATCGTGGAGCGGCACGTCGTCTCAGGATTGCTGGTGAAGGTCCTCGACGACTGGTCACCCTTCTTCGATGGCTATTTTCTCTATTATCCGAGCCGCCGCCAAAACCTTCCTGCGTTCAAGATCATTGTCGACGCGTTGCGGCATCGGGATCCGTCGGGATCGTGATGTTCCCTTCGTCATATTGTACTCAGGGGCGTGGTCGATAGCGGCTCATTCCTGAATCTCGATAGGCGCAGCAGGAAAGGCATAGGTCGAGGTCCGGTATCCAACTCGAAGCGTTAGTTATAACCAGAACATCGCGTCGATGCTTGCGCGAAGGTTGGCCACAACTTTCTTCCCCATCGCGCCGGCTGGAGCGAAGCGCATGATCCTACAGGGAAATTGAATAGGTCCGCGGCCGCATCGCACCGCAGCGTAGATGTTGGCTCCCCGGGCCGGATTCGAACCAGCGACCAACCGGTTAACAGAGGGTTTCATATATTCATGTCAGGTTTTGCACTCGTTTTCAGGTGCCCCATATCGATCGGAAATTAAAGAGTAATTTCTTGTCATCTCCTTCGATACCTGTCATGTCTTCCGCCTAAGCGCTTGCGTCCGTACCCACAGGGTGCGTTTTGGGTACGGGAACAGCGGCCAACCGTGGTGAGACCGGTATGCCGAAAATGACCATGACGGACAGGTGGGTGGCGGCCGCCAAGAGCGGTTCAGACGGCCGTACGGACTACTTCGACAGCCATGCGACCGGCCTGTGTTTGCGAGTATCGGAACAGCACAAGTCATGGAACTTCTGCTTCACGCTTCAGAGCAAGCGGGCTCGCATGCTGCTTGGCTCCTATCCTGCCGTGAGCCTTGCAGACGCCCGCGGGAAGGCGATCGAAATGCGCGGCTATCTGGAACAAGGAAAAGACCCTCGCATAGTCGCCAACGAGATTCGGTCACAGGAAACCGCATCCGTCATGACGGTAGCCGATCTGGTAGAGAACTACCTGACGCGGCGGGCATCCACGAAACGATCGGCGGATGAGATCGCGAGGCGGCTCAGAAAGAACGTCTCTGGCAAGGACGCGAATGGAAAGAGGATTGAGGGTGCTTCGTCCGGCTGCATCGGTAACGTGCGGCTGCCTGATTTGCATCGGCGCGACATCACCAAGGCCATCGATGCTGTGAAGGACAGGGGCGCGGGTGTTGAGGCGAATCGAGTATTCGAGGACATCCGCGCCATGATCCGTTGGGCGCGCGGTCGTGGCGATCTGGACAGCAACCTTGCTGAAGGCATGAGCCAACCTACGGAAACCGTAGTGCGGGACCGGGATCTGTCTAAGGACGAAATCAGGACCATGTGGGCGGCCTTGGTCGACGCGGACATGCGGGAGTCGACGCGGCGCGTCATCCGCCTGTGCCTCGTCACCAGTCAGCGCGTAGGTGAGGTCGCCGGAATGATGGTCGACGAGTTGGATCTCGACGCGGCTGTGTGGACCATCCCGCCCGAGCGCTCGAAGAACAAGAAAGCCCATACGGTCCCGCTGTCGTCGATGGCAGTCGAGATCGTCAATGACCAACTTGCAGACGTGAAGGCGCTGTCGGAGCGGAAAGGAAGGGCGGTTCCGACCTTCGTGTTCCCTGGGCCCGGCGCCAGTTCCTCCGTCACCGGTGCCGCCATCGCGAAAGCGATCAAGCGCCAAGAGGTCATCAAGCGCGGCGTGGCGAAGATTATGAGGGTCGATCCTTGGACGGCTCACGACCTTCGGCGGACCGCGGCAACAGGAATGGAGGAGCTTGGGATCTCGCCGTTTGTCGTTGCGCATGTGCTGAACCACGTCAGTCTGACGAAGGCGACGATCACTAGCCGTGTCTATGCCCGCTACAATTACGCGAAAGAGAAGCGTGAAGCATTGGAGCTTTGGGCGGACCGGCTGCGGGGGATAGTGGCCGGAAGCGCGGATGTCATTTCGTTGTCTGACGGAAAAAAAGCTCTTGAAAGGAATCCTGCGAACTCATAGATGGTGGGTTACTTGATGTATTTGGCTGGTTTTGAAGGAAACGCACCCTCATGGCGGGTGCACGGCACTTAGTCCAACGCCGGCTTAGGTCCGGCTCACTGTTATAAGCGCACCCGTCGAATGACGGCCGCGTGAAGAGTGGACGGCGACCGCATAGAGTGATCGAGACTGCGACCCTGCAGGCGATCTCTCAATGACCGGAGTCGCTGTATCTATTCTGTGTGGTGGCTCCCCCAACCATAGGAGCTACTATTGATCACACTTCCAAAAGCCTCAGACCTCCTTTCTATCTCCGATGTCAAAAAGCTGGTCGGCCTGTCCGAATCCGCGATCTATCGCGGGGTAGGGTCCAAGACTTTTCCCAAGCCCGTGAAATTCGGGCCGAAAATGAACCGCTGGATCAAAGCGGAAATTGAACAATGGTTCACTGACCGCATCGCCGAGCGGGACGTCGCCTGATGAGCCCCGCCGACGAACTCACCCGCCTTCATCAACAGGCCGACGCCGCCCAAGCATGCTTGAACGGCCTGGTGGAGCGGCGAGAAGCCTCGCTAGACGGCGCCGGGCTGATGCCTACCCGTTCGGACATCGAGAAGGCCCAGGCCCGTCTTGAAGTCGCTCAGGCGCTATTGCGAGCGCACCAGCGGATGGCGGTGCGATCGTGATCGATCCTGAGACCGAAGCCGAGCTCAGATCGATTATGCGAGCGTATGGCGGGGGCATCGCAGAGAACTTCTTTCTGGTGGATCCACGCGATCACGTCGACGCGGAAACCCATCAAATTTTCCTCGGCCAGTTCGAGGATGGTGCCAAGGAACTCATTAGATTGTTCATTGAACGCCTCCAGGCGGGAGGACGCTGGCAGCAAGAGGCTATCGACCTTGCCGAAACATACGCCTTCGAAGGTTTTCGGCAGCGGTACGACGTTTTGCTAGCCGGATCAGGGCACGGGTCCGCATGAGCGAGCGCACAAACGAAGCATCCGACGCAAAATCATCCAGCTTCTTCCGGCCAGAAAGTGATACCCCCGAATATTTTGAGGGCGCCGGGAAACGTAAGGACCACGCGCGAGTAGAATCGCGTCCCGTTCGATGGCCGAACAATCGAATTGAAGCGATGAAGCAGTTTGAGGTTTGGCACACCGTCGCAATGCAGATTGCCAACGCAGCGGGTTGCAGTTTTCGAACTCTTGGGGTGTTCTTCAAGTTTGTGAACTGGTCTACCGGCACGCTATGGCCGATGGACGAAACCCTTGCCGAACATGCCGGCAATTGCTCTCCCAAGACCGTTTCCCGCGACCTGGGCGCCTACAAAGCGGCCGGTATTATCGACGTGAAAAGCGTCTATGACCCCAAGGAAAAGAGAAAGCGAAGGGTCATCAGGCTCACCTATCCGGTTCGATTGCCAGACGGAATAATCCTGACTGAAGACGTCGACCAAATGGACACGGGTGGTCCATTTGGTGAGCACGACCAAATGGACACGGGTGGTCCATACCTTACGGACACGGGTGGTCCCAATACCTTTGACTCTACCGCTGAAGGTAAACCCTCATGACGCAGCTTGATCTTTTCAACGACTACAAGCTTGCCCAAAAGCCTTTGCTGATCGCATTCCCGCTATGCCGCCGCAGGGATCTGATTGCCGAGACCGCTCGAGGCCTTGCTACCCGCAATCAATCTGACGGCAGAAAGTTTTGGAACCGGCAAGTCAAAGCAATCCGCCGCGACATGAAAGCCAACGGGATCCCTAAGGTTGAAATCGACCGACAGGTTTCGGAGTTCATTCGTGTCATCAACGTCGAATTGGACTATCGCGCCGGTCATTGGTCATCCCGCCAGTGACAGCCTGGGTTTCAAGAAAGAAAGACCCGGGGACGATGATCGCCCCCGGACCCCCCGCTTTCCCTTCGGGAATAGCCGTCGCCGTCGTTGGCGCCACATCGCAGCCGTCGCTTTTTTCAAGATTAGAAAGCGAAAACCCTGGCTTTCGGTAAACACAAAATCTAGTGGCAGAAAATATTTTTCATCTAGGGCTTGCGTCGGTGACGGGCGCGAGTCATAAGCGACGAGAACGATACATCTGACGAATACGCCGAATCACCCGTCGTCCTGCCATCAGCAGCCGGCGGGTTTTCTTTTGCCGCAACAGGCTGGCGCCAATGAAACACCGCTCGCAATACGATGCCAAGCGCCGGGCTTCGCAGCCGTGGCGGCAGTGGTATAAAACGCGCGAGTGGTATGCAATTCGCGCTCGACAGTTGAGGAGGGAACCGCACTGCGCGATTTGTGCTCGGGCTGGCGTAAAAACCCCTGCCACTATTTGCGACCACGACGTGCGCCACCGGGGCGATCGGCAAAAATTCTTTGCCGGGCCGTTTTCGTCGCTATGCAAGGCATGTCACGACAGCAATAAGCAAAAAACCGAGATCCACGGCTACAGTAGCGACGTCGGCGCCGACGGGATTCCGGCGGATGCGAGGCATCCGTTCAACGCTTGATGATCCGGAAGGCGTTCCGGACATCCTCGCTCAAGCCGACGTGCTTCGGCGGATAGAGACCCGCTTTGCGCAGCGCCACGACGACATGGCGATGCCGCGCGGCTCGCGCGTCGTCGTAAAGGATTTCCTCGTCGGGGCAGGAGTCGACCCAGCCGATAAAGCTCGTCGCGGCTTCCCGCCCCCGCGCAGCCGCAAGGCCGATGGCAATCTGGCCCGCAATGTGGTTGATCTCGTCGCGATCCATCTTGCCGCCTTGGGAGATGCATTGGTCCGATGCAATCCGCCTGAGCCGGACAAAGGCCGTGCGAAGGGCAATCGCCGCCTCGGTCTCTCGGAAATCCATGCCCTGATCGCGGCACTGTTGCCGGAACTTTTGCAGCTGCGCGTCGTGCGCCTCCGGCAGTAGGCCGATGACTATCCCGACGACTACCAGAACCAAGATGATGATTGGGCCATATTCGAGCATGGTCCGACTATGGCAGATTTGCGCTCTATATTAAATATGTGAAATGCATTTCGCATTTATTCTTTGCCAAGCAGCGCCAAACATTCATCAGGCGAGCGACCGATATCTGTTCATTCGGAGGAAGCTTCTTCAGCTTGTCGAGATAGGTTCCAGTGTCGAGCTTGGTGCCACGGGATGAGATCTATGGCTTCCTGGATGACCTTCTCGCCGCGCTCGGCATGCATGCGAACGATGCGGTCAGTCTGGCCGGTTTTCTCGGCGGTATCCTTGGCAAAAGACGTGGCGGAAAAGTTTTCCGTGACGTTACCAACAGCCTTATTCATTCCGAGTGCTTGAGCCGACCCTTGGGCGGTTTCGGGATGCAATTCGATATAGATCGCCTTCCGGCGAGCCGTCCAAACTGCTCTGTCGGTTGCAGACAATTCTGCTCGGCAAAGGTTCTCATCAATCATCGCCAGCTCGGCATGGAGGTCGTCAGCCTCGATCACGTCGGCGGCGATATCGACAAGGCCCAGCCTCAGGCAAAGAAAAAGCCGCCCCCGGTTTAAGGGACGGCTTGGCCATGTCGCCACTATTGGCAGCCAGTTAGTCCAGTCCGCCGCGCGCCACCATTGGCATTGCGGCTGACTCCGGAAAGCGCCTCAGCTATCGGGCCTTGCGGCGGGGCCGGCCGGGGCGGTTGGAGCAACAAGCGCCGCATGCAAGGTGCCTCTCATCCATTCCCGAAACGCCAGCAGATCCTCAACAGGGCGGTCCTTGAAATAGTCTTCAATCTCACGTGCGACCTGGGCGGCTTTGGGGCTCATTGGTTCTCTCCTGTGTTCCGTTGACGCGGGCATGCTCTCAATTCGATGAGCGATCATGCATCAATTGCACGCTCATCGCAAGTCTTTCCAACAAATAACTTCAGTCGTTCGCAAGTAACAAATGGCGACGGCATAAGTCTTGTCCAGTGAAGGTCACGTCGTTGATGATTATCTTGAGGCAGGGGCGGGTAAAAAGTCGTCAGCTTTTTTGCCGCTTAGACCGGCGTGCCTCTTCAACGCAGAGTTAGTTTCCGATTTTCGTTTAGTTTTCCGCATTGGAGCGCCAGTCTCCTTTGAGGCCTCTGAGATCGGGCCGACAACGGGAAGTCCGCCTCCCCTGGCGCTTCACTCGCTCGCGAGAAAAGGGGTCAAGGCGACACGATCGAGGCGGACGGTCGGCGCGATCGTCCGCCGCTTATTCAATGAGGTTTCGGCATGGGGCTCCGCGGACCGGGCGCGGCTCGCCAGCGCCTTGCGAAGGAACAGGCGGCGGAAACCAAGCGGCGCCTGCCTTGGAAAAAGAAAGGCCTGTCCCGCGCGAAGCGGATGATTGCTTTCCTTCAGTGGCTCCCTGTCACGAAGGGCATCCGCCGCGGCAAGAAAATGCGGCTGTTGCCATCACAGCGGGAATTCATCGAAAACGTCTTTGCGACCAACAA
Source organism: Mesorhizobium sp. M1273 (assembly GCF_040318195.1). NCBI lineage: Bacteria > Pseudomonadati > Pseudomonadota > Alphaproteobacteria > Hyphomicrobiales > Phyllobacteriaceae > Mesorhizobium > Mesorhizobium sp. M1273. Next base: position 65,707 of record NZ_JAMYLV010000007.1, on the reverse strand, counting down.
GGGCGGAAAACGCAAGGTCTCACTCGCCATTCTCAGCCAGCCGAAAGGCAACGGCAAAACCGGCCTGATTGCCGGGATCTGCCTGGCGGCGCTTCTGGGTCCGGAGTCCGAAGAGCGTGGCGCCGTGTTTTCGGCGTCGATCGATCGCGGCAAGGCGGGACTGATTTTCGATGAAATGAAGGCGACGATCCTTCGCGTCCCGGAATTTGCGGCCAGGACGAACATTGTCGACTTCCACAAAAAGATTCACGTGCTCGAGGGTGACGGCGTCGATTCCGTATTTGAGGCACTCAGTGCAGATGCGAGACGCAGCCAGGGGTTGAGCCCGACGTGCTGGGCTTATGACGAACTCGGTGAGGCACCGGACGGCGCGCTGCTCAGCGTTCTGATGGAATCGGAGGGCAAGCGCGACGAGACGCTTGGTCTCGTCTTGAGCACCCAAAGCGCAGACGACGACCACGCGCTTTCCCGTCTGATCGATGACGCGCTGACAGGTGCGGACCCTTCCACATATCTCCAGCTTCACGCCGCGCCGGATGACGCGGATCCCTTCAGCGATGAGACACTGAAGGCCTGCAATCCTGCTTACGGCCATTTCCTCGACCTCAAAGCGCTTCAGAAATCCCGCGACCGCGCCCGGCGCATGCCGGCGTTCGAAAGCTCATATCGGCGCCTGCGGCTCAACCAGCGCGCCGACGCCAATCCCGAAAGCCGCATTGTAACGCTGCCTGTCTGGAAACAGAACGCCGGCCCGGTCGACCGGGCAGCCCTAAAGGGCCGCGCCTGTTTCGGCGGTTTGGATTTGTCCGGCAAGCACGATTTGACTGCGGCGGTTTTGGTTTTTCCCTCAGACGATCCAGATCCGACATTCGACATTTTGCCGTTCTTCTGGACGCCGCAAGGCCAGCTTGAAGCCCGGCGGCCCGCGGAGCAAGAACGTTTCCGACAGTGGATATCAGCCGGCCACATGCTTGCCACGCCTGGCCCGACTGTCCGCTACTCATTCGTAGCCGCGGAGTTGGCGAAACTCGCGAAAGAATTCGACGTCAAGAAAATCGGATTCGACACATACAGAATCGACGATCTGAAAACAGAACTGGATGACCTCGCGTGCGAGTTGCCACTCGAGCCATTCCGCCAAGGATTCTTGAGCCTTGGGCCAGCCGTAGAGCGCTTTGCCGAGCTCGCCCTATCCGGGAAGCTGAGGCACTCAGGGCACCCCGTATTAACTGCGGCCGTGGCCGGGGCAATAACGATTTCTGACGCGGCAGGCAATCTCAAGATCGACAAAGAAAAATCAAACGGCCGGGGCCCGGTTCGCGTGGACGGCGCCGTTGCGCTCGCCATGGCGTTGCAGGTCGCAAACCGGTTCGAACCGCCGCCAGTGAAGCCTTCACTGAAGGGCTTCTTGAGAAATCCAGTGATGGTGATCTGATGAATTTCAAAAACTGGATTGGCCGTCGTTTCGGTCTCACTGATACGGCGCCATGGTCGTATTTCGCGGGCGGCTCAAGCGCTGCAGGCAAGTCGGTGACTGATCACAGTGCGTTGCAGCTTGCGACGTTCTGGGCCTGCGTTCGGCTGAATTCTGAAGCCGTTTCTTCGCTCCCGCTGCAGATGTTCGAAAAGGATTTGAAGGGCGGCCGCAACCCCGTCGACCATCCGTTGGCAGAAATCATCGGGGAGAGCCCGAACAGCGACCAAACGGCCTTCGAATTCTGGGGCGCGATGGTCGCTTGGCTGATGGTGAGGGGCAATTGTTTTGCCGAGATCGTTAAGCTCGGTGATCGTGTTACCGCGCTGAATCTCCTTCCGGCCGACCAGGTAAATGTGACTCGAGATCAGGCGGGCGAGCTCCGATACAAGTTCAGCGATCGCGGTAAGGCGATCGATCTTCCGGCCGAACAGGTGCTCCATATTCGTGGCTTTGGATTCGGCGGCGACCTTGGCCTTTCACCGATAAGGTTTGGGGTGCAGACGCTCGGCAGTGCAATCGCAGCAGACGAGACCGCCGGAAAGATCTTTGGCAACGGTTTGATGCCGTCGGGCCTTCTCCAGACGGATTCCGAACTGAACGATGAGCAACGCAAACAGCTTGAGGGAATCTTGAAGCAGTATGCGTCATCGCAGAACGCCGGAAAGATCATGGTAATGGAGGCGGGGCTGAAATTCGAACAGCTCTCCCTCAATCCGGAAGACATGCAAATGCTGGAAACCCGGCGTTTCAACGTAGAGGAAATTTGCCGTTGGTGCGGGACTCCACCGATCGTCATCGGTCACAGTCCCGAAGGTCAAACCATGTGGGGAACCGGAGTCGGAGCCATAATAGTGCAGTGGCTCACAACCGGACTGAACCCGATTTTGACGAGGATTGAAAAGCGGGTTCTCAAGCAACTGATCGGACCAGGTGACCGTCGCCGGATCTATGCCGAGTTCAACCGGGAAGCCCTTCTGCAGGCGGATAGCGCAAGCAAGATCGCCTTCCTTTCGACCGCCGTCCAAAATGCATTGATGAGCCGAAACGAAGGACGTCGAAAGCTCAACCTGCCAGCAGTCGACGGCGGCGACGCGCTCACGGCCCAGACGAATCTCGCGCCACTGGACCGGCTTGGCGGCGACAACACAGCCGCGGCGAAGTCCGCTTTTCGGTCATGGCTTGGCATCGAGGAAAACAAGAATGTCGATTAGGCTCCGCGACTTTGAACTTTCCATCAAAGCCGTCCGCGAGGATGGCTTTTTTTCTGGCTATGCGTCGGTGTTCGGCGTGGTCGACTCGTACAACGAAGTCGTCGCCCCCGGCGCCTTTGCCGACACGTTGGCCGATCGCAAGACCAAGGGCCGCAAGCTTCCCGTCTTATGGCAGCACCGCTCGGATATGCCGATCGGCTATTATGAGATCGTCCGGGAGGATGAGAAGGGCCTCTACGTCGAGGGCTATCTCCTCGTCAAAGACGTTGCGCTTGCCCGCGAAGCCTTCGCACTTCTCAAGTCCGGTGTCGTCTCAGGCCTCTCCATTGGGTACTGGACCAGGGCCAGCACTTACGATGAAAAAACCGGAATCCGGACCCTCACCAAAGTCGATCTTGAAGAGGTGAGTTTGGTGACATTTCCCGCAAATGATGACTCCAGAGTCGAAGCCGTGAAGTTCAAGCTGGCTCACGGCTCTCTGCCGTCTCTCCCAGAATTCGAGCGACTCCTGCGTGATGCTGGATTCTCTCGCACGCAGGCCGCCACTGTCGCCGCACACGGCCTTAAGCATCTCCTGACGGATGTCGGAGACCCGGCGAATGCAACAGCCGCCAGTGACCTTGTGAAGGCGCTGCAGGGCTTTTCTCTTCCCCCAATCTGAGGATATCAAAATGACAATTCACTCCCGCGAATTCAGGCGGAAGGCCGCCGGCGATCGCCTTGACGAACAGAACGAGCTCAAGAGCGTGATGGACGCGCTCAAGGCGCGCGACACCGAAATCCAGACCTTTGCCACCAAGGCGAGCGAGGAAATCAAGACGCACGGCAAGGTCTTGGATGAAACCAAGGCGGCGCTCACCAAGCTTTCGACCGATGGCGCCAGCCTTCAGGACCGCCTCATGGCGGTTGAGCAGAAGCTTTCCCGTCGTTCGTTCGGCAGCGAGCCCGCGAAATCCATCGGCGAACAATTGACCGAGACGGACGACTTCAAGGCGCTGCAGAGCAAGGGCCGCGGCACCGCGCGCCTGAACCTCAAGGCAGCGACGATCACTTCGGCCACGACCGATGCCGCCGGTTCCGCCGGCGACCTCATCCGGCCGGACCGTGCGCCTGGCATCATCACGCCGGCCGTGCGCGAACTGACGATCCGAGACCTTCTCCTGCCCGGCCGCACATCTTCCAACGCGATCGAATTCATGCAGGAAACGGGCTTTACCAACAACGCCGCGCCGGTGGCGGAAGGCGCGGTAAAGGCGCAATCGGATCTGAAATTCGAACTCATCACGACCAATGTCAGGTGCATCGCGCATTGGTTCGCAGCCTCGAAGCAGGTTCTTTCTGACGTCCCGATGCTGATGTCCTACATCAACGGTCGCGCGACGTTCGGCCTGAAGTACGTGGAGGAGAACCAGCTTCTCGCCGGCGATGGCACAGGGCAGAACCTTCATGGCATTATTCCGCAGGCGACGGATTTCAGCCAGTCGACGCTCAGCGCCGGTGCCACCGATACGCGAATCGACACGATCCGCCGCGCCAGCCTTCAGGTCCGCAACGCCGAATACCGGCCTACGTTCGTGGTGCTCAACCCGAACGATTGGGCGTCGATCGAACTGACGAAGGACGACAATCACCGCTATATTTGGATCCAGGTCCAGACGGGCGGCACCATGCAACTGTGGCGCCTTGCGGTTGTCGAAACGACCGCAATCACCTCAGGCGAATTCCTGGTCGGTGCGACCATGGGAGCCCAAGTTTTCGACAGAGAAGACGCCGCGGTGGAGGTGTCCACCGATCACGACGACTTCTTCGTCAGGAACCTCGTCGCTATCCGGGCCGAAGAGCGGCTCGCCCTTGCGGTGAACCGGCCGGAATCTTTCGTGCACGGCTATTTCGACTTGGGCGCTTCTCCGTCACTCAACGCGTAATCAGGCGCACCATTTACCTCAGAGGGCGGCTTCAGGGCCGCCCTTTCCATTTTGCGAGAGTCGCCATGAACCTTGTGCTGGAAACCCCGCCGGAATCGCTCGCCGACCTGATTTTGCGGCAGGTATGCGATCACCTTCGCGTCGAATTTGGCGGTTCGCTACCGACCGACAAGGCCTACATTCTGGCTTGCATCGGTGCTGCGGTCTCGCGCTTGGACGGCAAAGAAGGACGGCTTGGCCGGTGCCTATTGACGCAAGAGTGGACCCTGTACCTCGATTGCTTTCCAACCTGCATCGAACTTCCGCTACCGCCGCTGCAGGAGGTCGTTCATATCAAATATCTCGATACCGACGGGGTTCTGCAAACGCTGGATCCGTCGGCGTATCGGGTTTCTGGCGCCGGTTCCTGGCGGCCTGAAATCGCCCCGGCATATGGCGAGACTTGGCCCGACACCCGCTATGTCGCGGACGCGGTGCAGATTCGTTTTCGCGCCGGCTACGGCGATAGCGAAGAGAACGTTCCGCCGCCGATTCTGCAAGCGATCAACGTCATGGCCGCCCACTTCTACGAACAACGGCAGCCAATAGCGTTCTCCACGCCGCACGAAATTCCACTCCTGGCCTGCGATCTGATCGCGCCATTTCGCATCTATCGGTGAGCCCCATGCGCATCGGCACCATGAACCGGCGCCTTATCATCCTTCGGCGCGTTGAGACCGGCACTGATTTGCTTAACTCGCCCGTTTTTGAGTGGCAAACTTGGCGGACTGTTTGGGCAGAGAAGATCCACAAAAAAGAAGACGAGCGTTTCGCGCCTGATCAGCATCAGCGCTACGCCGGGCGCCTGGTCATCTTTCGTATCCGCTATCTCGCAGACATCTCCGAAGTGGACCGCGTCGAATGCGAGAGAGTCACTTACGACATCAAAGGACTGCGCGAACTCGGCTTCCGCGATGGAACTGAGATCACGGCGGAATCCCAGTCTTAAACACTCATGGCGCAGGACATGCTCGCCATAACGCTCAGCTTTCGGGCGACGAAGAATCTTGCAAAGCACCCGATTTTTGGGGCCGACAAGCGACGCCACATCGTCAGCCAAATGATGGACGTCATAGCGGATTGGAGGCTCAGTCCGTTCGAGTTCGAGGGAGCCGGCCGCGCCGGGCTTCGTTCCGCTCTGTGCCTTGATGGCTATTCCTGGCAACGGGCGGACGACGAAGCCGCCTCGATCATCGAAACATGTCTTCGAGGTCACCGGCGTCCGACCTGGCTGCAAGGCCAGCCTGAAGGCGTCGATAGAGAGAACTGTCTCGGCTGCGGCCAGTTACTCGACACGTCGGAGCGCCAGTTGCGGCGTGTTTCTTGGTGCAGTGAACTCTGCCGACTGGCCACCAAAATCCGGCGTGAACAGGCGGACGATTACCGGGGCAAGGAAGTCACGAAGCGGGCTTTCTACCTGGGCAAAAAACAGCAGCTTCGCAAGCGCAACTGCGAATTCTGCAGCACATCGTTTCGGCCGTCGGTAGAGGAATCCCGCTTCTGCTCATCATCATGCGCGCGACATGCCCGCGGTGACATCATCGAGCAAAGAGAGTGCGCGGCATGCGCGAAGACATTCCGGCCGCTCAGCCGCAGCAAAGCCGGTCTCTATTGTTCGCCTGTGTGCGCGTCGGCGGGACGGACCACGAAGCCGGAGCGGCCCTGTAGCCATTGCCAGCGCGTGTTCAAGCCGCACAGGCATACCCAGAATTGGTGTTCGGTCGAGTGCAGAGCAGCGGGCCAGAAGGCTACGCCGCGCACATGCGATCAGTGCGGCGACATGTTTCAGCCCGCCAGTCCAGCGGCTCGCTACTGTTGCGCAGAATGCCGGAATCGAGCCGCTTACGACCGCTCCAAAGCCAAATGACCGTCATTGCAGCCGCTGCCTTCGGGCGGCGGCGTTTTCTTTTCTCTGAAATTTGCCGCGGAGCGACTGATGGTCAATGTTCAGCAACGACAACTCGGCTCTTATCAGTTCACATCCACTAGACCGCCAAGCAAGCGCGAGGATGCGCGCCGCACCGGCCTCGTCACTCCCATTGCGCTTGGGCGCCCGAAGCCCGCAGTCGTCGGGACCGGCAAAGTGGATGGCATCCCAGTCTATGGACTGACGAAAGCAGTCCGTACAAGCTACAGCTACACGAGTTACGCTGACCAATACTGGGACCATAATAACGCGCCACTGCCCGAGCCGACGACTGCCGTAACGATCAGCGTCGGCTATCTTCTGTGCAAGGACTACTTCCGCCGCGGCTACAAACTGATCCGGCTCGAGGCCAACGGCGAGGTCCAGTTCGACGCAGAAAACGGCTCGATTCCGAAATGCGCGTTCCGGTTCTACAATGGTTTGCAGACGGCCGTTGACCCGATCGCCACGGAAGTTGTCGGGCCAAATGCCGGCGCGCACACAGGCGATGTTCTGATTTTCCTTGAAGACTTTCCGGCATCGTCAGCACCGACGATCACCTGCGTGATCTCCAATGCCGCCACTGAGACGGGCGGAACGGAGGAACTCGCATGGACCGGCACCGCGCCGACGGACATGGACCAGTCGTATATCGGTGCATGCTACGATCCTGTCGAGGGCGTCATATATCAGGTGCTGACCTCGGATGAAATCAGTGGTCTGGGGATCTGCTATTTATCGGTCCTTGATGTCGACAGCCATGTCGAAAGATATCGGGTGCCGCTGGCCGGTTCTGAGCCTTATGCCGGCGGCGGTTTCTTCAACAACGGTGTGTGGACAAATGCCATCCGCGGGTCTGGGTATGTGGTCGTTCGCTTCGCAACCGAGGCAGAACCGGTCGCGCCGACCAGGGTCTACAATGCGGTCACTGGTGAAATAGTCGCTGAGTGGCAAGAGGCGGCCGACGAGTCAATATTATGGCTTGCCGGTGAAGCTTTCGGTGACAAATGGCTTTTGGTCGGAGGTGATGCCGACGCCAGCGGCGGTCAAGTTAGCGTCTTTGCGGTCATCGACATCGCCGCCGGTTCATTCACCGTAACTCGTGGCTCACTCGGGTATGGCACATTTGTCTCGACTGGTCGTGTCAGTTCGAGTTCAGCGTCCTTCTTTTTAGGTAGCTTCCCTGCTGTCTATGAGGTCATCTACGACGGCGACACATGGTCAGCCGCCCTTGCCTACACGTCGTTTGGCATCATGACGGCGATCCAATACGACCCGTTGACCGAATATCTCGTTGTACTTGAGGACTATCCGAGCGGCACTTTCAATGTTCAACTGGTTGCGCCAGACACTGGTTTTCTGGCCGATGCGTTCACGGTGTCGCAGCCTTTTTTCCAATTGTCGCAGTTCACTATGACCGAAAGGAGTTTTCCTCGGCCAGGCTTTCTCATGGTTCGCTCTAATTCTCAAGAGCTTTGGATCATCGACATCGGCAACAAAACAGCCACGATGCTTGCTGATTTTGAAGACGAGACCGGGCAGGAGACCAGGGTCGGGTTCTTTGACCACGCGCGCCTGTCGTATTTTTCCTCCAGAGGCGACACGGTCTGGACGGAGTACACGATCCCGGGAACAACCCCAGGCCAAATCACCCTTGAAAGTCATATTTCAGATATCCTGATCTATCTTGGCCCGTACACGATCGATCAGATCGAATTCTTAGGGTTTGATGGCCTCGTCGATTGGGGCGACGTCATCGACAAGGACGGCACAAACATCCGCAGCCTGCTGCGGTCCTATCAGGATCCGCTCGGGTTCGTCTGGACTGACAGTGGAAGCAAAATTGTCTTCCGCAAAACGCCGACTGACGGGTCATTCACTGCGGACCAAGTTGTCGCAGATTCCGATCTCGTCTTTAAAAAGGGCGGCTCGATCAATTCGGATGATGCGAGCGACATTGCCCGGGTGACCAAGGTCTCGCTCGAATACAATTCGAAGGATGACAATTACCAGCCGCGCACCGTCACCGCGGACTCTTTCAGCGCGCTCTATGAGGTGACCCGCTCCACCAAGGAATCGCAGTTCTCAACGTCCCTCATCCTTTCTGACGTCGACGGCGAACGCCTGGTCAATGAACTCCTTTGGAAAATCCAGCCGCGGACGCACTCATTCTCGGCATATGGCGAGTTCGCCAAAATGATCCCCGGCGATGTCATCTCCATTGCATCCGGCGACGTCTCCTACACCGTCGAAATTGCGAAGGTGAATATCAAGGAAAATATGGTTGTCGAGTTCGACGCCCGCGATTTCCAAACATCGCTTTCAGCCGACGTTGCCGCCGTAACAAACACCGGGTTTTCCGGAACTTCCACAGCCAGTGTGCAGTCTCAGTACATCCATCTGGACATCCCGTTGCTGCGCTATTCCGACGACGCCGGCGGCGCCTGGCTCGTTCAGTACGGGGTCGTTGCATCGCGTGGGCAAGCCAACTGGGGGGGCGGCAGTCTGTACAGCGGCGACACGGCGAACGAACTCTCGATTGAGTACGACCAGGCGGCACACGGCGGCGTCATTGGCGTGTGCGTCGACGTCCTGGCCAACCCCCTAGATCCATTTTCGACGACCGATGACTCCACGGTGACCATCCGCAAGATTTCCGGTGATGCAACGCTACTTGCCGACAGAACTGAGGACGAAGTTCTTGCCGGACAGAACCTCGCCTTCGTGGGCTCTGCGGGCCGCTGGGAGGGTGTTGGCTACAGGACTGTCACCAACAACGGCGACGGCTCCTACACGCTCTCCGGCTTCACAGTGCGGGGCTATAGGGGCACAGAAGTCTTTGCACCTCTTCACCAGGCCGGCGACCTGTTCGTAATGGTCGGCGCCGCATGGATCGAACCGGTTGTGCATCCGGCTGCAGACCTGAACAGGACCAAATTCTACAAGGCGGTAGGCTTTGGTCAAAGCCCGGCCGCGTCGGTTGCCGCATCTCACTTGCTTCGTGGCGCTGCCGAGACGCCATACGCGCCGGTCAACCTCGCTGCCGCGTTTGGCGTCCCGGATGGCCTGGACCTGTCTTGGGACTATCGGTCACGCCTCGCGGCGGGCACCAATCCGGCCAATTTCGGCGAGGCGGTGCTCTCGTTTGAGATCGACATCATGGATGGGTCGACCATCAAGCGGACGCTGACGAGCGCGACCGGATCCGTTCATTACTCGGCGGCAAACATCACGGCGGACTTCGGCTCGGTGCCGGATTTCCTTTTGTTCCGCGTCTACATGATCAGCGCCGCCGTAGGGCGTGGCTACCAGGCGCAACGGTACGTGCCGCTCAACTACGAGCCGACGTTCGATTCGTCAGTGCTGACCTTCGACGCCACAGAAATCACCTTCGATCAGGAGCCATAATGGGACGCCAACTCATCTCCCTCGGAACATCGGCCAACGATGGCACCGGCGACAGCCTCCGCTCCGGCGGCGACAAGATCAACGACATGACGGACGAACTCTATTCTCAGTTTGCCCTGATGCCGGTCAACGCTCAGACTGGCACGGTCTACATTTTCGGTCTGACAGACATGGGCGTTGGCGTCACGTTTGAAAATGCCTCACCAATCTCGGCGACCATCCCGGCACATGCTGATGTCCCATTTCCGATAGGTGCGATCTTTGCCGCCGCCGGGATAGGTGCTGGTGCGGTCACAGTGACGGGCGACACCGGCGTGACGGTGAACGGCTCGAGCGGCGGTTCTGTCGTCTTAGATGGTTCGATGAAGCCTGCAGCCTTCTGGCAGTTCGAAATAGACACCTGGATGGGATTCGGGAAGTTCGCATGATCCCGCTCGGCATCATTGCATCACAGGCGGCTTCGGCCGGTGGCGGTTCCCTGCCTCCAGGTGCCACGGCCTTCATCGATATCAAGAACGGGTTCTACTATTCCGGCGGCGCCGAGCGCTCAGTTAGCGATGTGATGACCGGCTATGACCCTAGCGCGCTAACTGCCTCAGGGCTGTTCTATGACTTCAACAATCTTTCCAATTGTCCGTTCGCTGCCGGCCCGTTGCTCTCTGACTTCGCGTCCGCCTTGGCCGCCGGCTGCACTATCGTCTTCGATCTCAACCAGATCAACCCGCCCTACGGGTTTCTGATGTTCCTTGGCGATGATGTCGACTACGACGCCTCCGTCAATGGAATCAGCATTGAAGCTGACTGGCATACGAGCGACTTCGGTGACGTCCTCATCGGCAACACCGACGGCCTCGGATCGACCGGGAATCACAAGCTGGCGGTGACCCTCAATCGCGATGTCGGCGGCGGCAATTATGAGTACGCCTGGTCGCTGGATGGTGGCGCTGCCGATACGCAGACGGTGAACTATGCCGCTTCGTGGACGCTGGCGACAGTCGCGATCGGAAACGACGGCACTACCGACGAGCTACTCGACAACGCCTATCTGCGCTCGATCACGCTCTATCCGGCAAAGCTGCCCGCCGATCTGCCCGCGCTGACCACCTGACCGGTTCGGACAGTGCTATTGTCGCGGAGCGGCCTTTCGCTCGTGGTATTTGCAGAGAACGATGTAGTCCGGTCTCCCGACGCCCAAGCCAGCTAGGAGTGGATCAGCGAGCGTCAAAATCTGAGAATCGAAGTCGCAGTACTTTTGCACGATCTTGGGCAGTTCGCTGGCACTTGTGCCGGACACCTTAACAATATCGCCATCTTGGCAATTGCCTGCCTCTATGTTTGAGATCATTTCGCACGACTGTTCGGCATAGGACGGCGAGCAGAAGCTCCACAGCCCGAGCGCTGCGAAAATAGATTTTTGCATGATGATCCCCCCACCAGCCAGCATCATAGCGACCCGGCCAGCGAAAACATGCGCCTCCGCTAATGGAATCGCAATATCCCGTGCGGGGCAGGGGGCTGAAGAGCAATCGACGAAGGAGTGAACGCGCCGGCCCTTCCGTACCCATGGCGTACCCATGGCAGATTTTTGGTGGAGACGGCGTTCAGCTAAGTGCTTGAAAGATTTGGCTCCCCGGGCCGGATTCGAACCAGCGACCAACCGGTTAACAGCCGGTTGCTCTACCACTGAGCTACCGGGGAACAGAGGCTCTTGCGTGAGTGGGCAGCCTATAGCAAACCCGTTTCGGCTTTGCAAAGAAGCATTTCGCATTTTTTCGATGCTTTTTGGCGCAGGGCTTGCTGGCAATGGCCGGCGAGCGCCCTCATATGAGCTGTCCCTCGCCTGTCAAGGAACAGAAAAGGCCGTTGCGGCTTTCTCCGGCTGATGGTGCTACTGATGCAAACGGATCGACATTTCACATGACGGCAATGAGCGACGAACAGCCACCGGCCCGGAAAATCTCGGTCTTCGGCCGCCAGTTCACCATGCCGCGCTCGCGCGGCCTCAGGATTGCGATCGGCGTCGTGCTGATCATCGGCGGCATTCTCGGCTTCCTGCCGATCCTGGGTTTCTGGATGGTGCCGATCGGATTGCTGGTGCTCTCCTACGAATTCGCATTGGTGCGCCGTCACCGGCGCCGCTTCGTCGTCTGGTGGGAGCGACGGCGCCGGCCGGATTGAGACTGCCCTGCTGACAGGCCGGTATCCGGCAATTGTTTGAGAGCGGCGTGGTCGTCCAGGCCTCACCGAGGCTGGTCGAAACAGCTTTCCAGGCGTTCGCAAAGCTCCTTGAGAACGGCGGTAGCCGATGCCAGCCGCGCCCGGTCGCGCGGCGGCAGGGTGTTTGCGCCTTCTATGCTGAGGCGGTGGATGGCATAGCGCACAAGCTCTGCAGACTGCGACAATCCGCGCGACGTGCCGTCCTTCGTAGCTGCTCGACGCATGGCGGAGCCTCCTCTTCGCCCAACGTGGCCGCCGGTTTCGGGTTCCCGTCGCCCAGAATCATGCTTAACGATAAGCTAATATGTTATTGCTAAGATGGGCATTGCGTTGATAAGGCAGGGCATGGAATGTCGAGGAACCGTTGGGAATGCATGGTGGCCGCTTGACGGCATTTTCGCCGCAACCTATTGGAGCCGGGTGGAACGCCGGGAGCAATGAGGCCTCGTGGCGGAGTGGTTACGCAGAGGACTGCAAATCCTTGCACCCCGGTTCGATTCCGGGCGAGGCCTCCAATGCCCGAGCTCCCGCGCGTCAGCGCCAGGGGGCTTCAGTTCCGGTCGAAACAGCCGCGGCCTTTGCGCGGCAAGCGGATGGTTGGAACATGAGCGCTGATTTTGCCGAACGCCGGGTGAAGATGGTCGACGGCCAGATCCGCACCACCGACGTGACCAGCGCGCCGTTGCTCGAGGCGATGCTTGTGGTGCCGCGCGAGGCCTTTGTTGCCCCCGGCCAGCGCGATCTTGCCTATATCGACGAGGACATCCGCATTGCCGATACGGCCGATGGCCCGCGCTATCTGATGGAACCGTCGCCATTGGCCAAGCTGATGCAGCTGGCCGATATCGGCCCAAGCGATTCGGCACTCGATGTCGGCTGCGGCACCGGCTATGCGGCGGCGATCCTGTCGCGGCTGGCAAGGTCCGTGGTGGCGCTGGAAAGCGATCCGGCGCTGGCCGAGACCGCCACTTCGACGCTTGCGGCGCTGGGTTGCGGCAATGTCACGGTGGTCCACGGGCCGCTGCCGCAAGGCCACGCAGAGAAGTCGCCTTACGACGTCATCCTGATCGGCGGCAGCGTCGGCGAGGTGCCAGCGGCGCTGTTCGACCAGCTTGCCGAAGGCGGCCGACTCGTCGCCGTTGAAGGGCAGGGCAATTCGGGCGTAGCCCGGCTTTTTTTTAAGACTGGAGGGGTTGTAACGGGAAGACGCGCATTTAATGCGGCAATTAAGCCACTACCGGGATTCGAACGCATTCCCGCCTTCGAATTCTGAGTGATTTTGCCTTGCAGCGAAGGCGCTGTCATGATCGCTTGCGTTTGAACAATCGTTGCTGATCTGCATAACCGGGTGTTTCTTGGGGGCTTTCAGCGGGGGAACGATAAAAAACGCGGCGCCGGCTGATCAGAAGGAGAAGCCAGCGTGGCGCAGTTCCCGTGCAAAACGAATGAGGGAATATAACGTGCCGTCTGTACGCAAGTTGCTTTTTACCGCTGTCCTCGTTTCGGCGACCGCGCTTTCTCCAATGGCCGCCTCGGCCGAAACCATTCTCGGGGCACTTTCAAAGGCCTATCAGAACAATTCCTCTCTCAATTCTTCACGCGCCGGCGTTCGCGTCACCGACGAGGGCGTTGCCATCGCCAAGTCCGGCTGGCGCCCGACCATCACCGGTTCCGGAAGTATTGATTATACCGCCAGCCACAGCAACCTGTTGCACCGAAACATCTCGTTGACCACCGGCAACTTCGGCGTCGAGATCGACCAGACGCTGTTTGACGGTTTTCAGACCAGGAACAATGTGGCGGCCGCCGAATCGCGGGTCCGCGCTTCGTTCGAAAGCCTGCGCAACGCCGAAGAAAACACTCTTTTCAACGCGGCAAGCGCCTATATGGATGTTATCCGCGACCGTCAGGTCGCCGTGCTGACCGAACAGAACCTGCAATTCCTGACCGAGCAGGCGCGTGCGGCGCGTTCGCGCTTCGAGGTCGGCGAAGGTACCCGCACCGACGTCGCGCAAGCCGACGCCCAGCGTGCCTCCGCGGTGGCGCAGTTGAGCGCCGCCCGCGCCACGGCGCTGGCAAGCGCTGCGACCTATCGCCAGATCGTCGGCGACGAGCCGGGCAGGCTCAGGCCGGCTTCGCCGGTGTCGAAGCTGTTGCCGTCGAGCCTCGATGCAGCGATCGCGATCGCATCGGCCGAGCATCCGGCCATCCTCGCCACCGCGCATCTGGTCGACGCGGCGGCGTTTTCGGTGAAGTCTGCCGAAGGCGCGCTGCTGCCTCAACTCTCGGCGTCGGCGGGTGTTTCGAGCGCCTATCGCGGCACCGCGCCCGGCTCGCTCTCCTCGACACAGGATGGCGTAACCAATTCGGCGAACATCGGTGCGACATTGACGATACCGATCTATTCCGGCGGCCGGACCTCGGCATTGGTTCGCCAATCAAAGGAATCACTTAGCCAGGCCCGTATCGAGGTCGATGTCAGCCGCGACACCGTGCGCCAGGCGGTGACCTCGGCATGGTCGCAATACACCGCCGCGCAGCAAAGCGTCACGGCCAACCGGCAGGTGGTCGCCGCCGCGCAGCTTGCCCTGAACGGCGTCATCGAAGAGCGCAATGTCGGCCAGCGCACCACGCTCGACGTGCTCAACGCGCAGGCGACCCTCATCACCGCCAAGATCAATCTTGTCAGCGCCGAACGCGACGTGGTGGTGGCGAGCTATGCCATCCTCTCGGCGGTTGGCCATTTGTCGGCAGACCGCCTTGCGCTCAACGTGACGAAGTACAGGCCCGAAGAGCATTACAACGCCGTCAAGGACAAGTGGATCGGTCTGCGCACGCCGGACGGCCGCTGATCGCCAGGCCGTGTTTTCAGCCCGCGCTCGAACGACGCGCGGGCTTTCAACTCCCGACCCTAATCTGTTGAAATCCGAGATGTCGCCAGATTGGGGATTCTCGCAAGCCGTTCCGTCGGTTACGCTGTTGCCATGATTCGAATCCGGCATTGCCGGACAGGAAATCTGAGAACGAGTCACAAGGGCGGCGGATGTGACGATGGCGACGGCAAGCAGCGTACAGCGCGAACCTTCCATGGAAGAAATACTAGCTTCCATCAGAAGGATCATCGAGGACAGCGATACCGGCCGCAAGCAGCCGGGCGACGCCGACGAGCTGCGCCAGGATCTGCAACCGGCGCCGGCAGCCGGACGGGCAGCGGAGGGGGATGCGTTCCGCTCCGAACTGCGCGGCGGACCGGAGATCGCCAAACCGGCCACGCGCGCCGAGGTGCAGCCAACGGCCGCGCCGGTCATTGAGCCCCTGGAAACGCCGCTGCGCGCCGGCCCGGAAAAGGCAGCGGTGACGCTGGCTGAGGTGAACACCGCTCCCGCAAAGCCGGATCGGCCTGCGACAGCCAAGGCTGCCGAGACGACCGACACCATCATCGCCGATTGGCGGCGCGAGATCGCGGCGGTCGGCGACGCGATGGCCAAGCCGGAGCGCGCCGAGCCACGCCGGACGCCGGACGCCGAGCCGAAAGCCGAGGTTTTCGAGAACGAGGCGACTGCTGAACCTGTGCCGGAGCCTTCGGAAATTGGGCCGGAGCCTTCGGAAAGCGGCCCGGAACGTTCTAAAATCGGCCCGGAATCTTCTAGAATCGGATTGGCGCGTCCGGCGGCCAGCGAGGCGCCGTCCCTTCGGCCGGCGATCCTTTCGGAGCATGCGGGCCGGCAGGTTGCCGCCGCCTTCGGTGAACTTTCGGACGCGTTTGCCAGCCGCAGCAAGAAGACCTTCGACGAGATGGCCGAGGAGATGCTGCGGCCGATGCTGCAGGACTGGCTGGACAACAACCTGCCGACGCTGGTCGAGCGGCTGGTGCGCGAGGAAATCGAGCGCGTCGCGCGCGGCGCGCAGTAGCAATTCGGAGAGCCGCCAATGGGCGGCGCTCGACCGGCGAATTGTCGAAGTCGGCGCTGCCCCTCATCCGCCTGCCGGCACCTTCTCCCCGTATAGTGACGGGGAGAAGGGGTTGACCGCAATTTAGGCGCCTTTTCCGCAACGTTCGTGACTGGCGAAAGCTTCAGTGCAGGCGTTTTTCTCCCCGTCACTATACGGGGAGAAATGCCCGGCAGGGCAATGAGGGGCAGCGCAAACCTGAAGCGATTGCCTTGCAACATTCAGTCCCGCGAGTTGCACCGAACCATCCCGGCGCTATCTATTGGCCATGCCGCCCTTGCGGTTGACTTGGCAACAACCTTCCGATTTACACCGGACCACAAATTCCGGACAGCGCGGACCGTTTTCCCATGCTCGAAAAGACCTACGACGCCAAAGCCGTCGAGCCGAAGATTGCCAGGATCTGGGAAGAGGCCGACGCGTTTCGGGCCGGCGCCGGGGCCGAGGAGGGGGCTGAAGCCTTCACCATCGTCATCCCGCCGCCGAACGTCACCGGCTCGCTGCATATGGGCCACGCGCTCAATAACACGCTGCAGGACATTCTGGTGCGCTTCGAGCGCATGCGCGGCAAGAACGTCTTGTGGCAGCCGGGAATGGACCATGCCGGCATCGCCACGCAGATGGTGGTCGAGCGCCAGCTGATGGAGAAGCAGATCCACCGCCGCGACCTGACCCGAGATGAGTTCATCGACAAGGTGTGGGAATGGAAGGCCGAATCCGGCGGCGCCATCCTCAACCAGTTGAAGCGGCTCGGGGCCTCGGCCGACTGGAGCCGGGAGCGCTTCACCATGGACGAGGGCCTGTCCAAGGCCGTGCTCGAAGTGTTCGTGACGCTCTACAAGGAAGGGCTGATCTACAAGGACAAGCGCCTTGTGAACTGGGACCCGAAGCTGTTGACCGCCATCTCGGATCTCGAGGTCGAGCAGCAGGAAGTCAACGGCAACCTCTGGCACTTCCGCTATCCGGTCGAAGGCATGACCTTCGATCCGGAAAATCCGAAGACCTTCATTACCGTTGCGACGACCCGCCCGGAGACGATGCTGGGTGATACGGCTGTCGCCGTCCACCCCGACGACGAGCGTTTCCGGCATCTTGTCGGCAAGAACCTCATCCTGCCGATCGTCTGCCGCAGGATCCCTGTGGTTGCGGACGAGTATTCCGATCCCGAAAAAGGCAGTGGTGCGGTCAAGATCACGCCGGCGCATGACTTCAATGATTTCGAGGTCGGCAAGCGCCACCGGCTGCCGGCGGTCAACATCCTCACCGTCAATGCGGCGGTGAGCCTCAAGGACAATGAGGACTTTCTCGCCGGACTGGACGTGACGCCGGAGCGCCAGGCCGTCTGGGACAGCCTCGACGGCCTCGACCGTTTCGATGCGCGCAGGAAGATCGTCGAGCTGATGCAGGCGGGCGGCTTTCTCGAGAAGGTCGAGCCGCATCGCCACACGGTGCCGCACGGCGACCGCGGCGGCGTGCCGATCGAGCCGTTTCTGACCGACCAGTGGTATGTCAATGCGGCGGAACTGGCCAAGCCGGCGATCGCCTCGGTGCGCGAGGGCCGTACCAATTTCGTGCCCAAAAACTGGGAAAAGACCTATTTCGACTGGATGGAAAACATCCAGCCCTGGTGCATTTCGCGCCAGCTCTGGTGGGGCCACCAGATCCCGGCCTGGTACGGGCCGGACGGGCATGTCTTTGTCGAAAAGACCGAGGAAGAGGCGCTCGGTGCCGCCGTCGAATACTATCTGGCGCTGGAAGGGCCGTGGAAGGCCTGGGTCGAGGACAAGCTTGAGAATTTCCAGCCTGGCGAGATCCTGACCCGCGACGAGGACGTGCTCGATACATGGTTCTCGTCGGCGCTGTGGCCGTTCTCGACGCTTGGCTGGCCGGACCAGACGCCGGAGCTGAAGACCTATTACCCGACCGACGTGCTGGTGACCGGTTTCGACATCATCTTCTTCTGGGTCGCCCGCATGATGATGATGGGCCTGCATTTTATGGACCAGGAGCCGTTCCATACGGTCTATGTCCACGCGCTGGTTCGTGACAAGAACGGGCAGAAGATGTCGAAGTCGAAAGGCAACGTCATCGATCCGCTCGAGCTCATCGACGAATACGGCGCCGATGCGCTGCGCTTCACCTTGACTGTGATGGCAGCGCAAGGCCGCGATGTTAAGCTCGATCCGGCCCGCATTGCCGGTTATCGCAATTTCGGCACCAAGCTGTGGAACGCGACGCGCTTCGCCGAGATGAACGAAGTGGCGCGCGACGACGATTTCTGGCTGCGGGACGCCAAGCTGGCGGTCAACCGCTGGATCCTGACGGAGCTGACGCGAGCCGCGCGCGACATAACGGACGGTATCACCTCATACCGCTTCAACGAGGCGGCGGGTGCCGCCTACCGGTTCGTCTGGAACCAGTTCTGCGACTGGTACCTGGAACTGCTGAAGCCGGTGTTCATGGGCACCGACGAGGCGGCCAAGGCCGAGAGCAGGGCATGCGTCGCCTTCGTGCTCGACGAGATCTACAAGCTGCTGCATCCGATGATGCCGTTCATGACCGAGGAACTGTGGGCCGAAACCGCCGGCGAGGGCAGGCAACGGCAATCGCTGCTTTGTCATGCGGCATGGCCGTCGCCCGACTTCGAGGACGAGGCGGCGGCCGCCGATATCAACTGGCTGGTCGACCTTGTCTCCGGCATCCGCTCGGTGCGTTCGGAGATGAACGTGCCGCCGGCGGCTATCGCACCGCTCGTGGTGATCGGCGCCAACGAAACGACACGCGAAAGGCTCGAGCGTCAGGGCTCGGCTATCAAGCGTCTGGCGCGGGTCGGCGACATCTCGCTCGCCGAGGCGCCACCGAGGGGATCCGCCCAGATCGTGGTCAACGAGGCGACGATCTGTCTGCCGCTCGGCAGCCTGATTGACCTTGCCGCCGAGGCAGCGCGCCTGCACAAGGAGCTTGCGAAGGTGACCGAGGAAATAGCGCGGCTCTACAAGAAGCTGTCCAACGAGAAATTCGTCGCCAACGCGCCGGAAGAGGTGGTGGAGGCCGAGCGTGAAAAACTCGCCGAATATCGCGAGGCGCAAGAGAAGCTTTCGGTGGCATTGGCGCGGGTGCGCGATGCCGGTTGATCGAATAGATTGGGCCGGTTGATCGAACAGATTGGGCCGGCTGATCAAACAAGTTGATCGAACAGATTGGGCCGGCCGATCAAACAAATTGGGCCTGCTGGCCGCAATAGATTCGCCGGTCACGAATCTGCCTTCCAGACAGGCCGCCTGCCACGAAAACGGGCATTCCGCAGCGTAAATCTTGAGGCAAACTGAATGTTTTTGCCCCATTGTTGCCATAATGTAACAATGGCTGACTGGGCACGCAAAAATGCCCTGTTTTGTAGTGATTTAGGGGTTTTTCCCGAGTTTTCTCGTCGATCTGTATTGTGGCGGCCATTTTCCCGCCTCGGTAAGAAGGCCGACACCTTGTCGGAAATGCGTTCAGCCAAGCTGTACATGTACGCACGGCGAATTCGTTGTTGCGCCGTTAACCTGAATTGGTTCTAGCTTGATGCAAGGACATTTCGGGGAGGAGATTCATGTGTTATTCGCGTCTGAAAGTGCTGCTGGGCGCGGGGGCTTTTTCGCTGGCTTTGGCTGGGACGGTGCAGGCCGGGGGCTTTGACCGGGGCGGCGTCAACATCGACCAGCTGTTCGACGCGGCGCCATATTCGTTCGACGCAGGCGTCACCTATGTTTCGCCACAGCGCAAACTCAAGAATGTGCAGCGCCTCGATGGCTCGGGTTTGTCGACATCGGCGGTGGACGTTGGTGGCGATTATGCGGTGCCGCATGTCGGCATCAAAGCCAACATCTTTGAGCCCGTAGACTGTCTTGCCACCTATACGAGACCGTATGGTGCGGACGCGAATTTCGGCATGAACAACGCCTATTCGCCGACAGCGGTCAAATACGCCGTCGACACAGACGATTTCGGTCTCACCTGCTCCTATAAGGTGAACGTCGGCAAGGGCGCCATACGATTCATCGGCGGTGTCTCCTACCAGCAGGTAGACGCGTTTCTTTCCCGTCAGACACTGCTCGCCTTCGGCAATACCGGCCTCGGTGTCTTCAAGCTATCCGACGAGGCATGGGGTTGGCGTGCGGGCGCAGCCTATGAGATCCCCGAGATCGCTCTGCGCGCCAGCCTGATGTACTCTTCGAGCTACAAATATGACGGGCTGTCGGGAACCGTCGACACGACCGGCTTCAGGGGCGCCTTTCCGGCGGATCTGATTCCCGGCTCTACCGGCGTGTACCCAGTCTCGGCGTCGGCTGAGATACCTCAGGCTCTGGAATTCAAGCTGCAGAGCGGCATAGCTCCTGGCTGGCTGGCCTTTGGTTCCATCCGCTGGCAGGAGTGGAGCAAGCTTGGCGTCATTGACATCAATGGCGTGCGCAGTCCGGTAACCGGTTTGCCCTCGCCCGTTTCATTCGACCTGCTTTATCGCGACGGCTGGACGGTCACGGGCGGTATCGG
This sequence comes from Mesorhizobium sp. M1273, assembly GCF_040318195.1. Lineage (NCBI taxonomy): Bacteria > Pseudomonadati > Pseudomonadota > Alphaproteobacteria > Hyphomicrobiales > Phyllobacteriaceae > Mesorhizobium > Mesorhizobium sp. M1273. Next base: position 45,037 of record NZ_JAMYLV010000007.1, on the reverse strand, counting down.
GCACAAGTTCACCGATCAATTGTCGGGCGTGGTTTCGCTGACCTGGGATCGCGGCACCTCGACGACCTCCGGCTATCAGTCGGATACCTGGGCCGTTGCCAGCGGCGTCTCCTATTCGCCGAACGACCAGGTCGAGGTCAGGCTCGGCGGCTCGATCGGTGTGCTGACGAGCGGCTCATCGACTTTCAGCGGTGTCGGCGACGTGGCAAATGCCGTTACCTATACCTACGGCAACGACCTGCTTCTCGCCGGTTCGGCTTCCGTCAAGATCAAGTTCTAACTATTAAATTTTAAACGACAAAACGGCCGGGCACTGCCCGGCCGTTGGTTGGATGCGTGGCGTCCGGCATTCGGCCGGCGCAACAATTGTCCCCATGATGTTCGCTTCTGTAATTGTGACGTTTTGGCAACAGTTTCTGAACAACCCTCGCGCCACCCGGCCGCCCGGGAACATTGCCCATTTCCCGCCATAAACCCGGCGCACCTCGAACTTGTCTCGGGACATGCGCCAAAAGGCTAGGCGAAGAGGCAGGCCGCACCGCCCGCGGCAAGGACGAGTATGGACGCCAGAGCGATCTCCAAGGCCAAGCTGCCGAGCCGCCACGTGACCGTTGGTCCCGAGCGGGCGCCGCATCGCTCCTACCTTTATGCTATGGGGCTGTCGGCGGCCGAGATCGCGCAGCCTCTGGTCGGTGTCGCCAGCTGCTGGAACGAGGCCGCGCCCTGCAACATCTCGCTGATGCGCCAGGCGCAAGTGGTCAAGAAGGGCGTGGCGGCCGCCAACGGCACGCCACGCGAATTCTGCACCATCACCGTCACCGACGGCATCGCCATGGGTCATCAGGGCATGAAGTCGTCGCTGGTGTCGCGCGAGGTCATCGCCGACTCGGTCGAGCTCACCATGCGCGGCCATTGCTACGATGCGCTGGTTGGATTGGCCGGTTGCGACAAGTCGCTGCCCGGCATGATGATGGCCATGGTGCGCCTCAACGTACCGTCGATCTTCATCTATGGCGGCTCGATACTGCCCGGCAGCTACCGTGGCCGGCAGATCACCGTGCAGGACGTGTTCGAGGCGGTCGGCCAGCATTCGGTCGGCACGATCGGCGACGCCGAGCTGCTCGAGATCGAACAAGCCGCCTGTCCGTCGGCCGGCTCCTGCGGCGCCCAGTTCACTGCCAATACTATGGCCACCGTCGCTGAGGCGATCGGCCTGGCGCTGCCCTATTCCTGCGGCGCGCCGGCACCCTACGAGATGCGCGACCGCTTCAATTTCGCTTCCGGCGAAAAGATCATGGAGCTGATCGCAAGGAACATCCGCCCGCGCGACATCGTTACTATAGAAGCGTTGGAAAATGCCGCGACTGTGGTCTCGGCCACCGGCGGCTCGACCAACGCGGCGCTGCATCTGCCGGCGATCGCGCACGAGGCCGGGATAAAGTTCGATCTTTTCGACGTGGCCAGGATATTCGAGAAAACACCCTACATCGCCGACCTCAAGCCGGGCGGCAAATACGTCGCCAAGGACATGTTCGAGGCCGGCGGCATTCCGCTCTTGATGAAGACGCTGCTCGACCATGGCTATCTTCACGGCGATTGCCTGACGGTGACCGGCCGCACTTTGGCCGAAAATATGGAACATGTTTCCTGGAATGACAGCCAGGATGTGGTCCGTCCCGCCAATAGGCCGATTACCCAGACCGGCGGGGTCGTGGGCTTGAAGGGTAACCTTGCCCCCGAAGGCGCGATCGTGAAGGTCGCAGGCATGGCGGAACTCAAATTCTCGGGTCCGGCACGCTGCTTCGATTCGGAAGAGGAATGTTTCGAGGCTGTTACGCACCGTAACTATAGCGAAGGCGAGGTTCTCGTCATCCGTTACGAGGGTCCGCGCGGCGGCCCGGGCATGCGCGAAATGCTGTCGACGACGGCGGCTCTCTACGGCCAGGGCATGGGCGGCAAGGTGGCGCTCATCACCGACGGGCGTTTTTCGGGCGCAACGCGCGGTTTCTGCATCGGCCATGTCGGGCCGGAAGCGGCTGTCGGCGGCCCGATCGGGCTGCTTAGGGATGGCGACTTGATCTCGATCGATGCGGTGAACGGCACGATCGAGGTTGCATTGTCCAAAGCCGAACTGGCAGCGAGGGCAAAGGCATGGAAGGCGCGCACGACCGACTATCAGTCGGGCGCGATCTGGAAATACGCACAGACTGTCGGATCTGCCCGCGACGGCGCAGTCACCCATCCCGGCGGTGCCAAAGAAACACACTGCTATGCGGACATCTGAGTTGTTGAGGTCGTCTGTCCTTTCGGCACTGGTTGCGCTCGCCACGTTTGGCGCGACCTTGGGCGCCGTCGGCCAGGCCATGGCCTTCGACGACAAGGTGTTCGACGACAAGACCGGCGTGAAGCCGCAGTCGAGCCCGTGGGCGGTGTTCCAGTTCGGCTTTTCCGCCTACAAGAACGGCCATAAGGAGCAGGCTGCGGAAGCCTATAAATATGCCGCCGAGAACGGCCAGATCGGCGCCACCTGGAAGCTTGCGCGCATGTATGCCGAAGGCGATGGCGTGGCGCGAGACGACTACGCGGCGTTCAAGTTCTTCAGCGAGATCGTCGACCAGGATGTCGAGCCCGGTTCGCCCGAGGAAAGCTATGTTTCGGACGCGCTGGTGGCGCTTGGCGACTATCTGAGGAAGGGCATTCCCGGCAGCCCCGTCGAGGAGAACGAGGTGGCGGCCCAGGAATATTACATGCGCGCCGCCGCCAACTACCGCAACCCGAACGCCCAGTTCGAGATGGGCCAGATGTTCCTCAAGGGTGAGGGCGGCGTCAAGGCCAGCGTCAAGCAGGCCGGACGCTGGTTCCAGCTGGCGGCCGAAAAGGGCCATGCGGGCGCGCAGGCGACGCTCGGCAACCTGCTTTTCCAAAGCGGCAAGATCGTGCGGGGGCTGGCGATGATGACCGCGGCGCTCGAACGGGCCTCACCCGCCGACCAGCCATGGATCCGCGGCATGCAGGAAGAAGCGTTTGCGGCCGCCGGCGAAGCCGACCGCCGCACCGCGATCTCGCTGGCCGACGACATCCTCACCAAGGGTGGCGGCGACCAATAGGTCGGCAGAATTTCCGTTTTGAGATCAATTGTCGGTCGGTTCCGCCGGCATGCCGCTGGGCGCCGGTGTTGAGATCGGCGTGCCCTGCAGATGTGGGGCCAGCGTGTTCTCCGGGCAGCCATCCCGCTGCTTTGTCCAGGATGTGTTGTTGAGCACCATCTCGCAACGGGCGAGGTAGCTTTGGCCGGCAAGCGTCAGGCAGGCGACCCGGCCGATCTGGAATGATTTGCCGTTAGCCAGGCACTCTGCATCGGCAAAAGCCGGCGTCGCCACCGCCATCGCAAGCGCGCAGCCGATCGGGCAGAGTGCAAATCGAGTAGTCATGGGAACCCCAGCCACCATGATGATTTCTCATTAAGCGCGCGATTTGTGGCGATAAGAGGTCAACTTATCAATGTGCCGCCGGACAGCAGCTCCGGTCAGGCCGGCTGCAGCGCCAGATCGATCGCCACCGGCACGTGGTCGGAGGGTTTTTCCCAGGCGCGCACCTGTTTTTCGATCGAAGCCGAGGAAAACCAGTTGGCGGCTTCGGGCGACAGAAGCAGGTGGTCGATGCGGATGCCGTTGTTCTTCTGCCAGGCGCCGGCCTGATAGTCCCAGAACGTAAAAATGTCCGGGGCGTCGGTGACGGCACGCACGGCTTCGGTGAAGCCGAGATTCTTCAGCCGCCGGAACGCTTGCCGCGTCGCGGGCTGGAACAGTGCATCGCTTAGCCAGTTTTCCGGATACTTCGCGTCGATCGGCTCGGGAATGACATTGTAGTCGCCGGCCAGGACCAGCGGCTCTTCCAGAGCAAGCCGCTCCTCGGCCCAGCGCTCAAGTCGCGCCATCCAGGAAAGCTTGTAGGAGAACTTCTTCTCGTCGTCGATCGGGTTGCCGTTCGGCAGATAGATCGAGGCAACGCGCAAGGCGCCCTTGTCGGTCGAGAACACGCCCTCGATGAAACGCGCCTGCTCGTCGGCATCGTCGCCCGGCAAACCGCGATTGACCTCGTCGAAACGCAGCTTCGACAGGATGGCGACGCCGTTGAAGCCTTTTTGGCCGTAAGTCTCGACATTGTAGCCGAGCGCCTCGATCTCGGCGCGGGGAAACTGCTCGTCGACCGTCTTGATCTCCTGCAGGCAGGCGATGTCGGGCGCGCTTTCCGTCAGCCAATGGGTCAAGTTGCCGATGCGGGCGCGAACGCCGTTGATGTTCCAGGTGACGATTTTCATGACGGCCTCGATAGGCTGGTGGTCCGGAGACTAGCGATCCGGTGGATGACGTTCGACAAGGCCGATCGTATTGCCTGCCGGGTCCTTTAGGAAGGCCATCCATTCGCTTTCCCCCGCCTGGCCGAACAGGCCTTCGGTGTCGCGATGGACGAGCGCCGGCGGCGCGGTGAAGGGAACACCCGCGGCCCTTGCCGAAGCGTGGAACTCGTCGAGGCCCGATATGTCGAGATAGACGGTGCCGGCAGGCAGGCCGTCGGTGAAAAGCAGGCGCACGTCACCGGCCATGATAAAGGCGATGCCCGGCGGATCGAAACGCGCATGCAGGTTCATGCCGAGCACCTCGCGCCAGAACGCCAGCGTCGCATCGAGGTCGCGCCCGGCGGAAAGCGCGACCTGACGGACCGCGCCGATGTCGGGCATTTCTAGATCGAGAAGCTGGTGCCGCAGCCGCAGGAGGCGACCGCATTGGGGTTTCTGATCTGGAACGACTGGCCCATCAGATCGTCGACGAAATCGATCACCGAGCCGCCCATATAGACCAGCGACAGGTCGTCGATCAGCACGGTGGCGCCGTCCTTCTCGATGGCGACGTCGTCGTCATTGCGCCTGTCGACCAGGTCGAACTTGTAGGAGAAGCCGGAACAGCCGCCGCCCTCGACCGAAACGCGCAGGGCCGTCTTGCCGGCTTCGCTCGCCACAATCTTGGCGATCCGCCTGGCGGCGGCGTCGGTCATCTCGACTTTCATGGCGGTCTTGGCATCAGCGCCCATGGGCGTCACCTTGCTTTCGGTTTCGTATGATAGGTATGAAGCGCGACGGGGCAAGTCAACTGCGGCATACGCTATGACCAATGAGTTGGGCGACATCGGATTCGGCTATCGGCCGCGCGCGGCCTATGCCAGCGACCCGGCGAAGTCGCGCGGGCGGCTGTTCGACGAGGTGGAAAGCCCGACGCGCACGCCGTTCCAGCGCGACCGCGACCGCATCATCCATTCGACGGCGTTCCGCCGGCTGAAGCACAAGACGCAAGTGTTCGTCGCACACGAAGGCGACCATTACCGCACGAGGCTGACGCATTCGATCGAGGTGGCGCAAATCGCACGCGCTCTGGCGCGGGCGCTGCGCGGCGACGAGGACCTGGCCGAGGCGGTGGCCCTGGTGCACGACTTCGGCCACACGCCCTTCGGCCATACCGGCGAGGACGCGCTGAACGACAAGATGGCCGCCTGGGGCGGCTTCGACCACAATGCACAGTCGCTGCGTGTGGTGACGCGGCTGGAGCGGCGCTATGCCGAGTTCGATGGGCTGAACCTCACCTGGGAAACGCTGGAGGGGCTGGTCAAGCACAATGGCCCGCTGACCGATGCCAAGGGGAAAGGGCTGAAGGGGCCGGTGCCGCAGGCTATCCGCGACTATTCCGAACTGCACGACCTCGAGCTCGACCGCTTCGCTGGTATCGAGGCGCAGTGCGCGGCGATTGCCGACGACATCGCCTACAACACCCACGACATCGATGACGGCTTGAGGGCAGGGCTGTTGACGCTCGATATGCTGGAAGGCGTCTCGCTGCCGGGGTCGATCCTCAAGGGCGTGCGTCAGCGCTATCCGGCGCTCGATGACGTACGCACCGGCCACGAGCTGATGCGCCGGCAGATCACCATCATGGTCGAGGACGTGATCGTCTCGACGACGGCCAATCTGGCGCGCATCAAGCCTGACAGCGCCGAAGCGGTAAGGGCGGCCGGCGAGCCGATGGTGAGCTTCTCCGCCGAGACGGCCGTATTGGAAAAGGAGCTGAAGGCCTTTCTCTACAAGCACCTCTACCGGCATGCGGAGGTCATGCGGGTGCGCGCCGATGCCGACCAGATCGTCAGGGACCTGTTCGACGTCTATTTCGCCGATCCGCGCGCCATGCCGGATGGCTGGCGCGAAGGGCTCGACCGGGCAGAGGACCGCGTCAAGGCGCGCAGTGTTGCCGATTTCCTGGCCGGCATGACGGACACTTATGCGCTCAAGGAACACAGGCGTTTGTTTGACCATACGCCGGATTTGAGCTAGGGCGGGCGCGATTTTGCCGGCCAACGCGCCGGATCCCTGCAAAACCGTCAGAGCCACAGCAATGAACATCTTCGCCGATTTCAACGCGCGAATCATAAAGGCCGTCGAAGCGCTTGATTTGAAAGACAAGGATGGCGTGTCGCCGGACCTGTCGCGCATCGCCGTCGAGCCGCCGCGCGATGCCAGCCATGGCGATCTCGCGACCAACGCAGCCATGGTGTTGGCCAAGCCGACCGGCCAGAACCCGCGTGCGCTGGCCGAAAGGCTGGCCGAGGCGCTGCGCGCCGACGAGGATATCGCGGCCGCCGAGATCGCCGGCCCGGGCTTCGTCAATCTCAGGCTCAAGGACGGTTTCTGGCAGGCGCATCTGACGGCGCTGCTCGGCGAAGGCCGCAACTACGGCCGCTCGACTATCGGCGGCGGCAAGAAAACCAATGTCGAATATGTCTCGGCCAACCCGACCGGCCCGATGCATGTCGGCCATTGCCGGGGTGCTGTGGTCGGCGACGCGCTGGCCAATCTGATGGCCTTCGCCGGTTACGACGTGACCAAGGAATACGTCATCAACGATGCCGGTTCGCAGATCGACGTGCTCGGACGCTCCGTCATGCTGCGCTACCGCGAAGCGCTCGGCGATGAGATCGGCGAGATTCCGGCCGGGCTTTATCCAGGCGACTATCTGATCCCCGTTGGTCAGGCGCTGGCCAGCGAATTCGGCCGCTCCCTGCTGCAGATGCCGGACGAGGAGGCGCTTGCCATCGTCAAGGACAGGACGATCGATGCGATGATGGCGATGATCCGTGAGGATCTGGCGCTGCTCAACGTGCATCACGACGTCTTCTTCTCCGAGCGGACGCTGCATGCGAACAACGCCCGCAAGATACGCTCGGCGATCAGCGACCTGACGCTGAAGGGCCACATCTACAAGGGCAAGCTGCCGCCGCCCAAGGGCGAGAAGCCGGACGACTGGGAGGACCGCGAGCAGACGCTGTTCCGTTCGACCGCGGTCGGCGATGACATGGACCGGGCGCTGGTCAAATCGGACGGCACCTTCACCTATTTCGCCGCCGATGTCGCCTACCTCAAGGACAAGGTCGATCGCGGCTTCGTCGATCTGATCTATGTGCTTGGCGCCGATCATGGCGGCTACGTGAAGCGGCTGGAAGCGCTTGCCCGGGCGATTGCCGGCGACGAGGTCAAGCTTACTGTGCTGCTTTGCCAGCTGGTGAGGCTGTTTCGCGCCGGCGAGCCGGTGCGCATGTCGAAGCGGTCCGGCGAGTTCGTGACCTTGCGCGAAGTGGTCGAGGAGGTTGGCCGCGACCCGATCCGCTTCATGATGCTCTACCGCAAGAACGACGCGCCGCTCGACTTCGATTTCGCCAAGGTGACCGAGCAGTCGAAGGACAATCCGGTGTTCTACGTGCAGTACGCCTCGGCGCGCTGCCATTCGGTGTTCCGGCAGGCGAGCGAGCAATTGGGCGAGGCCATGTTCGACCGCAACCAGCTGGCCGCCGAAGTGGCTTTGCTGACCGACGAGGGCGAGATCGGCCTGATCAGGAAGCTCGCCGAATATCCTCGGCTGATCGAAGCCGCGGCGCTCGCGCTCGAGCCCCACCGGCTGGCATTTTACCTTTACGAACTCGCTTCCAGCTTCCACGGACACTGGAACCGGGGCACCGATAATCCCGACTTACGTTTTGTTAAGGTTAACGACCGACAATTGACGCATGCCAGACTAGGGCTGGTGCAGGCTGTTTCGGACGTTTTGATGTCCGGCCTGACGCTGATCGGAGCCAATGCGCCCACCGAAATGCGTTAGGTTTGAGTAAAAAACCTGTCACCTTTTGCCCACATTGCGCTGGTAAGGGCCAACCCTACGCGACGTCCATGGCGTCCGAATGAGTGCGAGTTCGGGAACAATAATGGCAGACAGAACCCAGCTGAGAGCAGCCGACCACAACGACATCGCCAACGATGATCCGTTCGCGGAACTGACCAGGATCATGGGGTTCGACCCGCGCCAGCCGGTCAAACCGCAAACGCCGGCACAGCCGAAAACCGCTGCCGCCGAACCGTCGCTGGACGAGGGCGATTTCGAGATCGATCTCGAGAAGGAGTTGATGGGCGAATTCGGCGCCGACGCCAATGACAATGCTTCCCCTGCCAAGCTTCGCGAGTCGACACCCGAACCGGCCGCCGCCGACGAAATGGAGGACGCGCTTGCTGCCTCGTTCGAACAGGATTTCGCGTTCGACGACAATGAGGCGGACGATGCTGCTCCTGTTGCGGCCGCTCCTGTTGCCGCCGACGAAAGGGCGTTCGCTCCCGCCGTCGAGCCGGAGCTCGACGACGAGTTCGATAACGCCGTCGCCGGCTCGCTCGAAGACGTGTCGCCGTTCGAGGACGACCTTTCGAGTGACGACGAACTTGCCGCCTCGCTCGACCAGGATTTTCGGCACGACGACGATGTGACGGCCAAGATCGCGGTGACCGGCGAGGATGAACCCAAGGCCGCAGCCGAGGCGATCGAACCGGTCGACGAGCCCGCCTTCGACGATGAGTTCGACAATGCCGTGGCAAGTTCGCTCGAAGACGAGATGATGCTCGAAGAGCATGAGCCGATGGAGCAGACCGTCGCCGTTGAAACCGCCGCGCAAGCGGCCGCGCCTGCGTTCGAAAACGAGTTCGACGATGCCGTTGCAAGCTCGCTCGAAGACGAGCTGATGTTCGACAAGCATGAGCCGATGGAGCAGACCGTCGCCGTTGAAACCGCCGCGCAAGCGGCCGCGCCTGCGTTCGATGACGAGTTCGACGATGCCGTTGCAAGCTCGCTCGAAGACGAGCTGATGTTCGACGAGCATGAGCCGGCGGAAAACGTCGCCGCCCCGGCATCGCCGGTTGAGGCGGTTTCGGCCGATGAGGATCTTGCCGGCCATTTCGATGATGCCATGGCCGATGTCGACATGGACTTCGACGTTCGCTCGAACGGGCCTGCCGAAATCGAAGAACCAGAGTTTATCGAAGAGCAGTCGATCGAAGAGCCAGATGCCGCCCGGCTTTCCGGCGCGGCCGCTGAAGCGGCGTTCGACGACGATTTCGATCTGGGCTTCGACGATGCGCCTGCCGAGGAAGCTGAAGAGCCCGTTGCGCAGGTTGCGGCCGAACCAGCGGCGCCGGCCGCTGTCGTCCCGACGGCCCCAGTGGCTGAGGAACGCAGCCTGGAAGACGAACTGAACGCGCTGCTCGGTGCGATGAGCACACGGCCGGCACAAGTGGTCAACGAACCTCAGACAAGCCCGCAGACTGCCCAGAAGCCCGTGATGGCTGTTCAGCAGCCTATCGCGCCGGTAATTCAGAAGCCAGCAGTGGCCGCTGAACAGCCAATGGCGGCGGTCAAAGACGTCGCCAACGAACCGGTGCATGCTGTCGACGAGCTGGATTGGGAACTCGACGAGCACGAGCCCGCTGAGCCGCAGCAGTCCAGTGCCGTCGATGACGCCGATCTTGGCAGTGTCCTCCTCGATGAGCTTGAAGGCGAGGATTTCGGTGTTGAAGCCGCTGCCGGACCCGCGGATGATCTCGACAGCGATGCGCTCGATGCCGACTTCGCCAGGAATATCGGCCTGGATCATGACTCGGCCGACAAGAGTGCGGCAGCTGCTGCCGAAGAAGACCCGCTCGATGCGCTGAACTGGCTGACGACACGCGCCACACCGCCCGAGCCGGCCCGCTCGTGGAGCCGCGTGACACCGGTCGCACAGCCTCAGCCCGCTTTTGCAAGCCAGCCGATGGCTTCGGCGCGTTCGGCACCACCGCCGCAGCCGGCTGCAACGCCGTCCTATCGGGCCGCACCGGTCGAAGAGAGGCCGTCCTATGAAGGCCAGGCATCCCGTGAAGAGAGGCCGTCCTATGAAGATCGGCCCGCCTACACGGAAGCTGCACCAACCTCGCATCAACAGCCTTCCGCCTATGACGAGATGCCCGATGTCGAGACGGTCGACGTGCCCGAGCGCGTCGTGGCGCTGGCGGACGATCTCGACATTCCGGAGCTCAACTTCGACGATGACGAGCCGGTGGCGCCCGCCTACGACGATCTCGATGCCGATTTTGCCAGCCTTCTCATCGAAATGAATGCAACGGATATAGCGCCTGCCCCGGTGCGCAGTGCTGGCTATGACGATGAATACGATGCCGGCTTCGTGTCTGGCTACAAGCAAGATCGTAGCGAGACGCGTGCCTATGGCGCCAAGCCTGCGGAAGCCCCCGTCAGCGCGACGGCCGCTTCCTATGCCGATGCAGCGGACGGTTTCGATCTGGGCCCATTGCCCGGCGGCCAGCCTGTTTCGCAGGCAGACGATTTCACCTTCGATGAGCTCGACTACGATCCCGAACTGGACGAGGAGATGTCGGTTCCGGGCCTTGCCGAACGCGGGGCCGAAAGGCAGCCGCGCAGGCGCGGGCTGCTGATAGGTGCGGTGGTCGGCGCCGTGGCGATCGCCGGAGGCCTTGGCGCCTTTGCGTTGACCCTCGGCGGCAAGAGCGGCGGCGATGCGCCGGTTATCGTCAAGGCCGACAACAGGCCGATCAAGATCAAGCCGGAAAATCCAGGCGGCACCGTCGTGCCGAACCAGGACAACAAGGTTTATGACGCTGTGGTCAAGGGCACCAAGCCCGCCGAGCCGGTTCAGCAGAAGCTGGTCACCAACACCGAAGAGCCTGTGGACCTGAAGGCCAACGAACCGGAGAGCCGCGTCGTCGATCTTTCGCCCAATGACCCCGATGCCGCGGACGATATCGACGCGCCCGGCACCGCGGCGTCCGACACCGACGGGGCTGGCACCAATGCGCCCGGCACCAGCGCGTCTGACTCCAGCACGCTTGGCGCCAGTGCGGCTGGCGCTGCCGAAACCGCCGCCGCACCGGCGCCCAAGTCCGAGGATCGCATCGCGCAGGTTCTGCAGGAGGCCGAGAAGGGTGCAACCCCCGAGATCGTCGCCGTTGCGCCGCGCAAGGTACGGACCATGGTCGTGAAACCTGACGGTTCGCTGGTGGCGCGCGAGGATCCGGCGCCTGCCGCCCCGCAGATGGCTGCTGCCGAGCCGGCCGATCCGGCGCCGCAGCACGTCGCTCCGTCGGCCCAGGCCGACGCCGCCGCGCAGACCGGCACCGTGCCCCTGATCGACCAAATCACAAGTGATCCGAAGATTGGCGACCAGCCGAGTGGCGATCAGGCGAGCGGCGATCAGGCCGAAACCTCCAAGCTGCAGCCGGCGCCCAAGCCCGACACAAAGGCTGAAGCCAAGCCGTCAGCCAGCAAGCAGTCCGCCAGCACCCCGGCCACGGTTCCGGTGGCGCCGCAGCGTCCGTCCGACCAGCCGGTCGACGTGGTCGGCGAGGTCAAGCCCGATCAGGTCGCTTCCATCGATCCGGCCGCGGCCGGGGCTGGTTCGTGGTCGATACAGATCGCTTCGCAGCCGACAGTCGAAAGCGCCCAGGCGACTTACCAGGATCTGCAGCGCCGCTACGGCAGCGTGCTTTCCGGCCGCACCGCCAACATCGTCAAGGCCGAGATCGCCGGCAAGGGCACCTTCTACCGCGTCCGCGTTCCGGCGCAGTCTCGCAACGAGGCGATCAAACTGTGCACCAGCTACAAGGCGGCCGGCGGCAATTGCTTCGTGTCCCACTAGCCACCAAAACCCCTCGAAAAGCCGGCGTCCGCGCCGGCTTTTTTGCGTCAACGGAAACCTCTGAAGGCAATTGGGGGCGATTCCCTTTGTCGGCGCGAAGCTCTAAACTGTTCCGCATGACCGAATCAAAATCCATGATCCTCGGCTGCGCCGGGAAATCACTGACCCGCGACGAAATCCGTTTCTATCGCAACGAATGCCCGTGGGGCTTCATCCTGTTTGCGCGCAATATCGGCGAGACCGAGCAGATCCGCGATCTGGTCGCCGCCATGCGCGACTGCGTCGGGCGTGCGGATGCGCCGGTGTTCATCGACCAGGAGGGCGGCCGTGTGCAGCGCCTGCGGCCGCCGCTGGCGCCGAACTATCCGGCTGCCGGTGCACTCGGCGCCTTGTGGCGCGACGACCATGACGCCGGCACCCGTGCCGCATGGCTGATGGCGCGGCTGCATGCCTTCGACCTGCTGCGCTACGGCATCACGGCGGATTGCCTGCCGGTGCTCGACGTGCCGATCGAGGGCGCCAGCGACGTCATCGGCGCGCGCGCCTATGGCAAGGAGCCGCGCGCCGTCATCGAGTTGGGTCGCGCCGCGGCGGAAGGCCTGATGGCGGGCGGCGTGCTGCCGGTGATGAAGCATATTCCCGGTCATGGAAGGGCCTTCGCCGATACGCATTTCGAACTGCCGACCGTCGACGCCTCGATCGGCGACTTGCAGCGGCATGATTTTGCCCCGTTCAGGGAGCTCAACCATTTGCCGATGGCGATGACGGCGCATGTCGTCTATAGCGCGATCGACCCGAAGAACCCGGCCACGACTTCCGGTAAGGTCATCGAAAAGATCATCCGAGGCGAAATCGGCTTCGACGGCCTGTTGATGAGCGACGACACCTCGATGAAGGCACTTTCTGGGGATTTCCCGTCAAAGGCGGCGGCGATCCTTGCGGCGGGCTGCGATCTGGTCCTTCACTGCAACGGCGTGTTCGAGGAGATGGCCGGCATTGCGTCGCGCACGACCGGGCTGGAAGGCAAGTCGTTTGAGCGCGCGGAGCGGGCGCTGACCTATATCAGGAACCGCGACGTGGCGGACGAGACCGAGATTCGGGCCGAATTTGCCAGTTATTTCGACGCGGTGGCCTAGCATCAAAGGAAGCGAAGTGGCGGAAACATTGGACCTGAAGGCCGGCAAGGCCGCACCGATGGACCGCTTGTGGGCCGAGAACGACGATTCCCGGCTGACCGGCGATCCGGCGTTGGTCGTCGATGTGGCCGGTTTCGAAGGTCCGCTCGATCTTCTGCTGCATCTTGCCCGCAATCAGAAGGTCGACCTGTCGCGCATCTCGATCCTGGCGCTGGCCGAACAGTATCTGGCGTTCGTCGAGAAGGTGAGGGCGCTGAGGCTGGAGCTTGCCGCCGACTACCTGGTGATGGCGGCATGGCTGGCGTTTCTCAAGTCGAAGCTCCTGATCCCCAAGCAGCCCGGCGACGAAGGCGAAAGCGGCGAGGAACTGGCGGCGGTGCTGCAGTTCCGGCTGAAGCGCCTGGAGGCGATGCGCGACGCGGCGGCACGGCTGGTCAACCGTAACCGGCTCGGACGCGACGTGTTTCCACGCGGCATGCCGGAAATGGTCATCGTCGAGAAGCGCAATGCCTATTCGGCCTCGCTCTACGACCTGTTGACCGCCTATGCCCAGCAGCGCCAGAAGCAGGCAATCACCAATGTGACGATCGCCAGGCGCGGCGTGTGGTCGCTCAAGGATGCGCGCGACGTGCTGACCAGGCTGATCGGGTCGCTGCGCGACTGGACGGCGCTCGACAGCTTCCTGGTCGAATATCTGGCCGGCCCGGAAGAGCGGCGCACCGCGGTTGCCAGCTCGTTTGCGGCGACGCTGGAACTGGTGCGCGAAGGCAAGATGGAAATGCGGCAGGACCAGGTGTTCGCGCCGCTTTATCTGCGCGGCCGCGCCCAGGCCATCAAGATAGTCGAGGTAACACCATGAACGAACGCGCCAACGCTTCGGTCATTCCGTTCAACGTCGACGACGACGCCGAGCAAGGCGCGGTCGCCGAAAACCCGGCACAAAATCAGGGGCAGAATTTGTCGCGGAATCCTGGCGAGCGGCTGCATATGGCGGAGGCCGTACGGATGGCCGAGGCGATCGTATTCGCCAGCGCCGAGCCGGTCAGCGAAAAACAGCTCACTTCGCGACTGCCCGACGGCATCAACATTGCCGCGGCAATGGCCGAACTGCAGCAGATCTATGCGCGGCGCGGCGTCAATCTGGTGCGCGTCGGCGATGCCTGGGCGTTTCGCACCGCCGGCGACCTCGCCTTCCTGATGAGCCGTGACACGGTGCAGCAGCGCAAACTGTCCCGCGCTGCCCTCGAAGTGCTGGCGATCATCGCCTACCACCAGCCGGTAACGCGCGCCGAGATCGAGGACATCCGCGGCGTCGAGACGTCAAAGGGGACGCTCGACACGCTGATGGAGACCGAATGGGTGAGGATGCGCGGCCGGCGCCGCACGCCGGGCCGTCCCGTCACCTACGGCACGACCGACATTTTCCTCGACCATTTCGCACTGGAGGAGATACGCGATCTCCCCGGCATGGAGGAATTGAAGGGTGCCGGGCTGCTGTCCGGCCGCATGCCGTCGAATTTCTCGGTGCCGCTGCCGCCGGCCGACCCCGATGCGCTCACCGACGACGAGGATCCGCTGACCGACATCGACCTCGAAGAACTCGGCCTTTTGACGCCGCGCGTCACGGAAGATTGAGCCGAGCGCCATCTTAAAGCCACAGGCAGGATGCAACTGCGCCGATTGGTAGCGGGCCACCGTGCCGAAAGTGCGTGACTTCGGCGACTCATTCATGAACTCTGTCGCAGTTCTGTTTGAATCCGAACCCGAAAGCGCATAGATCAGCGTCTGGGAAACCGTTCGAGAGAGATTTGCTATGGGTTCATTTTCGATTTGGCACTGGATGATCGTTCTGGTGATCGTGCTGCTGGTGTTCGGCCGCGGCAAGATCCCCGAGTTGATGGGCGACATGGCCAAGGGCATCAAGAGCTTCAAGAAGGGCATGGCGGACGACGAGACTGCCGAGGACAAGCGTACCGTTGAACACCGTGCCGACGAAACCGTTTCGGTACCGAAGGAAAAGGCCAGCAAAAGCTGAGCCCAAACTTTAGTCGGAACGTATAGCCATGTTCGAAGTCGGCTGGACCGAGATGCTGGTGATCGCGATCGTCATGATCGTGGTCGTCGGGCCCAAGGATTTGCCCAACATGCTGCGCACCTTCGGCCGCACGACGGCGAAGCTGCGCGCCATGGCGTCCGATTTCCAGCGGCAGTTCAACGACGCGTTGAAGGAAGCCGAGCTCGACGACGTCAAGAAGTCGGTCGATTCGCTGAGAAGCCTCAATCCGGCAGCCGAGATCAGGAAGCAGCTCAATCCATTCGAGCAGGCCGCCGCCGACGTCCGTTCCGGCGTCGACGCAGTGATGAAACCCAAGCCGGCCGTCGATGCCGCCGCTTCGACGGAGCAGGCGGCCGAGCCGCTTAAGAACGGCGCAACGACGATGCCGGGCGTCAGCCCGCCGGAGCCGACGCCGGCCACGCCGATCTTTCCGGCGATGACGGACGAGTCCGTCGTAGCGCCGGCAGTGCAGGCGCAAACGGCTGCAGCGGCCGTGCCGAAAAAAGCACCTGCGGCAAAGAAGAAGCCAGCGCCCGCGAAAGCCGCGGCCGCCGTCCCGGCCAAGCCGGCAAAGACTGCTGCGCCAAAGGCTGCCGCAAAAGCTGAGCAAAAAGCGCAGTCGTCAGCAGCGAAGAAGCCGGCCGCCAGGAAAACGGCGGGAGCCGCCAAGTGAGCGTTTCGGACAAGGAAAAGGACGAGATAGAAAAATCGTCGGCTCCGCTGATGGAGCACCTGATCGAGTTGCGCCGGCGGCTGATCTGGTCGATCGGCGGTTTTTTTGTTGCCTTCCTGGTCTGCTTCTTTTTCGCCAAGCGGCTGTTCAACCTTCTGGTCATTCCGTTCAGATGGGCGACCCAATGGGCCGGGCTCGACCCGCACAAGGTCGAGCTGATCTATACGGCGCCACAGGAGTTCTTCTTTACCCAGGTCAAGCTCGCCATGTTCGGCGGCATGGTCATCGCCTTTCCGCTGATCGCCACGCAGATCTACAAATTCATCGCGCCCGGCCTCTACAAAAACGAGCGCAACGCCTTCCTGCCGTTCCTGATCGCCTCGCCGATCCTGTTCCTGATGGGCGCATCGCTGGTCTATTTCTTCTTCACGCCGATGGTGATGTGGTTCTTCCTCGCCATGCAGCAGACCGGCACCAACGACCAGGTGCAGATTTCGCTGCTGCCGAAAGTGTCCGAATACCTCAGCCTGATCATGACGCTGATCTTCTCCTTCGGCCTGGTGTTCCAGCTGCCGGTGGTGACAAGCCTGATGACGCGGGTCGGCATGCTGTCGTCAACGGCCCTGGCCGAGAAGCGCAAATGGGCGATCGTCATCGCCTTTGTGGTGGCGGCGGTGCTGACGCCGCCCGACCCGATGAGCCAGATCGGCCTCGCCATTCCGACGATCCTGCTCTACGAGGTCTCGATCTGGTCGGCCCGGCTGATCGAACGCAGCAAGGAGCGCGACCGTGTGGCCCGCGAAAAGCAGGACGCCACCGAAGAGGTGGCCGAAAAGCCGGCGGACGCGTCTTCGACATAGGTTCGGTTGAAGCGGGCAGCATTTTTTTGCCGGCCATAGCAACTTTGTTCTTGCTTTGTGCCGGCAGCAATGCTACTAATTTAAGTATGGTGCCAATTGGCTCCAAAAACCCGCCTCTCGAGGCGGGTTTTTGTTTCCAGGGTTCTTTCGATCGAACGTTGCGCGTGCTGCCTACCTGAGGTCGGCGCGAAGGAACTCTGCCTTGACGTCTTGTATCGATGCGGTTTACGCCCTCTGGTCTTTGTTTTGGGCATTTCCTTGCCCCGAAACCGCCGTGCCGAGGACGAACAGACCATGCTTGACATCAAATGGATTCGCGACAACCCGAGGGCCCTTGTCGAAGCGCTCCAGAAGCGCTCGTGGTCGGCCGGGGATGCGCAGTCCACGGTCGACGACCTGATCGCCGCGGATGAGGCGCGGCGCGAGCATCTGACCGAGCTGCAGACCAGGCAGGAACGCCGCAACGCCGCATCGAAGGAGATCGGCAATGCCATGCGCTCGGGCGATGCAGCTCTTGCCGAAAGGCTGAAGGCCGAGGTCGGCGAGATCAAGGCCTTCATCCAGAATGGCGAGGCGCGCGAGCGCGAGCTCGACAAGGCGCTGAACGATGCGTTGGCAGTGCTGCCAAACGTGCCGTTCGACGATGTGCCGGTCGGCAAGGACGAGCACGACAACGTCGTCAAACGCGTCGTCGGCGAGGTGCCGACGCGGCCGAATTGGGTGAAGGAGCATTTCGAGATCGGCGAAGCGCTCGGCATGATGGATTTCGAGCGGGCAGCACGGCTTTCCGGCTCGCGCTTCATCGTGCTCAAAAGCGGCCTGGCGCGGATGGAACGCGCGCTCGGCCAGTTCATGCTGGATCTGCACACCACCGAGCACGGCTATGTAGAGATCCAGCCGCCGTTGATGGTGCGCGACGAGGTGCTTTTCGGGACCGGGCAACTGCCGAAATTCGAGGAGGATTTGTTCTTCGTTCGGCACGGGGACGGCAGGCTTGGCCTAATCCCAACCGCCGAAGTGCCGCTCACCAATCTCGTTCGCGACGAGATCACGCCGCACGAACAACTGCCGCTGCGCTATACGGCGCTGACGCCGTGCTTCCGCTCCGAGGCGGGCTCGGCCGGGCGCGACACGCGCGGCATGCTGCGCCAGCACCAGTTCTACAAGGTCGAGCTGGTGTCGATCACCGACCAGGAGACTTCGGTTGCCGAGCATGAGCGCATGACCGAATGCGCCGAGGAGGTGCTGAAGCGGCTCGGCCTGCCGTTCCGCACCATGACGCTGTGCACCGGCGACATGGGCTTTGGCGCGCGCAAGACCTACGACATCGAGGTCTGGCTGCCCGGCCAGAATGCCTATCGCGAGATATCGTCGTGCTCGGTATGCGGCGATTTCCAGGCGCGGCGCATGGACGCCCGCTACAAGGACAAGGACGGCAAGGGCAACCGCTTCGTCCACACGCTGAACGGTTCGGGCACCGCCGTCGGCCGTGCGCTCATTGCCGTCATCGAAAATTATCAGAACGAGGACGGCAGCGTAACCATTCCTGAAGCGCTTCGGCCTTACATGGGCGGTCTGGAAAAGATCGAATCGAAATAATGCGCATCCTTCTGACCAACGACGACGGCATCCATGCCGAGGGCCTTGCATCACTCGAACGCATCGCGCGCACGCTGTCGGACGACGTCTGGGTGGTAGCACCGGAACAGGATCAGTCCGGCTATGCGCATTCGCTGTCGATCTCGGAGCCGCTGCGGCTCAGGAAAATCGGCGAAAAGCACTTTGCGGTGCGCGGAACGCCGACCGACTGTGTCATCATGGGCGTGAAGAAGATCCTGCCCGCAGCGCCTGACCTGATCCTGTCCGGCGTCAATTCCGGCGCCAACATCGCCGACGACGTCACCTATTCGGGCACGGTCGCCGGCGCCATGGAAGGCGCGCTGCTCGGCGCGCGATCGATCGCCATCAGCCAGGCCTATTCCTATGTCGGCGAGGACCGCGTCGTTCCCTACGAGACCACCGAAGCGCTGGCGCCGGCCCTGCTCGAAAAGCTCGTCGCCATGCCGTTGCCGGACGGCGTGCTGCTCAACGTCAATTTTCCGAACTGTGCGCCGGAAGAGATCGCCGGAACTGTAGTCACTTCGCAGGGCAAGCTGGTCCACAGCCTGTGGGTCGACGAGCGGCGCGACGGGCGCGGCCTGCCTTACTACTGGCTGCGCTTCGGCCGCGAGCCAGTCGAGGGCAAGCAAGGCACCGACCTCAATGCCTTGCGCAATCGGCTGGTGTCGGTGACGCCGCTGCAGCTCGATCTCACCGCGCATGAAATCCGCGATCAACTGGCCAAGGCGCTCGCATGAACTTGAACCACGCTGCAACGGTCGACGAGCGCGAAGGTTTCGCTGCCTTCCTGCTTCGCCTGCGCGGCAGGGGGACGGTGCCGAAGGCGCTTATCGCCGCCTTCGAGGCGACGCCGCGGCGCGGCTTTCTGTCTCCGCATTTCCACTCGATAGCCTGGTCGGACCGTATGCTGCCGATCGAATGCGGCGAGGCCATCGAAGGCGCCGACCTGCAGGCGGCGGTGATCGCGGCACTTGCCATCGAGCCGGGCAACCGGGTGCTCGAGATCGGCACCGGGTCCGGCTACACGGCGGCGGTGATGTCGCGGCTTGCCGCGCGGATCGTCACCATCGACCGTTACAAGACGCTGGCCGAACAAGCCCGGCAGCGGCTCGAGGCGCTCGCCATCGGCAATGTCATCGTGCGCCAGGCGGACGGTTCCAACGGGCTGGCCAACGAAGCGCCGTTCGACCGCATCGTCGCCTGGGCGGCCTTCGACAGCCTACCGCGCTTCCTGCTCGACCAATTGTCGAGCGGCGGCATCGTCATCGCGCCGATCGGACCCGACGAAGGCGAGCAGGTGCTGGCCAAGCTGACCAAGGTCGGCAGCCGCTTCGAACGCGAGGATATCGGCCTGGTGCGCCTGCAGCCGATCCTGCACGGTGTCGCCGCGGTGATCTGATTCCGGGTACATCGCGCCGCTTGGGGATCAGCCGAAGCCTGTCGTTTCGTCATCCTAGAACGACGAAGTTGAGAGCCTTCCTCGAATATTTTAAGAAAATTTGCGTCTGATTCTACAGGTTTAACCGACCGGTAACATTAACGCGCTTTAATCACACTCAGTTGTACCGGGTCTGTGCGGGTTAGTGCGATGCAATTCAGTGTTTTGAAGGCAAACGGACGCAATCTGGCGCGTGGCTGCGCCGTCCTCATGATCGCAGGCGCTGCGACGGGGTGTAGTTCCCAGGTGGCGCGGTTCAACAGCGTCGATGACGTGTTCACCGCCTCGACCAACAACCAGCGCGCCATCATCGACAAGCAGGATGCTGCCCAGCCCTATCCGGGCGATGTTGCGGCCGCGCCGGTCGACGGCAGCCACACCCAGTCGGTCAGCCGCTCAAGCCTCGAACCGGTTACGGCGCAGCAGTTGCCACCGCCGGCTCCCGCCCTGGCACCCGCCGCCCGCCCGGTGCGTACCGCTGCCGCGCCGGCGATGGCGCCTGCCGCTCCTCGTGTCGACAGGACGGCAACCGGCACCGTCGCTCCGGCGGCAAGGCCGTTCAAGAACGCCGAGCCCGACGCGCCGCGCATGGCGACGGCCGCCGGCGCACCGCATGCAACCGAGATCGTCGTCAAGGACGGCGAGACCATTTCCGGCCTGTCTCGGCGCTACGGCGTGCCGGCCGATGCCATCATGAAAGTCAACGGGCTGAGCGCGACCAAGGGGCTGAAGACCGGCCAGAAGCTCGTCATCCCGGCCTATGCGTATTCGAGCAACGGCGCCACGCCGAAAGTCGCCGACGCCAAGCCCGCGAACGGCACCAGGCACGACCAGCCGGCCGACGCGCCGGAGAAGGTGGCCGTGCTGCCGCAGCAACCGAAGCTCAGGGAAGGCAAGTCTGCCGCGCAGGTGGACGCCTCGGCTGCCGCGAGCCAGCCGAAGGATGGAAAGGCCGCGCCCAAAGTGGCTTCGGCGACGGCCAAGCCAGCCGGTGCCGGCGGCACCTACACGGTTCAGCAAGGCGATACGCTGTCGGCCATCGCCAGAAAGACCGGCGTCGGCGTCGTCGCGTTGAAGCAGGCGAACGGCATGCAGGATGGACTGCTCAAGATCGGCCAGACCCTGAAAGTGCCGGCAGGCGGAACCGCTGTTGTCGCCGGTGCGAAGCCGGCAAAGGTCGATCCGGTGACGACGGCCACCACCCAGCCGCCTGCCAAGGCCACGCCGACGCAGACGCTCGCCTCCTACACGCCGCCAAGGAAGGACGCGAAAGTCATCCAGCAGGCCGAGGACGACGATGCGGTGGCGCCGGACGCAACGGGCATCGGCAAGATGCGCTGGCCGGTGCGCGGCCGCGTGATCTCAAGCTTCGGCGGCGGCAAGGACGGCGTCGACATTGCCGTGCCCGAGGGGACGCCGGTCAAGGCAGCTGAAAACGGCGTCGTCATCTATGCCGGTGACGGCCTCAAGGAATTCGGCAACACGGTGCTGGTACGGCACGAAAACGGTCTGGTCACCGTCTACGGCCACACCAGTTCGATCGAGGTGCAGCGCGGCCAGAAGGTCAAGCGCGGCCAGGAAATCGCCCTGTCCGGCATGAGCGGCACCACCGACTCGCCGAAACTGCACTTCGAAGTGCGCAAGAACTCGGCGCCGGTCGATCCTTCGACCTATCTCGAATAGATGACGAAAGCGATTTGCGGGCCACCTGACCTTCAGCCCGCCGAGGAAGTCCGCTCCGCAAGGTGCGGGCTTCTTCTGCTGTTAGTCGTTGAGCGGCTAATCCTTCAGCGATTTGCCGAGCCGGCCTGCCAGATCCTGGGTGAACTGCCAGGCGACGCGGCCCGAACGGCTGCCCCGCGTCGTCGCCCATTCCAGCGCCTCGGCGCGCAGCGTCTCGGGATCGATGGCGAGATCGTGATGGCGGACATAGCCGTCGATCATGTCGAGATATTCGTCCTGCGAACATTTGTGGAAGCCAAGCCACAGGCCGAAACGGTCCGACAGCGAAACCTTTTCCTCGACCGCTTCGGACGGATTGATCGCCGTCGAGCGCTCATTATCGATCATGTCGCGCGGCAACAGATGCCGCCGGTTCGAGGTGGCGTAGAAGATGACGTTGGCCGGGCGGCCCTCGACGCCGCCTTCAAGCGCTGCCTTCAGCGATTTATAGGACGTGTCGTCATGGTCGAATGACAGGTCGTCGCAGAACAGGATGAAGCGGAAGGGTGCTGCCTTCAGCAGGCCCATCAGCTTCGGCAGCGTGTCGATGTCTTCGCGATGGATCTCGATAAGCTTGAGCGGCAGATCGAGGTTGGCCGAAGCGTTGACCGCGGCGTGCACCGCCTTGACCAGCGACGATTTGCCCATGCCGCGCGCGCCCCACAACAGCACGTTGTTGGCAGCATAGCCTGAGGCAAAGCGCTCGGTGTTGTCGACCAATATGTCGCGGACGCGATCGACCCCGCGGATCAGGCCGATGTCGACGCGGTTGACCTTGAGCACCGGCTCCAGATAGCCGGGATCGGCCTGCCAGACGAAGCAATCGGCCTCGCCGAGGTTGGT
Source organism: Mesorhizobium sp. M1273 (assembly GCF_040318195.1). Classification (NCBI taxonomy): domain Bacteria; kingdom Pseudomonadati; phylum Pseudomonadota; class Alphaproteobacteria; order Hyphomicrobiales; family Phyllobacteriaceae; genus Mesorhizobium; species Mesorhizobium sp. M1273. Next base: position 22,623 of record NZ_JAMYLV010000007.1, on the reverse strand, counting down.
TTGCGGCACCGGCGGCGGGGCGAGGCGAGCGACCGCCTCGATCAGGCGGTCGAGCTTCTGGCTCAGGGTATCGATGGTGCTGTCGGTCATCTCTTGTCTTTTTTGTTTCGCTTTCGGGATGGTGCGGCAGGCCAACCTACCTGATTTCAGCGGTTTCGAAACTCGTCCCAAGCATTTGTTCGGGCATGATCTTTTGCGGAAACCGAGCGTCGCTTTTCGGGATCACCCTCTAACACGGCTCACCAGGCCGGAAAAGCAGCCGATTTGCCCGGCGGCGCAGTTGCATTGGCAACGTTACCGACTATATTCCGGCCAAATTTGGCGGGGCCGTCAAATTCCCAGAACGGTTAAGGCGGCTGTTTTTAAAATTCAGGAGTACCTCGATGTTCGTGACACCGGCATACGCCCAAGGCATCGGCGGGGACTCGTCCGCAATGTTTATCCAGATCGTGCCGTTTGCTCTGATTTTCGTGATCATGTATTTTCTGATCATCCGGCCGCAGCGCACGCAGCTAAAGAAGCGCGGCGAGATGCTGGCGGCGGTTCGTCGCGGCGATACCGTTGTCACCGGCGGCGGCTTGGTCGGCAAGGTGACCAAGGTGATCGACGATAACGAGCTGGAGATCGACCTTGGCGGCGGCACCAAGGTGACGGCGCTGCGCTCGACGATCGCCGACGTGCGCGTCAAGGGCGAGCCGGTGGCGAACCAGAACGCCAAGAAATAACCGAATTGTCGGCGGAACGATCCGCCAGTACGCCCGGACGGACGACGCCATATGCTTTATTTTTCGCGCTTCAAGATGATCCTGATCTGGCTGGCCGTGGCCGCCACAGTGGTCCTCGCTGCGCCCAATCTTTTCTCGGCAAGCACGTTGGCTCAACTGCCCAGTTGGGTGCCGAAGCGGCAGATGACGCTCGGCCTCGACCTGCAGGGCGGCTCGCACATCCTGCTCAGGATGGATCCGAACGATCTGATCAAGGATCGGCTGGAGACGACGCGCGACGAAATCAGGACGCTGCTGCGCGATGCCAAGATCGGCTATACCGGCCTTGCCGGGTCGGGGCGCACGGTGCAGGTCCGCATCACCGATCCCGCACAGATCGACGCCGCCAAGAACGCACTGAAGCCGTTGACCAATCCGGTGGCGGCCGGCCTGTTCAGCGGCGGGTCCATCCAGGAGATGACCCTGGATGATTCCGAGGCCGGCCTGCTTAAATTCACCGTCACCGATGCCGGCATCAAATACCGTACGTCGACGGCGCTGACCCAGTCGATCGAGGTTGTCAGCCGTCGTGTCAACGAACTGGGAACGACCGAGCCGATCGTGCAGCGGCAAGGCGACGACCGCATCCTTGTGCAGGTGCCCGGTTTGCAGGACCCGCAACGGCTGAAGGAAATTCTCGGCCAGACCGCCAAGCTGACCTTCCAGATGGTCGACCAATCGATGCCGGTGCAGGATGCGCTGAACGGCCGTCCGCCGCCGGGATCCTCGGTGCTGTATTCGCAGGACGATCCGCCGGTTCCGTATCTGATCGAGAACCGCGTCATCGTTTCGGGTGAAAACCTCGTCGATGCCCAGGCGACGTTCAACTCGCAGACCAATGAGCCGGTGGTTTCGTTCCGCTTCGATTCCAAGGGGGCGCAGCGGTTCGGCCAGGCGACAGCGCAGAATGTCGGCAAGCTGTTTGCCATCATCCTCGACAATCAGGTGATTTCGGCGCCGCGGATCAACGAACCGATCCCTGGCGGTTCCGGCCAGATATCGGGGAATTTCACTGCCGAGAGCGCCAACGATCTCGCCGTGCTGCTGCGCGCCGGCGCCTTGCCGGCGACGCTCACCGTGATCGAGGAGCGCACGGTTGGCCCTGGCCTCGGCCAGGACTCCATCCATGCCGGCAAGGTCGCCGGCATCATCGGCTCGATCCTGGTCGTGGCGTTCATGTTCGTCGCCTACGGTTTCCTCGGCTTCCTCGCCAACATCGCGCTGGCGGTGCATGTCGCGATGATCGTCGGGCTGCTGTCGCTGCTTGGCGCGACGCTGACCTTGCCGGGTATCGCCGGTATCGTGCTGACCATCGGCATGGCGGTCGATTCGAACGTGCTGATCTATGAGCGTATTCGCGAGGAGCGACGTGCCGGCCGCTCGGTGATCCAGGCGATCGATACCGGCTTCAGCAAGGCGCTGGCGACCATCGTCGATTCCAACGTCACTTCGCTGATTGCCACCGTGGTGCTGTTCTACCTCGGCACCGGGCCGGTGAAGGGTTTTGCCGTCACCTATGCCATCGGCATCCTGACCACGGTCTTCACCGCCTTCACCTTCACCCGCCTGCTGGTGTCGATCTGGCTTCGCCGGGCCCGTCCGAAGGAGTTGCCACGGGCGCCGGTGACCTTCATTCCCCCGGGAACGAAAATTCCGTTCATGGGCATCCGCCGCTGGACGTTCACACTGTCGAGCGTGCTTTCGGTGCTGTCGGTCATCGGCTTCATGACCATCGACATCAATTACGGCATCGATTTCAAGGGCGGCTCACTGATCGAGGTGCAGTCCAAGGCCGGCAATGCCGATCTGGCCGACATCCGCGGCAGGCTGACGGAACTCAATGTCGGCGAGGTGCAGGTTCAGCAGTTCGGCGAGCCGAACGACGTGCTGATCCGCGTGGGTACCCAGGAGGGTGGCGAGAACGCCGAGCAGACCGTCATCGACAAGGTGCGCGGCGAGCTGCAGGACCAGTATGATTTCCGCCGCGTCGAAGTGGTCGGGCCGACGGTCTCGGGCGAGCTTGCCAAGCAAGGCACCATTGCCATGCTGGTCGCGCTGCTCGGCATTCTGATCTATGTCTGGTTCCGCTTCGAATGGCAGTTCGCGGTCGGCGCCATTGTTGCGACCGTTCACGACGTGGTCATGACGATCGGCTTCTTCGTCCTCACCGGCCTCGAATTCAACCAGTCGTCGCTGGCGGCGATCCTTACCATCATCGGTTATTCGCTCAACGACACGATTGTCGTCTATGACCGTGTTCGCGAGGATCTGCGAAAATACAAGCGAATGCCGCTGCCGCAATTGCTGAACAACGCCATCAACGAGACGCTGTCGAGGACGACGCTGACCTCGGTGACGACGATCCTGGCGCTGCTGGCGCTGGTGCTGTTCGGCGGCGAGGTGATCCGCTCGTTCACCATGGCCATGCTGTTCGGCGTCGTGTTCGGCACCTATTCGTCGATCTTTATCGCCGCGCCACTGCTTATCCTGTTCAAGCTGCGACCGCAGGCCACAGCGTCGGACGAGGAAAAGCCGGTGGGCGGCGGCAAAGCCATAGCCACCTGACGGCTTGCCTCAAAAGTGGTCAAGGGCATCGTCATCCGCGAGGCGCATTTCCCCGGCCGCGCACCGATCGAGGCTTACGGCAACGGCGGCTTCCGTTTTGCCGACATGTCGCATCGCGGCTCGCTGCTGTGCCTGCCTTCGGGCATCTATGGCTGGGAGCCGGCCGATCCGCTGGCGCTCACGGCAGCGGATTTCGCCAAGCTGTTCAACGAGGCAGACAAGGTCGAGATCCTGCTGGTCGGCAGCGGCAAGGATCTGAGGCCGTTGCCGGCCGCGCTGCGTGCCGCGCTGAAGGATGCCGGCATTTCCGCCGATCCGATGTCGACCGGGGCGGCTGTGCGGACCTACAATGTGCTGCTGGCTGAAGACCGCGCGGTGGCCGCAGCACTCATCGCCGTCGACTGACGTGGCCGAAAACACCAAACTCGTCATGGAGACGGTGCGCGCCGCTGATCATGACCGCTACCTGACCGCGCTCTACGCGCCCGAAGACAAGCGGGACCCGCTGTTTTCGCTCTATGCCTTCAACGCCGAAATTGCCGGCATACGCGACCGCATCCACGAGGCGCTGCCGGGCGAGGTGCGGCTGCAATGGTGGCGAGACGTTATCGCAGCCGAAGAGGATGGGGCTGAGGTCGGCCATCCCGTGGCGGACGCGCTGAAGGCGACTATTTCCGCCCACCATCTGCCCAAGGCCGCTTTCGAGAACATGCTCGAAGCGCGCATCTTCGATCTCTATGACGACCCGATGCCGTCGCGCAGCGACCTCGAAGGCTATTGCGGCGAGACTGCCGCAGCACTTATCCAGCTTGCGGCGATGGTGCTCGATCCGGTCGCAGCACCGCGCTTTGCCGAACTTGCCGGCAGGGCAGGTTGTGCGCAGGCGATGACCGGTCTGCTGCTTCTGCTGCCGCTACATCGCGAGCGGGGACAGTGCTTTGTGCCGGCCGATATTTTGGCGGCGGCGGGATCCTCGCCGGAAGAATTCGTTACAGGTGACGGCGGGCCGGGCGCGGAACGCGCCGCTGCCGCGACAATCGCGCTGGCACGGGAACATCTTTCCGCCTTCGAGCAGGGGGCGTCCGCTCTACCCGTTTCGCTGCGCCCGGCGTTTCTGCCGCTGGCTCTTTCGGGCGCCTATCTCGACAAAATGGAGCGCGCCCGCCGCTCGCCTGTCAAGGAGGTGGCGCGGCTCTCTGTCCTGCGCCGGCATTGGCTCTTGTTCCGGCGCGCGACGCGGGGCTGGCCGGTCGCATGAAGGCTGCCGCGTAGCCAACCCGACCGTTATTCCGCAGCTTCCGCCTGGGAAGGCAGCCCCAGCCATTCGCGGCAGGCGGCGAGCGCGCGCGACGTTACCGCGTGCCGCTTGGCGACCGTCTTGTCCTTGCCACGCAGCCGCTTGCCTTCGATCTTCGGCGCGTCCACCGGCGGGAACAGGCCGAAATTGACGTTCATCGGCTGGAAGGAGCGCTTTCCCGGCTCATCGTCTGAAACGATATGGCCGCCGGTGATGTGGTTGAGCAAGGCGCCGAAGGCGGTGGTCAAGGGCGGCAGCGACGGCGCATGGCCAAGCCTTTCGGCGGCTGCAAAGCGCCCGGCGAGCAGGCCGATGGCGGCGCTCTCGACGTAGCCCTCGCAGCCAGTGATCTGGCCGGCAAAGCGCAGGCCGGGCCGCGACTTCAACTGCAGCGACGCGTCGAGCAGCGTCGGCGAATTGATGTAGGTGTTGCGGTGCAGGCCGCCTAGGCGGGCGAACTCGGCGTGTTCCAGCCCGGGGATGGTGCGGAATATGCGCACCTGCTCGGCGTGCTTCAGCTTGGTCTGGAAGCCGACCATGTTGTAGAGCGTACCCAGCGCGTTGTCCTGCCGGAGCTGGACGACGGCATACGCCTTTACAGACGGATTATGCGCATTGGTCAGTCCCATCGGCTTCATCGGCCCGTAGCGCAACGTCTCGACGCCGCGCTCGGCCATCACCTCAATCGGCAGGCAGCCGTCGAAATAGGGCGTGCCTTCCCATTGCTTGAATTCGGTCTTCTGGCCGTCGACCAGCGCCTGCACGAAGGCAAGGTACTGCTCCTTGTCCATCGGGCAGTTGATGTAATCCTTGCCGGTGCCGCCGGGACCGACCTTGTCGTAGCGCGACTGGAACCAGCAGATATCCATGTCGATCGTGTCGAAATGGACGATCGGCGCGATGGCATCGAAGAAGGCGAGCGCGTCGGCGCCGGTCACTTCGGCGATCGATTGGGCGAGCGAAGGCGCCGTCAGCGGGCCGGTGGCAACGATAGCCTGGTCCCACTCCGCCGACGGCAGGCCGGGCACTTCCTCGCGCCGAATGGTGATGAGCGGGTGCGCTTCGAGCTTTCTGGTGACCGCTTCGGAAAATCCGTCGCGGTCGACGGCCAGCGCTCCGCCGGCCGGCACCTGATGCGCGTCGCCGGCGCTCATGATCAGCGAACCGGCCAGCCGCATTTCGGCGTGCAGCAGGCCGACGGCATTGGTTTGCGCATCGTCGGAGCGGAAGGAGTTGGAACAGACGAGTTCGGCCAGCCCGTCGGTCTTGTGCGCGTCGGTACCGCGGACGGGACGCATTTCATGCAGGACAACTGGAACGCCGGCTTCGGCCGCCTGCCAGGCGGCTTCGGAGCCGGCGAGACCGCCGCCGATAACGTGAATGGGGTTCTTGTCCATGAGCGCCGAAATAGTCGCTTGGCGCGGGGATTGCAATTGCCACTCGGGAGAATGGCTGACGGGGGAAGCCGCCCCAAAACAACGACACCCGCCGGGGGAGGAGGTCCGGCGGGTGTCGTTTTGTTGGTCGATCCTCGGGAGGAGGTGAAGATCGACCGTATTCGTCATCGCCGGGGAGGAGGTCGGCTTTGACGAAATTCCTTTCGCCATTTGAAAGGGCGCGAAACCCTTTTTAGAAACAGCGCCCGCCGGGGGAGGAGGTCCGGCGGGCGCCGTTTTTGTGGTCAACCCTCGGGAGGAGGTGAAGGCTGACCGTATCCGTCAGAGTCGGGGAGGAGGTCGACCCTGGCGAAATTCTTGTTGTTAGATCGCCCTGCGAGCGACCATCTTGATCTCGTCGCGGACGATGCCGAGATCGTTGAGCTGGCGGTTCGACAGGCGACCCAGCTCGGTAACCGTCTCGCGGTAGACGCGCCAGTTACGATAGTTGCGGATCAGGTTCATTGTCGTTCTCTTTTCAAAACTGGTTCGGGCCATTTGCGGCCCGAAGGATTAGACCGCCTTGCGGGCGACGTAGTGAATGTCGCTGCGGCTGATGCCGAGATCGGTCAGTTCACGGGTGCTCAGGCGGCTCAGCTCGGACACGGTGTCCCTATAGCGGCGCCAGTTGCGATAGTTGCGGATCAGGTTCATGGTAGTCTCGTTTCGTCTTTCTTTCGGATCATTCCGTCTTTGTGTGCACCGTGAAAATAGGTGGGGTCATATCGATTTAAAAGCGCTATTGGTGCATGGCAGCAATGCAAATTGTGCAATGCAGCATTAGCGCGCGTCCAGTTTTCCGCCCAGATCGGAAAATGCCGTTAGGTCAAACGCTTGGCCGGACGAGCTAAAAGAACCAAGGAAAGGGGGAGGGGCATGGCGAGCTATTCGTCACGGGTCAGGTCGGATATCGCGCGATGGCAGCAGGCCGGCCTGATCGACGCGCCGACAGCCGAGGCTCTAACGCGCGACGTCGAGGCAAACGAACGCAAATCGCTGAGTTTCGGCTCGATCCTGGCGATGATGGCGGCGCTGCTGTTCGGCGCGGCTATCCTGATCTTCATCGCCGCCAACTGGGAAGTCATCCCGCGGCTGGTGCGGGTCGCGGCACTTTTTGCCGTTATCCTTGCCGGCTATGTCGGCGGCGCGGTGCTGAAGATGCGCGACCATGCGGCGATCGGCGAAGCACTGTGGATCGTCGCGGCGGCGGCATTCGGCGGATCGATCGCGCTGATCGGCCAGATGTATCATTTGTCGGGCGACGAGGCCTCGGCCTTGATCACCTGGGGCGCCGGCACGGCGCTGGCGGCGGTGGCGCTGCGCTCAAACCCGCTGACCGTCGCTGCCGTCGGCATCGCCGATGCCTGGCTGTTCCTGAGAGGGTTCGACTACTTCCGGCGCACGGAATTTCCGCATCTCTTCGTGGTCATGGCGCTAATTCTGTTCGCCGTTTCGTTCTGGACGCGCAGCCAGGCGGCGCGCCACCTGATCATCCTGTCGGTCCTTTTCTACCTCGTGCTGTTGGCCACGGAATACGACACGCTGCAAGTCGCCATCCCGCTCGTTGCCGCGTCGCTGCTGCTTTTTACCGCTGCGATCTTTGCTGCCGGGCCGATCGAGAGGGTTTTGCAACTCGGCGGCAGGTTGCCCTTGCACGCGCTGATCGGCTTTCTCACCGGCCTGGCGATGATCCAATTCGAACTGGCGGATGAAAGCAGCTACAATAGCGGCTTCGCCATTGCCTCGGCTGTTGCGCTGGCCGGCATCGTCGCGGCGATCGTGCTGGGCGGCCGCGAGAGCCGGGGACTGCGCTGGGTTGCCTATGCGGGCTTCGCCTTCGAACTCGCCATCATCTATGTGGTGATGCTGCAATCAATGCTCGACACGGCAGGCTTCTTCCTTGCGGCGGCGGTGCTGCTCGCCGTTCTTGCTTTCATTATCATCCGCATAGAAAGGCGCTTGAACGCCTCGAACATGACAGGAGCGGCGGCATGATGACCGGCAAAAGACTGATCATCTCGGCGCTGGTCCTGGCGCTCGTCCAGATCGGCTTTCTGAGCTGGATCATCGCCGGACGCGCGGCGATCCTGCGCGATGGCAAGCAGGTCCTGCTCAAGGTCGAGCCGATCGATCCGCGCGATCTCTTGCGCGGTGACTACATTCTGCTCGGCTACGACATTTCACGCATACCGGTGAAACTGATCGGCAACATTCCGGCCGGCAAGCTTTCCAGCGAGGAAACGTCGATCGTGGTCAGGTTGAAGCAGGGCGCCGATGGCTATTGGGGGCCGACCGCGGCCTGGTTCGGGCAAGCGCCGGCGCCGGCAGTATCCGATGAAGCCGATATCGTCGGACACGTCTCCGAGGGCTGGAATATCAGCCAGGGAGCAACGACGATCGCGCCGGAGTACGGCATCGAGCGCTTCTATCTGCCGGAAGGCGAGGGGATGGCGATCCAGAACGACATGCGTGTGCGGCCGTTCGGCATCCGCGTGGCGATTGCGGCCAACGGCACGGCGCAGATCAAAGCGCTGATGGATGGCGACAAGACACTATTCGAGGAGCCGCTTTACTAGATCGCGCTACGGCCTTGGCAATGATCCTCCTTCGCCAAGGCTTCGGAGGAGCTTCGAGTGGCCTGCCACCCCAAGCTCGAAGAGCGAAGGGTGGTGCGGATGAAGGGACTCGAACCCCCACGCCTTTCGGCACTGGAACCTAAATCCAGGGCGTCTACCAATTCCGCCACATCCGCATTGCCCGGCCAATCCCATGTAGCCATCATTCTGTCAATGTCAGAGCCCACATCGGCATCATTGGCCGGAATGCAAAGATGGTTGAAAATCAGCGTCGCCTGTGACAAAAGGCGTGTCGAATGTGACGGGACGCGACGATCCGCTTCTGCAGAATGTGATAAGAAGTAGGAAAAACAAAGACTTATTCACATTTTGGAGCGTATTTCTGGAGGATTTGTGCCGCGTTGAGCGGACAGATCGCCAAGTCCCGCACCAAAAGCCATTCCCGGCAAGATCATACCGGCAGGCTGTAAACGGCAGGGGCCGTTTGACGGCCTCATTGGTGGAAACAAAGGTTTTATGATGCAGGTCACCGAAACGCTCAACTCCGGTCTCAAGCGCGAGATCAAGATCACCGTGCCGGCCGGTGACATGGAAGCCAAGCTGATGGCGCGGCTCTCCGATGCCAGGAACAAGGTCCGCATCAACGGCTTCCGCCCCGGCAAGGTGCCGGTGCAGCATCTGCGCAAAGTCTACGGCAAGTCGTTCATGGCCGAAGTGGTCAACGAGATCCTCAATGATTCGACCCGTTCGATCATCACCGGGCGCGGCGAAAAGGCCGCCATGCAGCCCGAAGTGATCATGACCGAGGACGAGAAGGAAGCCGAGAAGATCCTGGCAGGCGGTGCCGATTTCGAGTTCCGTCTGAACTATGAGGTCATTCCGCCGATCGAGATCAAGGATTTCTCCGACATCAAGGTGACGCGCCAGGTGTTCGACGTGCCGGATGAAGAGATCGACGAGCAGGTCAAGCGTGTCGCTGAATCCGCCCGCACTTACGAGCCGAAGACCGGCAAGGCCGCCGAAGGCGATCGCGTGACCATCGATTATGTCGGCAAGATCGACGGCGAAGCCTTCGGCGGCGGCGCAGGCACGGATCAGCCGCTGGTGCTCGGCTCGAAGGAATTCATCCCCGGCTTCGAGGACCAGCTGGTCGGCAGCAAGGCCGGCGACGAGAAGCAGGTCACGGTTACCTTCCCGGAAAACTACCAGGGGGCGCATCTGGCCGGCAAGGAAGCCACTTTTGACGTGACGGTCAAGGAAGTGTCGAAGCCCGGCGCGCTTGAGATCAACGACGAGATGGCCAAAAATCTCGGCCTTGAATCGCTGGAGCGCCTGCGCGAGGTGGTGCGCGGTCAGATCGAGAACCAGTTCGGCTCGATAACGCGCCAGAAAGTCAAGCGGCAGTTGCTCGACCAGCTCGACGCTGCCTACTCGTTCGAGGCGCCGTCCAAGCTAGTCGAGGCCGAGTTCAACAACATCTGGAACCAGGTCAATCGCGATCTCGAAGCTGCCGGGCGGACCTTTGCCGACGAAGAGACGACGGAAGAAGAAGCGCGTGCAGAATACATGCGGCTTGCCGAGCGCCGCGTGCGTCTCGGCCTGGTTCTCGCCGAAATCGGCGAGAAGGCCGGCGTCACGGTGACGGACGAGGAATTGCAGCGCGGCCTCTTCGAGCAGGTGCGTCGCTATCCGGCCAACCAGCAGCAGGAGGCCTTCGAATTCTATCGCAACAATCCCGAAGCGCTGAACACGTTGCGCGCGCCGATGTTCGAAGAGAAGGTGGTCGACCATCTGCTCGGCCAGATTTCGGTCACCGACGTCAAGGTCAGCAAGGAAGAGCTGCTGGCCGACGAGGAGGATACGGATACAACCAAGGCCAAGCCGGCGAAGAAGGCGGCTGCGAAAAAAGCGGACACCAAGAAGGCCGACGACGACGCTGAAGAGCCGAAGAAAAAGGCCGCGCCGAAGAAGAAGACCGCCAAGGACGCTGAATAACGTCTCTGCTGAATTCCGAAAGGCCGCCTTCTCGAGGCGGCCTTTTTCGTTGTGGCACAGACGCAACGGATTTTCGCGCATCTGGCGGTCGAGGTAGCGATATGAAGCTTTGATGATTATCTGCGCTGGGTTGCTGACCGCAGCGGTTGTTGGAGGCATCGTTGAGACAGTTCTTCGGTATCGGAAGCGTGGCGGCGGCGTTCCTGCTTGCGTCGGTCTGTGGCATTGCCCAGGCTGATACGGTTCTCGACAACTGGCGGTTCGACAAGAGCAGCGATGGCCTTGTCACCGCCTCGCTTTACGCGACCAACAAGCTCATCACCGGCGGCGGCGCATTGAGCTACAGCCCGGTTTTGACGATCGCGTGCCGGACCGCCGGCGAACCGCGTTGGAGCGAATGGCTGCAGCTGAGCGACACCGTTTCCGCCAGCCGAACCATCGCCATGTCGGTGACTGTCGGCCAATCCGGCAAGCTCAACGAAAGCTGGTCGGTCGGCCCGCGCAGCAGGATGCTGGTCCGCGACGGTGCCGACGGCATCAGGCGACTGATTGCCGCGGACCGGCTGCTGCTGTCCTGGCGGTTCGGGCTGCTGTCGGGGCGCGGCAAAGCCGAGTTTGACCTCACCGGAGTTGAAGAGGCGATCGGCCGGATCGCCGCCAGCTGCAACACCAAATTGCCTTGAGCAGATTGTCCGCATTAAACCTTGGCACGGCCGAACTCTATCTGCCGGCCGGGTTCCGTGGTATGTAGGTGCCGCAACCCCAGGCAGTGGATATCCGTTCTGCCATTCAAGAGCGCATGCCAGCGGACTAAATGTCGGCCTGTGCAGGTCAGCCAGGGCAAATTGGCGATCAGGGAGGAAATGCCATGCGTGCCTTTGTGTTTTTTGTCATCATGTCCGTCGCCACCGTCATTGCCGGCCCCTCGCGGGCACAGGATGCCGCGGCGGGTGAGAAGGTCTTCGCCAAATGCAAGGTCTGCCATATCGCGGACAAGGATCAGAACAAGGTCGGCCCGTCCTTGAACGGCGTCATCGGCCGAACGGCCGGCACGCATCCAGGGTTCAGCTATTCCAAGGCCATGACCGAGGCCGGCAAGTCCGGCGTCAAATGGGATGAGGCCACGCTGACGACCTACCTTCACGATCCCAAGGCGATGGTCAAAGGAACCAAGATGGCATTCCCCGGCCTCAAGAAGGACGAGGACGTCGCCAATGTCATTGCTTATCTGAAGCAATTCTCCAAATAGCCCGGCTCTTCCGCCGGATCTTGGTATAGCAAACAGGTCGAGGCATAGCCTCGGCCGCAATCTGCCGGCAGTGTCGGTGGGGAGGGCGACTCGTTGCAAAAAAGACATTGGCCGGCTAGGCTGCCATTCCCATCGGTGGTCGTCTGAATGTCGACTGAAGAAAGCCGTCTCAAGGATACCGGCATCCGCCTCTCGGAGGCGACGGCGGGTGATTTCTTTGCGCTTTTGAAACCACGCGTCATGGCGCTCGCCGTGTTTACTGCCTTCGTCGGCCTGATGATGGCGCCCGGCGTGATGAATCCAGTTATCGCCTTAATTGCCATCGGCGCAATCGCGGTTGGAGCGGGAGCCGCCGGCGCGCTCAATATGTGGTACGACGCAGACATAGACGCCTTGATGTCTCGCACGTCCAAGCGACCAATTCCGTCCGGTCGCGTCACGCCTGGCGAAGCTCTCAGCTTCGGTCTGGTGCTTTCCGCACTGTCGGTCATGACGCTCGGCGTGCTGGTGGGGTGGCTCGCCGCATCGTTGTTGGCGTTCACCATCTTTTTCTATGTCGTTATCTACACGATGTGGCTGAAGCGCTCGACGCCACAGAATATCGTCATAGGCGGCGCGGCAGGCGCCCTTCCTCCGGTGATCGGGTGGGTTGCTGCAACCGGCGCAATCGGCATTGAAAGTCTCATCCTGTTTCTGATCATTTTCCTCTGGACGCCGCCTCATTTCTGGGCGCTGGCCCTTTTCAAGGTCGGTGACTATGCCGCGGCTGGGGTCCCGATGATGCCGAATGTGGCCGGCCAGCACTCGACCAGAAAACAAATCTTCGCCTATTCGCTGCTCTTGGCGCCAATCGGCGTGCTCCCTTGGGGCCTCGGCTTCGCGAGCGGATATTACGGCACTGCTTCAGCCGCGTTGGGTGCAGGTTTCATTTGGCAGGCCTGGAAGGTTCTCGTCGCCGACAAGGAGATGAAGCCGGCAAAGGCGCTGTTTGCGTATTCGATTGTCTATCTTTTCGCAATATTTGCAGCGTTGCTTGCCGACACCATTGTAATGCGAGTGATCGCTTCAGCCGACTATTGACCCGGCTCAAAACATCACATTGGCAGAGCACAAAATCCCAGCAACAGCAGAATAACGACGCCAAGGCCGAGTATGAGAACTGTCCTTCCGTCCATGACCTTCACCTTCGACTAGAAGAGCATATCGAAGAACGGCGTCCGTAGCTAGTCAGGCTACCCGGGACCTCTTACTCCCGGGCCTTCCTACAAAGCGCGACAAGTCCCCCGCATGAGAGTATATTGATCATGGTGCAGGTCGCGGTTTGCGTGGGCCAATCATGCGGAACGGCAGCACCGTAAAACGCGACCTTACCGGACCTGGTCTGGAGGAATGGTCATGGCAAGCTTTCACGTAATAGCAGGCGCCAGCGAGACGCTGGAACACACCAGAATTCGAAAAATCGGTGTCTCCGATCTTTTTGATGCGCTCAGGCGTGGCGTCGATGATTTCATGGTCAAGCCGTCGCACATCGTTTTTCTCTGCCTGATCTATCCGATTGCGGGTGTCGTGCTTGCTGTCTGGACGTCAGGTAACAACACGCTGCCATTGCTGTTTCCGCTTGTGTCCGGCTTTGCACTGATTGGTCCGTTCGCGGCGATCGGCCTCTATGAGATCAGCCGGCGACGGGAAGCCGGGCTCGACGCCTCGTGGAGGCACGCCTTTGAGGTCAGGAGTTCTCCTGCACTGCCGGCTATTGCAGCGGTCGGCGTCATGCTGCTTGCGATCTTTATCGCCTGGCTTTTGACGGCCCAGATATTCTACCAGACCCTGTTCGGCCCGGCGCCGCCGCAATCGCTGTCCAGCTTCATCAGTGAAATATTCGCCACGGGACGCGGCTGGACGCTCATCATCCTGGGTCACGCCATCGGCTTCGTGTTCGCCGCGGTTGTGTTGTGCACCACGGTCGTCGCATTCCCGTTGTTGCTCGACCGCGATGTCGGCGCCTACGAAGCCATCCACACCTCGGTGCGCGTTGTCCTGGCCAACCCGATCGTGATGGCCGTGTGGGGCCTTATCGTCGCCGTCGCCCTGATCGTCGGCTCGCTGCCAGTGTTCGCCGGGTTGGCAGTCGTGCTGCCGATCCTTGGTCATGCGACCTGGCATGTCTATCGGAAAGTTGTGGAATCGCCGCCGGCCACCAGACCGTGAGCTGAAAAAAACCAGCCCTGCGCGCACCGGTGAAAGTGCCGGTGCGGGCAGGGTGGGGCAGAGCTTTCAATAGGCCGGGTGGCTGAAACGGGCCTGGCGCGCGTCCTTTGTCAGGTCGCGAAAATCCCTGCCGCTCACATGCACCAGCGTCCTATGATCACCGCCCTCGAAATAGATTTCGGGAGCGTCGCCGAGGCTTTCATCGAGGACCACTGGCACATCATAGGCAGCGCCGATCGGTGGCACAGCGCCGACATCGCAATCGCCGAACAACGAGACCACCTCGTCTTCGGAGGCAAGTCCAAGAGGCTTCTCCATGACATCCTGCAATGTCGCGAGTTCTATCCTGTGCGTGCTTGGAACCACGGCGAGCGCGTAGCCACGGTCGTGGTGAACGACCACCGATTTGGCCATTATGCTGCCAGGCACATGTGCCGCAATGGCGGATTGTCTGCTTGTCGCCGTGCGGTGATGCTCGACGGTGTCGTAGGAAATTCCTTTCCTATCGATGAAGTCCTTCAGTCTGGTTGCGATGGTCATCTTGGGCGCCCCTTGCTGGTGTTCGCGACGCATGTGGAAACGCCGGCATCGCCTGTCGTTTCCGATACCAACAGAAATGGACCAGTCGTGGATTGTTTCAAGGCGAAGGCTCCAGGACCGGACGGCCCGGATCCGGATTGCATGTCAGGGCCCGGCCCCGAAAAACGCCATTCGGGTGAGAAGCGTGTAGTCCGCTTCGAAGACCATCATCGTCACGAACACCAGAACCAGTACCGGCGGCAGGATAATTGCATATGCCAGTGCCAGCCGTTCCCAGGCCATGTGCATGAAGATGGCGACGATCAGTCCTGCCTTGAGGATCATGAAGATCAGGATCAGCGACCATCTGAGATAGCCGTGGAGACCGAAATAGTCGACCAGATAGGAGCAGGTGCTGAGGATGAACAACCACGCCCAGACCACCAGATAGAGCTTGATCGGGTGCTCCTGATGAACCTCCGCCGGGGTAACGCCGGTCGTCGTCGCATCATGGGTACGGGCGCTGTCCAGTGCGTGTTGTCCCAGGCCGTTTGCGGTTGCTTCAGCCATGTCCTGCCTCTCACCAAAGATAGAAAAATGCGAAAATGAACACCCAGACCAGGTCGACGAAATGCCAGTAAAGCCCCATGATTTCGACGTTCTCGTAGCGGCCCCTTCGGCTGGTGAAGAAGCCGGGCCGTCCGACATCGTAATCCCCGCGCCAGACCTTTCGCGCCACGATGATCAGGAAGATCACCCCGATCGTCACGTGCGTGCCGTGGAAGCCGGTGATCATGAAAAAGGATGCGCCGAACTGGGCAGCGCCCCAGGGATTGCCCCAAGGCCGCACGCCCTCGGTGATCAGCTTGGTCCATTCGAAGGCCTGCATGCCGACGAAGGTCGCGCCGAGTGCTGCGGTCAAGAGCATCAGCGCTGCCGTCTTGCGGCGGTCGCGGCGGTAGCCGAAATTGACCGCCATGGCCATCGTTCCGCTGCTCGAGATCAGCACGAAGGTCATGATGGCGATAAGGATCAGTGGAATGTCGGAGCCACCGATGCGCAGGGCGAAGACCTCGCTCGGATTGGGCCACGGCACACGTGTTGATATACGCGCGGTCATGTAGGAGAGCAGGAAGCAGCCGAAGATGAACGTGTCGCTGAGCAGGAAGATCCACATCATGGCCTTGCCCCAGGACACGTTTTTGAACGCCCGCTGATCCGAGGACCAGTCGGCGGCGATGCCTTGCCAGCCTGCGGGCCGCGGCTCTGTTCGGCCGATGTGCGCCAGTGTCGTCTCTGCCATCCGCCCGTTCCTCCTAGGTCAGCAACCCTCGGCAAATGTCGATTAAAGTCGAAGCCCAGCCGGCCAGAAGCGCAAAGATGGCGAGCCAGACGAAAAGCAGGAAATGCCAGTACATGGCGCACAGCTCGACACTGAGGCGAAGCCGCTGCGGCTGCGCTCCGTTCCAGGCGCCGACGCTCGTTCTGCCCAGCCCGACCAGTCCTCCCAGTATATGCAGGCCATGCATTCCCGTTAGCAGGTAGAAGAAGCTGTTGGCCGGATTGGATGCCAGAAAATAGCCATCGGCACTCAGTTCCCGCCATGCCACAAGCTGTCCAATCAGGAAGACGAGCGCCGTGAGTCCAGCGGTGGCGAGGCCGAGCCTGACCATGTCCACTTGACCCTTGCGCGCCGCGAGCGAAGCGCACTGTATCGCGATGCTGCTCAAGACCAGTACGCCGGTGTTAAGCCAGAGCAGGGGCGGGATGGGCAGCGGCCGCCAATCCGACAGCGCCATGCGCATGAAGTAAGCACTGGTGAACAGCGCGAACAGGCAGCCGACGACGGCAAGGAAGACGCCGAGACCGATCTTTGCGGTCGGCAGCGCCGATCGGTCCAGAGCGACAAAATCCCCGGTCATACCTTGCTCGAGCCACGGCTTCGTCATTAGCCGCTGATGGGAAAGCCACCACCCGGCAATACCGGCGATCACGAGCAGGAAGACCAGGATTACGCTCATGCCGGCTCCCTGGAGGGCGCGAAGGAGCCCGGAACGTTTTGCGGTATGAAGTCCTCCTTGGCTCCCGGTACGCTGTAGTCATAGGCCCAGCGATAGACGATCGGCAGATCCTTGCCGAAATTGCCGTGGGCGGGCGGTGTTTCGGGCGTCTGCCACTCGAGCGTCGTTGCCCGCCACGGATTGCCGCCAGCCTCGCGGCCATGGCGGATGCTCCAGATGAGATTGAACAGAAACACAATCTGAGCAAAACCGACTATAAAAGCCATGATGCTGATAAACGAGTTCAGGTGGTGGGCCGATTCCGTCATGATCGTCATGTCGGTCAATTCGTTGTACCGCCGCGGCACGCCCATCAAGCCGAGATAGTGCATGGGAAAGAAGATCAGATAGGCGCCGAGGAAGGTGACCCAGAAATGGAACCGGCCCAGTGTCTCGTTCAGCATCCGGCCGGTGACCTTCGGATACCAGTGATAGATCGCGCCGAAGATTACGATGATCGGGGCAACCCCCATGACCATATGGAAATGGGCGACGACGAACATCGTGTCCGAAAGCGGAACGTCGACGACGACATTGCCAAGAAATAGCCCAGTCAACCCGCCATTGACGAAGGTGACGATGAAGGCCAAGGCAAAAAGCATCGGTATGGTGAGGTGGATGTCGCCGCGCCACAGCGTCAGCACCCAATTGTAGACCTTGATGGCTGTTGGGACGGCGATGATCAATGTCGTTGTGGCGAAGAAAAAGCCGAAATAGGGATGCATGCCACTGACATACATGTGGTGCGCCCAGACCACGAAGCTCAGCGCGCCGATGCCGACGATGGCCCAGACCATCATGCGGTAGCCGAAGATGTTCTTGCGCGCATGGGTGCTGATCAGGTCGGATACGATGCCGAAGGCCGGAAGCGCCACGATGTAGACCTCCGGATGGCCGAAGAACCAGAACAGATGCTGGAACAGGATCGGGCTGCCGCCGCCGTGCTGCAACTGTTCGCCCATCTCGACGATCGCCGGCATGAAGAAGCTGGTGCCGAGCGCCCGGTCGAGCAGCATCATCACGCAGGCGACGAACAGCGCCGGGAAGGCGAGCAGTGCCATGACGGTGGCGGTGAAAATACCCCAGACAGTAAGCGGAAGGCGCATCAGCGTCATGCCGCGCGTGCGCCCCTGCAGCACCGTCACGACATAGTTCAAGCCGCCCATGGTAAAGCCGACGATGAACAGGATCAGCGAGACAAGCATCAGGATGATGCCCCAGTCCTGGCCGCCTGGCGTACCGGTCATGATCGCCTGCGGCGGATAGAGCGTCCAGCCGGCACCCGTCGGTCCGCCGGGCGCAAAGAAGCTCGACACCAGGACCAGCACGGCGAGCAGATAGATCCAGTAGCTCAGCATGTTGACATAGGGAAAGACCATGTCGCGAGCACCAACCATCAACGGGATCAGATAGTTGCCGAAGCCGCCCAGGAAGAGTGCCGTGAGCAGGTAGATCACCATGATCATGCCGTGCATGGTGATGAACTGGTAGTAGGCTTCCGGGGTGATGAAGTCGAATGTGCCGGGGAAGCCGAGTTGCAGCCGCATCAGCCAGGATAGCACCAGCGCGACCATGCCGATCGCTGTCGCCGTCGCCGAATACTGGATGGCGATGACCTTGGCGTCCTGCGAGAAAACGTATTTCGTCCACCAGCTGTGCGGATGGTAGAGTTCCATTTCCGCGACTTCGGCCGGCGGTACCGCATCTGCAGGTGTGATATCGACCATAGGAACACCTCCGTGCCCTTCTCGGCCAGCCCGACAGTTCGGACTTGCCGCATTAACTTCAATCCCGACGGCGCGCCGTCGTTCCGGTTTCCTACTCTGCCGAGCCCATCTGCTGGGGCGCGGACAGCTGCGCAAAAGTCTGCTGCTGGCCAAGCCACGCCAGATAGTCTTCCTGAGTATCGACCATGACCACGCCATGCATCATCGGATGTCCCTGGCCGCAGAGTTCGGCACACAGGACCTGGAAGGTTCCGGTCTTGGTCGGAGTGAACCAGAAATAGGTGACCGAGCCCGGGATCATGTCCATCTTGGCGCGGAATTCCGGCACGTAGAAATCGTGCAGCACATCGATCGAGCGGAGCAGCATCTTGACCGGTTTGCCTACCGGGAGGTGCAGGTCGGCCGCTTCCACTACGACATCGTCCTGACCGTTGGCATCGGCGGCGATGACGCCGAGTGGATTTTCAGCGTTGACGTCGCGAGTGTCGGATGTGCCGAGCTTGCCGTCCTTGCCGGGGAGGCGGAAACTCCATTGCCACTGCTGGCCGACGACTTCGACCTCGGTTGCGTCGCTTGGAACGGTAACGAACCGGCTCCAGACGAACAGGCCTGGAACGAGCAAAGCGGTGACACCAACCGCGGTGACGACCGTCAGCCAGGATTCGAGCCGCCTGTTCTCAGGTTCGTATGCCGCCTGATTGCCTTCCCGATGACGGAAGCGGAAGACGCAATAGGCCATGAAAAGAACCACGGCGGCGAAGACGACACCGGTGATCCAGAAAGTTATGATGATGGTGTTGTCGATATAGTCCCAGTTCGAGGCAATCGGCGTCCACCACCATGGGCTCAGGAAGTGGAACAACACCGAGCCCACGACTATCAGAACGAGTACAAGCGCAACGGCCATGTCCCGGTTCCTCCCGGTATTCCAAGCGGCGCAAGCCGTCCCGGGAAATACCAAGTGCATCATAACTTGATTTGCGATGAAAATTCTAGAGCCGGCTGTGGGAAGGGCAAAAATACCATTTCGCGGCGCTGGCGGTCCTTCGGTTCGGCGGTGATCAGCGGCAGGCCCTCATCTATTTCCAGCTCACCCGCCCGATGCGGCCACGCGGCAAACATCGTCAGCGTGGAGTAGCCGGCAATGGCGGGCACGCCGAATGCGCCTAGCAGAACCACCGGAACGGCGATCGTCGGGGATCCCTCCACCTGCTCGACCGACAGCTCGACGAAGGGAGTGGAGCCACTTTATTGGCCGGCAGATGTCACCCGCCAAACTGTGTTGCCGACGTCGTCGGCGATGAGCAGGGCCCCGGTTTTGTCGACAGCCAGGCCGACAGGCCGGCCGCGCGCCTTGTTGTCCTTGTCCAGGAAGTCAGTCACCACGTCGGTAGCGACGCCGCTCGGACGGCCGCCGCTGAATGGTACGAAAACTACCTTGTAGCCATTGAAGCGCGTGCGGTTCCAGCTGCCATGCTCGCCAACGAAGGCGCCGCCGCGATATGCCTCGGGAAGGCTGGTTGCCGCATAGAAGGCCAGCCCCAGAGGGGCGACGTGGGAACTCAGTGCATAATCCGGAACGATCGCTTTTGCGACCAGGTCCGGACGTTGGGGCATGACGCGGGGATCGAGATGCTGGCCGTAATAGCTGTATGGCCATCCGTAGAAGCCGCCATCCTTTACCGAGGTCAGATAATCCGGCACGAGATTGGGGCCGAGCTCGTCGCGTTCATTGATCACTGCCCAGAGCGCCCCGGTCTGCGGCTCCCAGCTCAGGCCGTTTGGATTGCGCAAACCGCTGGCGAAAATGCGCGACCGGCCGGTGGCCCTGTCTACCTGCCAGATGGCGGCGCGGTTCTTCTCCGCCTCGATGCCGTTTTCGGCGACGTTGCTGTTCGAGCCGATGCCGACATAGAGCAGCGAGCCGTCGGGGCTTGCCACCAGGCTCTTCGTCCAATGGTGGTCGATCGGGCCGCCGGGCAGGGCGGTTAGCGGCGTCCCGGGCGTGGTGATCTTTGTGTCACCGGTGTTGTAGGGATAGCGGACGATGGAGTCGGTATTGGCGACGTAGAGATCGCTTCCCACCAGCGCCACGCCAAAGGGGGAGCTCAGGTGGTCGAGGAATACGCTGGTCAGCTCCGGCTTGCCATCGCCATCGGCGTCGCGCAGCAGCGTAATGCGGTTGCTTGGGCCGCTGTCGCCGCCCGAGGTGACCCAGGATTCGATCCAGCCCATCACCAAATCCTTGGGCCGTTTGATCGGTTCGCCACCCGGCGCCTTGGACTCGACCACCAGCACGTCGCCATTGGGCAGCACATAAAGCGACCGCGGATGCTGCAAGCCGTGGGCGAAAGCCTGGATCTGCAGCCCCTGCGCGACTGTCGGCTTCTCGTCGCTCTTCCATCCGACCACGGAAGCGAGATGCATCGGCGGGAAGAAATATTGGATCGGCTCCGGCAGTTTTGGATTCGGCCCTATCTGACTGCTGGGGTCCGGATCGTTGCCGCTGCACGCTGCAAGAGTGATCGCCGCAGTGCAAACTAGGACGGACACCGCGATGCGCCTGGTCTGACCGATGGAGCTTGCTATGCGCATCAATTCGCCACTCCGACGTGATGCCTGTACACCATGGACCAGCCCAGCCAACCGGTGAAGATGAGGACGAGCACGACAACCGCCGAGAGGATCAAGCCTGTAGGAACGATGGAGGTCCATGCATCGCGGGTGTGCACGAGCATGTTGATGATGGATAACGCCAGCGCCAGAAGATTGCCGAGCACGTGCGGCCAGGCGGGGGGCTGTGCCCTTATCAGCGGATTGGCCAGGAAATCGATCAGCCCCGCGATCGCTGCCAGGCAGCCCATGATCACGCCGACGGTAACCAGCCAAGCGGAGAAGTCAGCCCACATCATCTCCGCTGTTCGCCAATAGGCTAGATCCGTCAGCAGGGTGCCGACGAAGCAGGCGATCGGAAATGGCACGAGCATCGGATGAATAGGATGTCCCGCAATCCTGGCCGTCGAACGCGGATTGTCACCGACCATAATGCGTCATCCTTCCTATTCTCGTCCAAACAAACGCCGCCTGCCCGGCCTCCAGCGGCTGTTGCCGAGAGACCGGCAGACGACCGATAGATCCGTCAGGCCCAAAAAAGGGCGCTGGCTGGCTGCGCCTGTTAGGCGGCGGACTGGGTCGGCGGGTTCTGATACATCATCCAGAGCTCGATCGCCGCCAGCACGGCGACCAGAATGCCGATCACGACATGCACGGTCATCGCCGTGGTCGCCTGGAATCCAAGCACCCAGGGCGATGCGAGAACCCACAGTCCGACGACCAGGTTCACCCACTCTTCCCACACGGCAAATGCTGCGAGGGCGGCAACCGAAAGCACGACAATCAAGATTCCGCTGCCGAGGGCGTTCTGCGTCTGCGGGCCTGCCGCAAAGGTGAAGATCCAGGGGGAGAAGAACAGAATTGCCCCAAGGATCAGGTTGGCTACGTCACAGAGCCTGGCGTTTGTCCACTGGTTCATGGCATCCTCCATAAGGAGCGTTTATGGCTCCTGAGTTCGGCAAGGTGGTGCCTGAGTTCGGTGAGATGCGCCCGAAGCCGCTCACTCCGTGTCAAGGTAGTGCCCTGCCCGGCTGGAATTCCGCATCTGGCGATACTCCAGCCAAATCCAGCTATCTAACTGAATTCCGGGCTTTATGTTCCATTCGGCACCGGCACGCCTGGATCAATTGGTGGTGATCGAGCGATCCAAAGCTGCCTGTCAGGGGGCGGCGGGGCGGCGGCGCGTAGCTCATTCTGTCTTTTTATCGAGCCGGTGAAACATTTCTCGTGGATCGCAGTTCTTGGATGCAGAGGAGTTGAATAAGGGAAACCTGATTGCACGGGAGGAGCACGGACGGCACAACTATAAATACACTCTGCATAGAATACTTCGCAACGAGAAGCTCTCGCTTGTCTTGGTTGCCGCCGAAGCTTGTTTGAAAGACGGCGGTCGCCGTCGAAAAGATTTTCTAAATGAAAATAGCCCAGATCGCGCCGCTAACCGAATCCGTGCCGCCCCGAACCTACGGTGGAACCGAGCGAATTGTTTCGTATCTGACCGAAGAACTTGTCCGACAGGGCCACGAGGTGACGCTGTTCGCCAGCGCCGATTCTCGTACCTCAGCCGAGCTGGTGCCGTGTTGCGACGTCGCGCTGCGCCTGAACCCCAGGGTC